>JAFXSR010000043.1 GCA_017525505.1 Bacteroidales bacterium
AATGTTTAATGTTTAATGTTTAATGTTTAGAGTTTAGAGTTTTTGGATTTTGAATTTTGAATTTTGAATAAAAAAAAAGCACATGCGGTAAAACCGCAACCAACGTATAAAATGGGAAACATTCAACAATTTTGCAACAAACAATACCAACAACACCGCAATTTCTTCTTATACGGTGTTATTGGCTGTGTGACAACGGCCATTGACGTGGGGCTCTTCACCCTGCTTGCACATTGGAACATGCACGAGCTGCTGGCCAATACCATCAGCTACCAAGTGGCCATGGTCGCCAGTTTTTTCCTGAACCGGGAGTTCAACTTCAAAATCAAGGACAAAGTGTGGCAGCGTTTTCTGTCGTTCTTCATTGTCAACCTCATCGGCTACGCTTTCAGTCAGCTGTTGGTATTCCTCTTCATCACCAAATTCGGCATGAATGACTTTATCGGCAAGCTCTTGGCCACCATTTTAGCGGCGGTCTGCCAATTTCTCTTCATCAAGCATCTGACGTTCAAGGTAAAGAAGACGAAGAATAACGAGGTTTAACCTACAAACAGAACAAACGGTATCCTGTCGAGAATAGTGAAGTATCACTCTATACCCACCATCAAGGGGCAAGAGTAGTGAACTTCACCTCGTCACCATAGTAAGTTCCCTCCGCTTTAATCAGGAATGCCCGATAGGTGTATTCCGTGTTGCTGTCCAAATTCATGAGTTGGTAGGTCATGGTCGTGCCATTGGTTATCACCTGCGTGTAAGAGGTGGCATCAGAAGCCTTCCACTCGAAGCCCCGTACAGCATTGGGATTCTGCGCATAGTCAGGATCCGTTATCGTGCCGTGGAGGATGGCCGAAGAACTCGTAACATCGGTCGCTGCGCCAGTAGTTACCGCGGCATCCTTCAGACAGCGTACCGAACGGCCATATTTCAGGGCATCGTACGCAAGGGCCACCACATCATACGTAACCATTCCAAGACGGAAGAAATATCCCGTAGAATCTGAATTGGGCTGAGTTGTAGAGGACCAGAAGTGCGCATCTTTACCCGGATCAAATTCGCGTCCACCCAAACCAGTAACTGTATCTATGTTACCTCCAAGATTATCGTACCAAGCACCAGCAGGAATAGCAGAGAAATAGGAGGCATCGTTGAGATAGTCCGGACCCTGATATTGCGGACTGCACGGTCTGGCAACAGCATCATTATTAATGGTATATGTTATGGGGGGCGTTACAACATTAAACCAAAAATCCCGGGAAGCCACCGCTTTGGCCAAATTAGAATTGTCATTGTCGCACCAATATTCGGGATGAGCTTTCAGATAAGTTATGAGATCACTCCAATCGTCATAACTCGGCACATGCCAGCCAGCTGGACAAAGCTTGTCACCAACTGTGGAGTACCCGTTGTAATAGAAACCGAAGATGGAGTCCGGAGAAGTAGTCTGCTGTACAATGACATTGGTATCTTTATCCATATCATTCAACCGATAGTATGCGGGGACTGTCGTCCCAATCTGATTAGAGATAGTACTGCCATCACGATATTTTGTGGTACGCAGGTTGGTCTTGGTCCAGCATTGGCTACCCACCTTCACCGTTTGGTAGAGATTGCCGTCAGCATCGGTCATGGTGCCGCAGGAGACTTCCGTATGGTTGGGAGTGGTGAAGGAGAGCTCCTCGCCATAGACGGTCTTGTTGTCGTATTTGACGAACGCCTTGTAGTCGTATTTGGTATTGGGGATAAGGTCGGTGAATGTATGGGTCATCTCATTCCCGCCAATGAGGTTCACGGTTTCATATTCGTAAACCCCATGGCTCTTCTTCCATTCAAAACCTTTCGCCTGTAGAGTCACATGGTCTGGATTGATGATCGTACCAGAGATGGTGGCCGACGTCAGCGCGATATTGGTGGCATTTCCGGTCGTGACAGTCGGCTTGATGGGCGTTTTGAACGTAAGTTCATCGCCGTAGTAAGTTTTGCCGTCGTAATTGATAAATGCCTTGAAGGTATATTGGGTGTCGGGGATAAGGTTTTCCAAAGTAATAATCAACTCCGTACCCGTAACATCCTTGACATTATAGTAAGATTTCGAAGACAACTTCCACTCAAAACCCTTCTTTACAATGACAATGCTATTGGGATTGATGATTGTACCGTGGAGTTTTGCTGATATAGTAGTCACTGCGGAGGTGCTATCGGTTGTTACGACAGGTTTGACGATGGTTGTGGTATCATCCATGATGCAACGTACAGAGAGGAGTTGGCTCTTTGGGTGATCATAACTTTGCAAAGCTTTGTCTGTATGGTACATGGAATAGTACTTGGCACTGAGATTATCGACGGAAGGCATCGCAGTCCAGAAATTGGCCAAAGCCTCAATAAACATGGGGTAATGTGATCCATAACTGAGATAAGCAGCAGGAACAGCGGTGAAGCCCGAAGCGTTGTTGTTTTCCAGATTATTACCTATGGAACAATCAACACCATTTGACGCCCACATCAGACTGTCTGCCATGGCTTTGGCATTATTGGACAGATTATTGCCACAAGCATAGTTGGCTCTCAAATAGCTCGAAAGGACCATCCAATCACCGTCATTGGGTACATGCCAGCCGTCGGGACAGAGTTTGCTGTTGCCAGTATCCACGGCAGCATACCAGTTATAATAGAAGCCGAATGTCGAATCCGTATAGGCAGGATAGTCGGGGAGGACATCTGCAGAAGAGGCGCGAGAGAAGGAAGCTGAAGCGGATTGTTCGGGATCAATATCCTCTGGAATAGCATTGCCGTTGCGGAACTTGGTGGTGCGCAAGTTGGTCTTGGTCCAGCACTGGGTACCGATCTGCACGGTCTCGTAGGCGTTTCCATCAGCATCCTGTAGTTTCTCATTGCCACAGGAAAATGCTGGGGGTTCAGGAGCCTGCGCCGGCACAGTATCTTTGAGGCAACGAACAGAAATGGCTTGTTCCTTATTACCCGTGTAAAAATTCACCATTTCTTCTGAATACGTCAAGGAACTAACCCACACTTGATTGTTGTCGGGCGTAAAAGTCCAGAAACGAGCGCTTTGGCTATAACCCATAAACGAATTTTCCCAATAACCTGCCGGGAAAGCGGAGAAGCCTGAAGCATTATTGTTTCCCCGGTCGTTGCCCACCGCACAACTCTTGTCTTCGTTTTTCCAAGCATAAACAATTCCATCATTTTGGTCAGTATATTTATGGGTACCGGCTAATGCACTGGCAATATAGTCGGTAGAATAATTACCGCACACGTAATCACTCTGGCTGCTCATATAGGTTGTCAACTGTTCCCACTCGGCTTTTGTCGGCACATGCCAGCCAGCGGGACAAAGACCCGTGTCAGCTGCTGCATAAGCGTTATAATACATGCCATAAATAGAATCCGTATAATGCTCGGTAACGGCATCGCTGGTGGATGGGCGGTAGAAAGAAGCCGTCGCCAAGGACACATCCTGATTCTCGGCGATGGCATCACCATTGCGGTAATGCGTGGTACGCAGGTTGGTCTTAGTCCAGCACTGTGTGCCAATCTGCACAGTCTCATATTGATGACCATCAACGTCGGCGATTTTGGAAACACCGCAGGTGAAGGTTGTGGGATCAGAAATTCCCAAGGAGTCACGCAAGGCGGCTTTTTGTTCGGGAGTCATGGCTTCCACCACCTCAAGTAATTCCTGCACACTTATCCCTGGATACACGATATTCACCTCGGTATTGCCTTGTTGGTTGGCGGTGAAAATTTTCTTTGTGCCATCCTGCAAGGTAAAGCTTAACGTATCATTATTAATGGCTGGTTTATTGTAGATTTCGGCCACACCACTCGTGGCATTCCAATCGGCATTGACCTGTGCCAGCACCACGGGAATAGCGTTTCGGATAGCATTGGCAGTATCCCTCAGGGCATCATGCACGGCCACACTGTCATCATAAATCCTGTCATATACCGCAACCAACGCAGAAGCATTGGGATCCACGTCAGTGGCAAATTGCGCATTCAATGCGTAAGGTACCGCTGTTACCGCAGTGGTGTTCACAATGGTATTGGTGCCAAATGTCACCACCGTCTTGATGGTGGCGTTGTTCCATTTGATGGCCTCGTAGCCACTGACACTACCTATTTCGATTGAAAACAGGCCATTTGCATTGGTAGTGGTGGTCAGATCTGTCTCGCTATAGCTGTTTGAACCGTAAGTGATGGTCACATCCACTGTCACCGGCGTGTTGGTCACCAGACGGTTATTGGCATCACGCAATACGGCTTGGTAGCTTATTTTCGGCATCTGGGCCAAAGCCATAATGCATGTCATTATCAGTACAGTAAAAAGTAATATTCTTTTCATTTTTTCCTGTCTGTTTTATGGTGCAAATACTTTACTCTAAATGATTGTCACGGTTGTGGATTTCCGGAGGAAGTACCGTCCACTCCCAGTGCCTGTCGCATAGCAGCCTTCTGCGCCGGGGTCATCTGTCCCACCGCATCAAGAATATCCTGAGGTGTCACTGTATATGGAGGAATTACCACCTCGGTATTACCTGCCTGATTCGCCGTAAAAATCTTCTCTGTGCCATCGGGCAAGGTGATAATCAGCCTACCATTGTTGATATCGGGTTTGTTGTAGATTTCGGCAGGACCGCTTGTGGCTGACCAGTCCGCATTGACCTGTGGCGGCACCACGGGAATAGCGCCACGAATGGCAATGGCGGTATCCTTCAAAGCATCGTGCAGTGCCGCACTATCTTGCTGAATCCTGTCATACACTGAGGTCAACACTGCACTGTTCGGATCCACATCGGCGGCAAGTCTTGCATTCAAGGCGTAGGGCACCGCTGTCACCGAGGTGCTGTTTTCAATGGTATTGGCACCAAATTTCAACGCAGTTGTGATGGTGGCGTTGCTCCAGTCGATATTCTCAAAACCACTGGCATTGCCGATTAATAACGACAGCAAACCGTTTGCGTTGGTAGTGCCTGTCAAACCTGTCTCTGTGTAGGTGTGTGAACCGTAGGAAACCGTCACATCCACCGTCACTTCAGTGTTAGCAACCAAGCGGTTGTTGGCATCGCGTACTACCGCCTGGTAGCTTATTTTCGGAGTTTGGGCAAACGCTGCCAAAAACGCCATCATCAATACCGCAAAAAGAAAAATCTTTTTCATCTTCATCTATTTGATTATCAATAAATTACTTGCGTAATTAAGTTTAAAAAACAACTTGCAAAGGTACACAAAATCCTCGAATTATGTACCAATGGATAAAATTTTGTATAGATACAACGACCCCATTGCTTCACATATATTACCGTCCTATACTTCTCTCCAATTCTACTAACGCCACCATACAATCATAAACGCTAGTGGCATAGTCTTTTTGGATCTCATTATACGTATGCTGGGCAGTCAAAACTTCCAGCAAAGAAGTTTCGCCACGTTGATAGGCAAACAGTTTGCCATTCAATACCTGTTGGGCACTGGTCATCAGAACTTCGTTATAATTTTTCACCTTCTGAAGAGACGCCTGATAGACATTATACGCCCTGATCACCTCGCCCTGGATAGAATTTCTGATGGACAAGCTTTGCAACTGGGCCTGTTGTTGCCGGAGTTTACTGGCTTTGCGCACCCCTGAATTGACACTCAGCACAGGCAAAGGTATGGTCAGTCCCACACTATACCCCACATATTCAGGAGCCGGGGCTTCCTCATTACGCACTCTCGTGTTATAATTGGCACCTAACACCAATTCAACGTCAGGAATCCGTTCCCGTATGGCCAACTTTTCCTCCTGTTTGGCCAGTGTGACCGACTCCTCGGCGGCACGCAAGTCCGAGCGGTTTCTATAAGCGCTGTCCAGCAATTGCTGAAGGTCGCAATCCAGGGTTGGCATTTCCAGACGTCCTTCTATACTTTGTGTTCCCCTTGAAGGGTCACCACAACGCTCGTCAAGCGACACCAGCGCATTCATGTATTCGGTCTGCCTGCCCTTGTATTCCTGTTGTGCCTGGAATTGTTCCAAATGGCTTTGCAGCATATCCAACTCTGAAATTTCTCCCCTGGCGAACCTCAAACTATCACTATTAAACAAAGCGGAAACATACTGGTAAGCCTGAGAATCAATCAACACGAGCTCCTTAGCCAAAAGGGCATTATAAAAATCGATGGTTGCATCCGCCTTCAGATTTCGCCAATAGTCATCAAAAGACGCTTGGGTCACAGACAATCTCTGTTTGGCCACCTTCACTCTGCCCGAAAGTTTGCTGAAAGAAATAGACTTGCTGAGTTCAGCCGACACCGACTGTCCCATAGCGATAGACCAATCGCTATTGTTACCATACTCGAACGAAAGGGAGGGGTCGTCAACAGCACGCGCTGCCTTGACTTCCGCATTACCGATGGCCATATTAAGCTCTTCCGACACATAATCGGCATTCTGTTTTTTTATCAAGTCGATATAGGTGTTATAATCCAAAGACTGGGCGTTTGCTTCCACCATAAAAAGCACAAACACAATGCCCGTTAGTATTTTCTTATTCATTTTCTCTTCTTTTTTCAATCAAATAATAAAGGGTGGGAAGCACAAAAAGTGTCACCACAGTGGCGAACAGGAGTCCATAGACAATCACTGTAGCCAATGGTCGCTGGACATCGCTACCGATACCTGTGGATATTGAAGCGGGGAAAAGGCCAAACACGGCCACTGTAGCGGTAAGAAGGATGGGGCGCATACGGTGTGCGGCACCTTGGATGGTTGCCTGCCGAATCTCAACGCCTTCCTCACGTAGATTATTGATATGGGAAATCATAATCAATCCATTTTGTATTGCCACACCTATCAAGGCGATAAAACCAACTGCCGAAGACACGTTGAGGGTCATGCCCCGCACATTGAGAGCCAGCAATCCGCCGAAGAGGGCCAATGGGACCACAATCATCAGCAATGCGGCTTGGCGGACCTTGCCAAAGGCAAAAATCAGCAGGACAAACATCACTGCCAACACCAACGGCACCACCAGTCCCAAACGGCCAAAGGCCCTGTTCCGGTTCTCAAACTGTCCTGCCCAGTGCAAGGAGGTCTGTTCGGGATCATACACGACCTGTTCCTTGATTCTCTGGTTTGCCTCGTTGACAAAGCTTGTCAAGTCGGTTCCTCTAAGGTTCAGTCGCACCAGTGTATATCTGCGGTTCATCTCCCTCATAATCATATTCGCGCCCAAATCCATACGGATATCCGCCACTGCCGACAAGGGTATTTTGGCGCCTTCGGAATTGGTGAGGAGCAATGCCCCTATTTTCTCGGGAGTATCGCGATAACTCTCGGCATATCGACAAGTCACATCATAAACTTTGCTACCCTGATAAATCTGGGAGATGGCCTTCCCTCCGACCGCCAACTCTATCAACTGTGCCACATCCGACACATTGAGTCCATACTGCGCTATTCGGTCGCGGTCAACGATGATTTTGAGCTGGGGGGTGGGTGGTTCCTGGTCGATGGCGACATCCGTGGCGCCGGGTATTTCCGAGAGTACTTTGACCACCTGTTCTGCCACTGTCCTACTCTGTTCATTATCATCAGAATAAATCTTCAATGCCAAATCGCTATGCGTACCGGCAATCTGATCCATCACCATATCGATAATCGGTTGGCTGAATCCCACCTGGTAGCCAGGCATTCTTGCTATTGAATCAGACATGGCCTCTACCAGTTCTGCCTTGGTACGCTTGCTCTTCCAAGTCCTGTATGGCTCAAGACCGATGCTCACCTCAACATGCGACAAACTGAAACATTCCGCCCCCTCATCGTCACGTCCCAACTGAGTCATCACGTATGATGTCTCATCGAAACTTTTGAGCGTATGTCGCAAATCATCGGACATCTTTTTGGCTTGGTCGATTGAAATACCCGAAGGCAACTGCACCTGAACCCATACCGAGCCCTCGTCCAATGCGGGAAGGAAGTCCTTTCCCACGGTATAAGCCAAAACGCCAGAGCCAAGTAAGATGACCACCAGCACCACAACCATCATGCGACCTTTGGAGATGATCTTTTCGACTCTGTGCTCGTAGGCTTCATTCAGTTTTTCGAGCCAAGGATTACGGTATATCTTGCGGGGCTTACGATAGGTTAAATAGGACAAGCACGGCGTCAGCAGCAAAGCGACCAGCAGTGCCCCAAACAATGCGTACCCTACAGTATAGGCCATCGGCGTAAACAACTTACGTTCCACATGCTCGAAGGCAAAGAGCGGCATATAGGCGGTGATAATAATGATGGTAGAGAAAAATATCGAGCGTCCCACCAAACCCGCGCGGTGTTTCACCACCTGCTCGTCCAGCGGAACCCCGGGCCTGGTTTCTCGTTCTTTCAGGATGGTTTCCATCATGACGATAGCGCCATCGACCAAGATTCCGAAGTCAATGGCTCCCAACGACAACAGGTTGGCAGGCACATTGGTAATCTTCATCAAAACAAAGGCCACCAACAAAGCGATGGGAATGGTAATGGCCACCAAAGCAGACCCGCGCCAATCTCTCAGATAGATAAAGAGCAACACCACTACCAAAAGCATACCTATGAGCAAGGTGTGCATCACCGTTTTTAAGGTTTCACCCACCAAGTCCGTACGGTCAAGGTAGGGATGGATTTTCACGCCCGGAGGAAGCACCTCTTCATTGAGTTCATCTACCGCGACGTGTATGCGGTCGAGCACATCCGAAGGATTCTCTCCACGCAACATCTGCACAATGCCTTCCACCGCATCATCGTAATCACGCTGATCATCACTGAAACCCAGGACACCTTTTCGCTCCAGCATTCCATATTTCAAATCCCCTAAATCCCTTAAAAAGACAGGAATCCCTTCGTGCGACTTGATTACGATATTACCCAGTCCTTCCAAATCGCTGACCAGACCTATCCCCCTGATCACATAACTGAGACTTCCTTCGGAAATCATACTACCACCCGCATTGAGGTTGTTTTCCTCGATTTTCTCTGTAATATCATCAAGACTGATACCGTACGCAGTAAGACGTTCCGGTTTGAGTTCTATCTGATACTGTGTGGTGATGCCACCGTAGTTACTCACATCAGCGACACCCGCAATTTGACGCAAATACGGAATAATCGTCCATTTGTGGATATCCGTCAGGCTTCGCAGGTCATGACTGCCATCAGGGCTCTCCACCACATAACGGAAGATTTCACCGGTAGGCGAAGTCAACGGGTTCAACTCAGGTGTCGCATCAAAAGGAAGTTCAATGCCAACCAGACGCTCCGTCACACGCTGGCGTGCCCAATAATCATCCACACCATCATCGAAAACCAATACGACTGTGGATAAACCGAAAGCATTCTTGCTTCGCATGGTGTTCAAACCCGGCAAACCATTAACTGCGCGTTCCACAGGGATAGTAATCTGCTGTTCAATCTCTTCGGCGGCCAAACCGGGAACCTGGGTCACCACCTGTACTGTCGTGTCCGATATGTCCGGATAGGCATCAATAGACAAACCATTCCAAGCTATAACACCCACTATGCATAGCAGGGCAAAAATCGAGATCATTAAAATCTCATGGTCAATCGACCAGTTAACAAGCTTCTTGATCATAATGATTTCAATTTATTTGCAGTCAATAAAATAAAACGCGCCTTGGGTAATAATCTCATCACCCTCCGACAGACCGCTCGTCACCAACAGCTGTCCACCCTCTACCGACTGAACCTCTATAACGGTCTTGACAAAAGTATTTTCCGCAATGCGACGCAACACATACCTGCCTTTGCTGCTTTGCAGCACGGCCGATTTGTCCAACATGATATGCTTCTGTCCCTTCAAGGACATATTCACATTGGCATACATATTGGGCATCATGTGACCGGTACTGTTGTCGCACTCAATATAGGTCTGCATGGTCCGGGTTTCAGCATTCAGCATTCCATCCGTATAAGCCACTCTGCCCTTGAATACCATATCCGGGCGAGATGCGAGGCGGACCTCCACTTCTTCCACTCCCTCAACATACGGAGACTCCATCTCGCTCACACTAGCCTTGACCCACACCTTGCTCAAATCCGCCACAACCACCTTTGCGTCCTCATCTTCCTTTAGGTATTCACCCATCACCAACTCGTTGCGCAGCACTGTGCCACCTATAGGAGAACGCACTACCATAGGCCTGCCTACTACGGCATCATCCAGATCAATCTGGAACTCTTTGGCCACTGCCTCAGCGTGACGGTATTCCTGCAGAGCCATTGTGTAGTTTTGTTGAGCTTCATCCAGTTCTTTCTCCGAGGCAACCCCGTTTTTATGCAAGTCTCGCACTCGCTCCAAAGACTTCAAGGCAAGCTCCACGTCTCCCCTTGTCTGGTTATAATTCTTGACCAATTCAGAGTAGTTAGAGGATGAAAGCTCAAATAGCGGCGAGCCAGCCTTAACTTTCTGCCCAATGTGAACCAATGACTTCACCACCCTGCCTCCAAAAGGAGCGGCTACCTCTGCATACGCAGATGGGATAGCTGTCACCACACCGGTTGAACTCAGAACCAAATTATAATCCTGAAGTTCTATGGTTTCTGTCTCAATTTTATCTTTCAGTGGAGAATCAGAAGACAATATTAAGGTGTCCCCGCTCATTTTTACGCCATTCTCAACGACTGCAGGCTCATTATTCTTGGTGTTGGCACAGCTAGCGATAAGCGTCGCGCCCAGCAACCACAACATTATTTTTTTCATATTATATTTTTGATGATTGTATTTGATGATTTTTGACCATATTTCTATACCCTAAAATTCATCACGCAATGTTTCTGGAGCCAGTGAACAAGAAATGCTCCAACGACTGCGCTAAGGGAAACCAAAGGTCAAAATGATTAAAAAAAGATTGGGAACACTACCTCCCACAAGATCCATCACTTTTGATAGTCAAGGTTATGGAATTGCGAGAAAAGTGCGATACATCGTCTACAATACGGGAGGGGCTCGCAGCAGGGAAGTAGCCACATCGCAGGCATATACCAACTTTGAAGCTACGATGGCTACGATGGTACTGCACGGAAGCTGTACATCCAAAGGCATGCTGAAATACACAGCCTCAGTGGAGGTACGATCCTGCAACTGATCCAACACAAGCAACTCGCTTTCAGAGTGCCCATGCTGGCTATTGGTATATGGATGTGAATGAACGATAATACGATTCTGGAAAAGATGCGAATGGATAAAAATCGTGGTGCCTGTAAAGTATCCCAAATACAGTACAAGCAACAAATAATTCACTATCTTAACCGCTCTTCGCCTTAGCATACTATCACAAATACCTCTATATCAATATTATATAATCACAGCATTAAAAATGCAAAATTACACAAAAATCCCGAATTATATACAGACGTATGAATTTAATTATTGAAACACGATTCTTGGAAAAAGGAATAAAAAAAGACGGTCAAATGACCGCCTTTTGTGTCCCCTCAGGGACTCGAACCCTGGACCCATTGATTAAGAGTCAATTGCTCTACCAGCTGAGCTAAGGAGACTTGTTTTTTGGGACTGCAAAAATACAAAAATTGTTGATAGAAAACACATATTTTCAAATTTTTCTTTTTTAAAAAATTTAATGTACATTTGCAGAATGAAATATGATAACATATAACGATATGAAAAGATTATTAATCAATATCTTAGCTTTATCTTTCACCTTGTGTGCAAGTCTGAGTTTCGCACAAGTTAATCCCGAAAAACCGCTCATGACCATCGGAGACGAGGCGATTTCGAAGGCAGAATTTGTCAATACTTTCTCCAAAAACAACGATTTGTCGAAAACAACAGCGAAAGAATTGCGCGACTATTTGGACCTGTTTGTCAACTTCAAATTGAAGGTGAAAGAAGGCAAGGCCCTTAAAATTGACACCACCGCAGCTTTCCAAGCCGAGCTGTCCTCTTACATCAACCAGTCGGCGCAGCAATACCTGACGGACAACGAGACTGCCGAGCGTCTGTTCAAAGAATGTGTGGAGCGTGCCAAAAAACACGTGCATGCCTCTCATATCCTGATCAATTGTGCTCCCGACGCCAGTCCCAAAGACACCATGGCCGCCTACAAAAAGGCGTTGAAAATCAGAAAACAGATTCTCAAAGGCATGGACTTCAACGAAGCTGCTGTCCTGTATTCAGAAGACCCGTCTGCCCGTGACTATGTCAACCCGCAGAATGGCAGAAAACAAGCCGGCAACAGAGGCGATATCAGCTATTTCACGGTCTTCAACCTGATATATCCTTTTGAGACAGGCGCCTATAACACTCCTGTAGGCAAGGTGTCCATGCCTATCAGAACACGCTTCGGCTACCATCTTATTTATGTTCATGACGTGGTGCCAGCCATCTCCAAGATATACGCCGCCCATATTCTGATTACGGACACCAATGCCAAACACGGTATCATGAGCGAGGAAGCCAAAGGCAAAATCGAGGAAATACAGCAGAAACTCAACCAGGGCGTTCCCTTTGGCCAGCTAGTGGTGGAATATTCCGAAGATATTGCCACCAATATCAAGGAGGGCCACATGCAGCCTTTCGCTCCCAACCAGCGCGCCGGCAACTTCGTTTCCGCCACTATCCACCTGAAAAACAATGAAATCTCCCTGCCTGTCGCCTCTGTCTATGGCTGGCATATCATCCGGCTCGACTCCATCGTTTACGTGACAGTGGATGATGAGATGGAGGGGGCTCTGCGCATGAAAATGGGACGCGACAACCGCAGCTTCATCAGCAAGGAATCCTTTATTTCCAATTTGAAAAAACAATACAACTTTGAGGAAAGCGGCAAGGCACAAGGTATCAAGTACCTATGCGCCAACATTCCGACCAACTACTTCCAATCCACCTCGACCGACATCACCACCTTGCCAGGCATCACCGAACTACCTCCTATGGCCAGTTTTGCCAACCAACAAGTGACCACACAGGAATTCGCCAAATACATTTCCCGCTTCCAAGGAATAGACCTGACTACCTCTTTGGAGAAATTTCTCAACGAAAGATTCGAAAAATTCATAGAAGACAAACTCTACAACTACGAGAAGGAGAATCTGATCAACAAATATCCCGATTTCAGAGAGCTGGTCAACGAATACCATGACGGCATGGTTTTATACGAAATCAACTCGCAAAAGATCTGGACACAGGCTATTACCGACACGGCAGGTTTGCACGAATATTATGAAAAAGTGAAGAAGAACTACCCCATCGACCCCAACGCCAACCCCGTAGAATATAAGCCTCTCAACGAAATCAAGGCCGTTGTCATCACCGAATTCCAAAACCATCTGGACGAGCTTTGGCTGCAGGAACTGCGCCAGAAATATCCCGTGGTCATCAACGAGGACGTATATACTACCATTTTGAAAAAATAAGCCCACGCCATGAGTACTTGTAAGAAGCTGTTGTTTCTCCTGCTTTTGGCCGCTGGTCTCCTGTCGTGCGGTTCCAAAGACCCTGTGGTGGCCGAGGCCTATCACGCCAAGCTGTATCAATCCCAGCTGGCACAGATGATCCCCGACTCGTACAGTCCCTCCGACAGCGCACGCCTTGCCCAGCTTTTGATTGAGGAATGGGTACAACAACAGGTTCTGCTTCACGAAGCAATGCAAGTTCTTCCCATCAGCCACAAGAACTTTGAGAAAGAGATGGCGGAATACAAGAACTCACTGCTTATCAACGCTTACTACAATTATATTACCGCCGACAGCACACTTTTCGAAGTCAGCGACGAGGAATTGGAACAGTTCATCAAAAAATACGAAAGCCGCTATACCGTCAACCGCGAGATCATCAAAATCAATTATGTAAAAACAACAAAAGGTTCCAAAATCATTAAAGATTTGAAGGAACTACTATTTGATGACGACCGGAGGATGGAGGAAAAGCACCTGATTGAGGAACTTTGCGCCGACTCCATCGAGTATTTTCTGGAAGACAACACCTGGCTGTATCTGGACGACATACAGAATGAATTTCCCATTGAAATCAAAAACAAAGAATCCATTCTGACCCAAAACAAATATATTGAGACAGAGGATCAGGATTATCACTATCTTATTGTCTTTCTGGATTATAAATCCCAGCGCACCCTCAACGAGACCGAAGAGGAAATCGAGGCAGCCCGCATGATGCTGACCCAGCAGAAGAAGAAGGACCACATCCAGCGGAAAGTGGACGAACTGTATCAGAAGTCGTTGGAAACAGGCCTGATTGCGCTACCGGGCAGCACGCACTAATCGAACCATTTTGCCATTTCGTTTTCCCCGATTTGGTGAATGATTTTCTTGCCACTGGGGCTCACATTGGACAGCTGGCAATCGAAGAGTTGCCGCAGAAAATCCCTGATTACGCACATTTCTGTCATCGGCTTGAACAAATTGCATTTCTGTTTGGCCATACTCATCGCCATATTCGACTCTTTGTCAGTGCGATGCAGGAACATGTTGGACTGATAGCTTTCCAGGAAGGCATCAATCACCTGCTGCACATCCTCTTCCTCATCTACCGGTGTTCCGTTGACCGCAAAATGCGTGCCATCAATGGATTCAAGGTCATAGCCCAACTTCAGCAATTCTGGCTTCAACTCCTTCACCATTTCAGACTTGGCAGGCGACAAAGTAATGGTTTCCGGGAAAAGCGACTGTTGCACCGTAATGGGTTTCTGCTGCATAGCTGTCAGATACTGCTCGTAGAGGATGCGCTCACGGGCATGGGCAATATGAATCACCGAAAGCCCGCCAGCAATATTTGCCACGATATATTTTTTATTGACAGACAAACATTTAACATCATCAACCGGAGCCTTCTCTTCCGTTTCAGCGGCAGGTTGAAAGTCCAAAATCGGATGCTCTGTCAGCTCCTGTTGCACGGTTTCCGTCTTCAGCGACTGCAAAAAATCACTCCAGCCGGAAGTGTCAAAATCGGCACTATGCGAAGAGGACGGTTTGCTGTATGAACCACCACCGTAGGATGAATGTCCGCCGTTACCTGCCGGATGAGAATGAAACGGATTGAAATCAGGATTATGCGTCACCACGGGCTCCTTAAGTTCCATATCTTTCGGCATATTCGACATATCCATCCCCGGCTCATAGTCGAAATCGAGGCGCGGGGTCAGTGACATTTGTCCCAAAGACTTTTTCACCGTGGAATTGAGAAAGCCGAACACCAGGCGCTCGTCCTGCAGTTTCACATCCACTTTGGTGGGACTTACATTGATATCGATAGTGGCAGGATCCATCTCCAGATTGATGAAATAGGCGGGCTTATAGCCATCCGGAATCAGCTCGGAATAGGCTGTTTCCACCGCGTAATTCAACAATGGATGCCGCACATAACGGCGGTTGATGAACATATACTGCTCACTTTTCTTCTTTTTCGCATTTTCGGGTTTGGCGATAAAACCCGAAATATTGATGAAATCCGTCTGCTGTTCAACGGGGTACAGTTTGTCCTGGAAATGAGCTCCGAAAACATTAACAATCCGTTGTTTGAAATTGGATGGTTGTAACTGCAGAAGCAGTTTTCCATTATGGTATAACGAAAACGACAAATCCTGATGGGTAAGCACCACCCTGTTGAATTCCTCTTCGATGTGGCTAAACTCCACATTGTCGGATTTGAGGAAATTGCGTCGCGCCGGCACATTGAAGAACAGATTTTTCACCGAGATGGAAGTCCCGTCAGTAGTGGCGATGGGTGTATGCTCTTTCACCTCAGAGCCCTCTATCAGCAGCAGAGTACCCGTGCTGTCCTCGGCCATCTTGGTACGCAGTTCCACATGGGCGATAGCGGCGATAGAAGCCAATGCCTCACCTCGGAACCCTTTGGTAGTCAGGTGGAAAAGATCGTCGGCGGAACTGAGCTTGGAAGTGGCATGCCGCTCAAAACACAGGCGGGCATCGTTAAAACTCATGCCCTTGCCGTTATCCACCACCTGTATCAAGGTGCGACCAGCATCCTTGACAATCAGCTGGATATTGTCAGCACCCGCATCCACGGCGTTTTCGAGCAACTCTTTCACCACGGAAGCCGGCCTTTGGACGACCTCACCGGCCGCAATCTGATTGGCCACCGCATCGGGTAGCAGATGTATTATATCCGTCATTATTTATCCATGAATTTGATGAAGAAGAAAACAAGAACTACCACAATGAACATCAGCCAAATCACCGTTTTCAGCGGAAATTTGTTGCGGTCCTGCTGACTCATGCGCTTCGACGACCAGCTGCGATGCAGCCGGTCAGCAAACTTGTCGGGATCAAAATCCTCGCCTGATTTATCCACAGGTTTGTCCTCCTCAGCTTGGTAAAAGCGTCGCTTGTAGCGGAATTCTCTTTTTTCGGGTCGTTCTGTCCAGTTGAATGCCATAACAGTTTACAATTAACAATTTACAATTAACAATCTAATGTTATTCCTTGTTTTCTAACCTTAAATTCTGAATTTTGTATCTTGAATTTCTGTATTAATTATTAGAAGGCAAAGATACTAAAATTTTCCGTAATTTTGCCTTTTTATTTGAACACATGATTAAGAATATCATTTTTGATTTAGGCGGAGTGATTTACGATATCCGCTACGAGAATATCGCGGAGGCTTTTGCGCGGATGGGAGCAGGCAATCTGACTTCCCTGTACTCCAAGGCGCAACAAACCGACTTCATCGACAAGTTTGAAGAAGGACTGATTTCGACGAACGAATTCTGCGAGGAAATCCGCTGTTTGTCGGAGGTGCCACTTACTGACGCGCAAATTGAGGAGGCATGGAACGCCATCCTGATAGACGTGCCCGCTTCAAGAGTGGACTTTCTGCTGAAATTGAAAGAAAAATACAAGCTGTTCTTGTTCAGCAACACCAACCAGTTCAACTATGACTGTTTTACGGCTTATCTGAAGAAAAAATATGGCTTCGACTTCTTCGGCACCATCTTTCAGGCCGCCTATTTCTCGCACACTTTGCATATACGCAAACCCAAGGAAGAGGGGTTCCAGCGGATTTTGCAGGAACAAGGGCTTCGGGCCGACGAGACCCTGTTCATCGATGATTCGCCCCAGCACATCGAAGGCGCCCGCCGCTGCGGCCTCAATGCCTATCATCTGAAAGATGGTGAAATAATAGAAGATGTGAAATTCCTTTCGGTACTCTACGAATAAATCTCCGCAATTTTTTTTACAATTAGCACAGTTGTGAAATATTTTTTTTATTTTTGCAGCATCAAACATTGGTTGATGGTCGCAACATGGTAGCGAGGCGGACTGATACCAGTCGGCAGATTGAGGGTTCGACTCCCTCCGCCAATGCAAAGGGGTTGTATGATATATAACCCCTTTTATTGTATCATTCTGTATTGTCTTCCATTCATATCCTCCTCATGTATTATACCCCATGATTTAGCAAGATTACTTACTCTGCCATGCTTTTTATAATTTGGATGTACAATGTGTTTGTCTCTATGATATTTTTTCTCAAACTTATTTGTTATTGAAGAATTTTATGTAAATTTGCACCCCAAAATTTTAATGAGTAATGTTAATATTAAAACCTTATAAGAATGAACATTAAAAACGAGAAAGTAAACGGAGACGTTCAAGAACTGACGATTGAAATTACGAAAGAAGACTATGCTGGCAAGGTGGAAACCGCGTTGAAAAAATACCGCCGCACCGCCCAAGTGCCGGGTTTCAGAGTAGGCAACGCCCCTATGCCCATGATCAAGAAGATGTATGAAAAGAGCGTCACTTACGACGAGGTCAACAACATGATGTCACAAGAGCTGTACAAATACCTCAGCGACAACAAGATTGACATTATGCTCGAACCCATCCCCGTAGAGGACAAGTCAAAAGTGGATTTTGACAACCCCGACAATTTCGTTTTTGTATATGAATACGCGCTGCAACCGCAGTTCGACATCGATTTCAACAAGCAGGTTACCAACTTCAAGATCACCGCTTCACAAGAGGAAATCGACAACCTGGTGAACCAACTGCAGCGCAGATATGGCGAATATACTTCTCCTGAAGAAGTTGGTGAGGACGACTATATCTCCGCCAAAATCAACGACAGTGACAGCTTTTTCTTCACCAAGGAACTGAATGAAAAAGGCCGCAAAGCATTCATCGGCAAGAAAGTCAACGACACCGTACACGTAGCTTTGAGACAAATCTTTGAAGATGAGAAGAATGTGCTGAAAGTGCTGAAGATTGTTGACCAACAACTGGAAGAAGGCAACCAGTACGAATACGACGTGACCATCTCCAGCATCGGTCGCATCACCCCCGCCGAACTCAACGAGGACTTCTTCAAGAAAGCTTATCCCGATGGTAACATCACCACCAAAGAGCAACTGGAGAGAAGCTGCGCGGAGCAAATCGAGAAACAGTGGAAAGACTATACCGACCGCCAATTCATGAACGACGCCATTGGCGTGCTGCTTGACAACGTGAACATCGAATTCCCCGATGAATTCATCAAACGCTATATCCTCCTGACACAGAAAGACATGACAGCCGAAAAGCTGGAAGAAAAATATGCTGACTATCAGAAATCTTTCAAATGGCAGCTGATTGAAAACAAACTGGTGAAGGACAACAACATCAGCGTGACCCAGGACGATGTGAAGAACTATGTTCGCAACTTCTTCATGACCAACTATTTCAGCAATTTCAAGGAAGAAGATGTGAAAGACAGACTGGACAGTTTGGTAAACGATGCCATGAAGAAGAAAGAGGACGTGAAGAACATTTACGACCAGCTGTATGACGTGAAGATTATGGATGTGCTCCGCAACAACTTCATCATCGTGGAGAAAAGCGGCAGCTACGAAGAATTCATAGCTTTCACCAGCGGCAAGGAAGTTGAAGCCAAACCCGCCAAGAAGAAAGCTCCCGCCAAAGCCAAGAAAGCCGAGGAGAAAGACGAAGAGGCAAGCGACGAAGCCGAGGCCAAACCCAAGAGAACCAGAGCCAAAAAGGCCGAGGCCACTGAAGGCGAGGAAAAACCAAAAGCTAAAACCACGAGAGCAAAAACCACCAAAAAAGCCGAGTAATCCATGAACGAATTTCAAAAATACGCCGTCAAACACAGAGGCATCAGCAGCCTGCGCCTCGAACAGTACTCCTCTGTTCTCAACGACTATATCACTCCGTACATCATCGAGGAGCGCCCGATGAACATTACCCAGCTGGACGTGTTCTCCCGCTTGATGAAAGACAGAATCATCTTCCTGGGGGTTCCCATCTATGATGACGTTGCCAATATCATACAGGCCCAGCTGCTGTTTTTGGAGTCACAAGATTCGGAACGCGACATCCAGATCTATTTGAACAGTCCTGGCGGCAGCGTTTACGCCGGTTTGGGTATCTACGACACCATGCAGTATCTGAAACCCGACATTTCCACCATCTGCACGGGCATGGCCGCTTCCATGGCCGCCGTATTGATGTGCGCCGGTGCCAAGGGCAAACGCTTTGCCCTGCCCCACTCCCGCATCATGATTCACCAGCCGATGGGCGGCACACAGGGACAGGCCTCCGACATTGAAATCGAAGCCCGCGAGATCCAGAAACTGAAAAAAGAACTGTACGAAATCATCGCCTTCCACTCTGGCAAAGATTACGAACAGGTTTGGAAAGACAGCGACCGCGACTACTGGATGACCGCTGCCGAAGCCAAGGAATACGGCATGATTGACGAAATTCTGAAAAACGAGAAGGGAACGAATGGCAAAAAATAGCAAAGGCGGAGATTACTGTAGCTTCTGCGGACAGCAAATCCCTTACAACAAAATGCTGATTCACGGCGTAAATGGCGCTATCTGCGAGAATTGCATCCAAGCCGTGAATGATGTCATACGTGACATCAAGGAAGAAGAGGGGCAAAAAAGACGTGAAGACATCAAGATCAAACTGCTGAAACCCAAAGAAATCAAGGCCAAGCTGGACGAGTATGTCATCGGACAGGATGAGGCCAAGAAAGTGATTTCCGTGGCCGTTTACAACCACTACAAACGTATCCTGTATGACCAGCAGGATGATGTGGATATTGAAAAATCCAACATCATCCTGGTGGGCGAGACGGGTACTGGCAAAACCCTGATTGCCAGAACTATTGCCAAGCTGCTGGACGTGCCTTTCTGCATCGCCGACGCCACCGTCTTCACCGAAGCCGGTTATGTGGGCGAGGATGTGGAAAGCATCCTGACCCGTCTGCTGCAGGCCGCCGACTACGATGTGGAGCGCGCCGAGCGCGGCATTGTCTTCATCGACGAAATTGACAAGGTGGCCCGCAAGGGTGCCGACAATCCCTCCATCACCCGCGATGTGTCTGGCGAAGGCGTACAGCAGTCATTACTGAAGCTGTTAGAGGGCTCCTTGGTGAATGTGCCCCCGCAGGGCGGCCGCAAGCATCCCGAACAGAAATTCACGGTGGTCAACACCAAAAACATCCTGTTTATCGGCAGCGGCGCCTTCAACAGCATCGACAAGATCATCGCCGAGCGCATGAACACCAACGTCATCGGCTACAACAAGAAAAAACACGATATCGACAAGAAGAACATGATGCAGTATATCTCTGCCCACGACCTCAAGACTTTCGGACTCATCCCCGAGCTTTGCGGCAGATTTCCTGTCATTACCTACATGAACGCCCTAGACGCCGAAGCGCTGAAACGCATTCTGATTGAGCCCAAAAACGCCCTGGTGAAACAGTACGAGCGCCTGTTCCAATTGGACGGCATCGACCTCAGCTTCGACGACGAAAGCTTGGATTACATTGTCAGCAAGGCCGTTGAGCTCAAGCTCGGCGCCCGCGGACTCCGATCCATCATCGAGAAAATCATGACCAACGCCATGTACGAGTTTCCTTCTTCCAAACAGAAGAAGATCAGCATCACCGCTGACTATGCCAAGCAGCAGTTCGAGAGTTCCATTTTTTCATTCTTAGACTGATTTTAGTTTCTTGTTCTTGAAATTCTCCATCAGTTTAATGAGCAATTCCGAATCTATCGGTTTGTCTAAAAATGCCGAGATGCCCTTGTCTATATGATGGCAGATACTTTCAGCATACTTCTTCATATTTTCCGTTATCACAACAACATACGGCAATTCCTTCAGCTGTTCAAAGATCTCAAATCCAAGCAAATCTGGTAATACAAACTCAAGGAACACCACATCCACCTTATTCTCCTTCAGATAACAGATCGCATCTGAAAGATACGAGAAGTTTTGCTCAAAATGAATCCAGCCATAATCCTGCAAGGTACAATTAATAAACTTGTAAACCGACTCATTATCATCCACCACCACATAACGAAGAAGAACTTCATCAGTAAGTATATCTTCCATTGTACTAATGAGTTTGATTATGTTTGAAGTTCATACAGCAAACTTACGAAAAAACACGATAGAAAAATGGTGTAATTCGATATTTTTATGTACATTTGCATGATAGAAGCTATTTTGAATAGATGAACCCCATTCAAAACATACTTGAGCAGTTTGATTTCCCTGTGTACCTGGCACCGATGGAAGAGGTTACGGACCCGCCGTTCCGCCATATCTGCAAAGAATTTGGTGCGGATATCCTGATTTCCGAGTTCATTTCATCGGATGCGCTCTCGCGGGAAGTGGAGAAGAGCATCAAAAAAATGCACTTCGAAGAGGGCGAAAGACCCTTCGGCATACAGATTTTCGGGCATGACGAGGACTCATTGATTGCGGCGGCCAAAATCGCCGAAAGTGCGTCGCCGGATTTCATCGACATCAACTGGGGTTGCCCTGTACGCAAGGTGGTCACCAAAGGCGCTGGCTCAGCAATCCTTAAGGATATTCCCAAAATGGTACGCCTTACCAAAGCGGTAGTGGATGCGGTGAAACTGCCCGTGACAGTCAAGACCCGCCTGGGCTGGGAGGAAAGCGACAAACCCATAGTGGAGGCTGCCGAAATGCTGCAGGACGTGGGCATCAGCGCCATCACCATACACGGGCGCACACGAGCGCAAATGTACGGAGGAACTGCCGACTGGACCCTGATCGGGCAGGTGAAAAACAACCCTCGTATGACCATCCCGGTGATTGGCAACGGCGACATCAACAGTGCTGAGAAAGCGGTGGAGTACCGGCAACGTTACGGTGTGGACGCCATCATGGTGGGACGCGCTGCCATTGGCAACCCATGGATTTTCAAGCAAATCAAAGACTATCTGCAAGGGAAAGAGACTCTCCTACCCGACTATGATGAGCGGGTGAAAGTGTGTCTGCGGCATCTTCAATTAGAAATGGAGTGGAAAGGAGAGCGCAGTGGCATCCTGGAAATGCGCAAACACTACGCCAATTATTTCAAAAGCATACCCCATTTCAAAGAGAAAAAGATACGCCTGATGAGTACGCTGAGCTATGAAGAATGTCAAAATATTCTTATAAATAGCTAAAAATCAACAATATAAAAACAACTCAACGAAAAATATCAAAAATTTGAGGGCTGATAGAAAATTTTTTGTATCTTTGCAGTCTCAAACATGGCGATTGTAGCTCAGTTGGTTAGAGTACCGGATTGTGGTTCCGTGGGTCGTCGGTTCGAATCCGACCTGTCGCCCAAAGTCTTACAAAGCAATAGAGATCAGCGGATGACGAAAAGTCACCGCTGATTTTTTTTGATTATCGTACATTATGCCTATTTTTTTGTATAATATGCATTATAAAAGATAATGGCTATGAACTTATTTCCTTCACCTCTTTAATATCCTTTCCAAATTGTCATAATCCAAATCGATGCACCAACGTTTGGCGAGACGGTACCAGCGGAGACTTTCTTTTAACCGTTTTTCAGTTTTTCCCAATACTCGTTGAATAATTGGCGAAGTTGCGGTTCTTTGTCGATGATTTGGCGCAGGAGCTCCAGACGTTTGGCATTGGGCGAGTCGGTGAACCAGAGTTTGAGATAGCCGCTACGGCCGTATTTTTCGCGGAGGTGCTGCACCGTCCGCTCATAGTGCCCTGCCTTGTCCAGTTCGGGATAGTGTTCCAGCCCAAATTGCACGGTACGGCGGACAATTGTCTCGGGGTCGATAAAACGGTCGGCTTCGGCCACAATACGTCCATAAAGCGTGCGAGGAGCGTGGTCCGCCGAGGCACGGTGGTCTTCCACCGCACAGGCCATCGTCTCTATCTGCTCGGGCGAGAACCAGCACAACAAATTCTGGTCGGCACGGATAATCCTTCCAGAAACAAGATGATGCTGCTCACGCCCTTCACACAAGCCTGTATCGTGGTAGGCGGCAATGACATACGCCATCTCTGCGTCCGCACCTGTTTGCTCGGCCAGTTCCAAACTCTGGCGGATGACCATTTCCGCATGATCACGCCGGTGCGCCGCATCAAAGTTATCATATCGCGGAAGAATCTCACATTCAATATAGGTTTGTATATCTTGACGAATAATCTTCATTCAAATATATTTCTGATTAAATCCACCTTCACAATTTATTGCCCATAATCCGCTGCATCACAATTGCGCAAGAAGCATCACCAGTGATTGACATAACAGTTCGTCCCATGTCGATAATACGGTCGATGCCAGCGGCACACCGGCAATCACCGCCAACACCAAAATGATGCCAATCTGGGCGGTTAAAGATATTTTTTAACTTCATAAGCTTGCAGTGATTATCTCGGCGATATCCTGCTCTGTGAGTGGTGCGTATGCTTGATCAAGGCCTTCGTTTACGGCAATATGATGCGCCATCTCGCCGACACGGCTTTCGTCAATGCCTACCTCGCGCAAATGCATCGGGATGCCGATACTCTCGAAGAACTTGTAAGTCTCTTCAATAGCTTTGTTGGCAATCTCCCACTGGTCCAAAGAAGCGTCAATGCCGAATACGTTGATGCCATATTTCACAAAGCGCGGCAGTGTGTGTTCATTCAGAATATGCTTCATCCAGCGAGGCGTAATGATAGCCAAGCCCCAACCGTGGGTGATGTCGTAATAGGCGCTCAAAGCATGCTCAATACCATGGCAAGGCCAGCCTGAAGGGCTGTTGCCAAGGGCCAAAATGCCGTTGCAGCCGTATGTGCAGGCTAGCATCATCTCGGCACGGGCGGTGTAGTCCTCGGGGTTCTCAAGGCATTTGCGTCCATTCACCATCAGGCTTCGCAACATCGATTCGCAGAAGCCGTCGTTCAGCAAGGTGGTGTCCTCGGTAAAATACTGCTCCATCACATGGTTCATCGCATCGGCGATACCTGCGGCAGTCTGTTTCTTACTGACGGTAAATGTGTAAGTGGGGTCAAGGAAAGAGCAGACAGGATACAGAAGTCTGTCGCCATAACCGATTTTGTCGTTGGTTTCGGTACGTGAGATAACGCCGAAAGTGTCATATTCGCTGCCTGTGGCCGCCAAAGTGATAATGTCCACAATGGGCAATGCGGCTTGTGCTTTCACCTTATAGGAGATAAGATCCCACGGGTCGCCGTCATAGCAGGCACCTGCCGCAATGGCTTTCGAACAGTCCAGAACGCTGCCACCGCCTACTGCCAGAATCACATCCACTTTGTGTTCCTTGCACAGACGAACGCCGTCGAGCACACTGGGGTCGTATTTTGGATTAGGTTGAATGTCTGAAAGTTCCACAATCTTGTAGCCTTTCAGCAGTTCATGTACTTTCTGGTATAGACCGATTTTCTTGATACTGCCGCCACCGTAAGTCAATAATATTTTCTTCCCAAACTGTGACATCACACCAGGAAGTTTTTCTATCACGCCTTTGCCAAAGATAAGGCGTGTTGGGGTTTGATAATCAAAGTTTTGCATACTACATAAGTTAATAAATTTCTTACCTGTTGATTCTTTAACGCATCATTATTTTTCAAGAATGAAGAAGTATTTAATCAAAGAATCCCAATCCACTGATAGCACTCAACATCCGGTCCACATAGTCCCAGGTAGTGGGTGACCATTTGAAGCCCAGACGATAGAGCACTTGCGTGGTGTACGGGTTACTGACGACCACCTGTTTGACTCTCATGCCATGGGCCATATCTTGGTATGCAAGCATGCTGGAAAGCGTTTTGGCCTTCTGTGGGTCGTTACCCGCACTCTCCATGGTGGCATTGTACTCCTCGTCCTCCACAAGTCGGATGTCTGTACCCAAATTGTTGAATCCGCTGAGAACGTCACCGAGGAACTGCGTATGGCTGTTATAGGCATGGAATACGCAGCACTCCTTGGGTGTGGAACTTAGCAAGATGATAGCGTGCGCTGTTTCATCGATGGGCGAGAATTCCACCTTGCTTTCGTACAGGGAGTAGGGGAAGCAGCCTAGCATGTTATAGACTTTGATGCGCCCCATGAAGGAGTTCGTGGAGAAATTGATCTGGAACTCACCATCGCTGGTACGCGCCGCCAAATTACCGACACGGATCACTTTGGCCGACAATCCATCCTCAACAATGGATTGCAGCACAATACGTTCTGCCAAGAACTTGGAATGAACGTATTGGTTGCCGAGATATTGTCCGTCGTAAAGTCTCTGCTCGGTGAAAACGTAGTCGGGCGCCATGGTATCGTTGACATTGAGACCACTGGTACTGTAGGTGGAAATGTGCACCAAGCGTGCGCCAGTCTTCAAACAGAGGTCAACACAGCGTTGTGCACCACCGATATTGACGTCTTCGATTTCTGTGCCTTCGCTGAAGTGTTTCACCACCGCAGCACAGTTGAACACTGTGTCAATTTTTGCCTGTACAAGAGTAGTCAAGTCGTTGGTAACATCTCCAAGCACAATGTGGAGACGTTTGCCGAACAGTTCATCGTAAGTGGATTCGAAATAGTAGAACAGCAGAGTTTTCAATCTGTGTTCAGCGGCATCCATATTCTTGTCGCGTACCAAACAGTAGATGTTCTCTGCATCCGACTGAATCAATTCTTGCAGTACGTGAATACCAAGGTAACCTGTGGCACCGGTGAGCAGTACATTGCCCAAGGATTGGCGTTCTCCATTGCGGAAGCTATCCAATGTATTGTTACTCAGCAATTTGTTAATGCCAGAATAATCGAATTTTGTGATATCCTCATCATCGGTATCGACAACCGTACTACCCGTAACAAGTGCGGCAAGTTTTCTCGGGGTGGCATTGGCAAAGACATCGCCGTAGGCCACATGCATTCCGGCCTTATCGGCTTCGATGATGACACGGGTCACCATGAGCGAGGTGCCGCCCAAATCGAAGAAGCTGTCGTTGGCACCAATCTTGTCCATAGAGAGAACCTCGCTGAAGATGCGGCAGAACATGGCTTCCGTGTCATTGGCCGGTGCCACATATTCGCGGTCTGAGGCCTGCATAACGGGCGTGGGCAGTGCCTTGCGGTTCACCTTCTGATTCTGGTTCAGCGGAATGCTGTCAATCTGCATCGTAGAGGCAGGAATCATGTACGGAGGCTTACGTTCACCAATGAAGGCATTGAGGGCCTTGATGTCCACCTGCTGGTCACTGACGATGTAGGCGGCAATATATTTACCACCGTTCTCATACTCAAAGGCATGCACGGTGACATCTTTGATGCCCGGAAACTGACGAATCACGGCCTCCACCTCTTTCAGTTCAATGCGGAAACCGCGGATCTTTACCTGACCGTCCTTACGACCCGCGAACTGGATGTTGCCATCAGGAAGATAACGAACAATGTCGCCGGTGCGATAGATACGGGAGAATTTCGGATCATCGCTGAACGGATTCTGAATATAAACCTCAGCGGTTTTCTCCGGACGGTTAAGGTAACTTCTGGTGACGTGAGCACCGCTGATCCACAGCTCACCTAACGCGCCTTGCGGCAGACGGTTAAATTGTTTGTCGACGACATATAGACGTGAATTATCGAGCGGTTTGCCCACCGGAATATCCTTGAGTTCCTCGTCAACCTCATACTCTGTGATAAGGATAGTGCCCTCCGTGGGACCGTAACCATTGTGCATTTTGAAATTCTTCGGAGGCACCAGCGAAGCCAATTTTTCACCCGCCGCAATCAAATGCAACAGTGAATGATTGTCCATGTTGGTAGCAAACTGGTAGGCCACCTGCGTGGTCATGAACGAGTGGGTAATATGATTCTCATCGAAGTAAACATTCACTTCCGGCAAGGTCAAACGGATGTCGTCACCAATGATATAGACGCAGGCACCACAGGTCAGCGCCGGATACATATCCATCATGCAACAATCGAATCCATAGCTGGCGTAGCAAGACACATGGTGCTCGGCCTTGAGCTCGAAACGACGTTGGTACCAATGACAGAAAGCCACCAAATTACGATGCTCCAACTGGCAGCCCTTAGGCGTGCCCGTGGAACCGGAGGTATATAGCAGGATGAACAGGTCTGCCGGATTGACGGTGACATTGACAGGCTGGCTAGCCTTCGGCAAATCAAAAATATCTTTCGTCAGCAACACTTCGCCATGGTATTCGTTCACGATATCGCGCAACGATTCATCGGCGATGAGCATTTTGGCGGCAGCATCCTGAATCATGAAGTTCAGACGCTCGGCGGGATAGCTCGGGTCGAGGGGTTGGTATGCGCAACCGGCTTTCAGTACACCGAGTGCGGCGATAGGCATCCACTCGCAACGCGGAATGAGAATAGAAACAACGTCTTCTCTTCCAAGACCTTGTGAGACAATGAGCGATGCAATGCGCTCCGTGATATCATCCACCTCGCGATAGGTGTATTTGTTGTCGTGATAGACCACAGCCATGTTGTCGGGGGTCAGTTGCTCTTGACGGCGGAACAGCGAAACAATGGTCTGCGTGTCGTCGTAGGGCACATCCGTCTGGTTGAAACTGTCGAGCAAAGCGGTTTGCTCGGCATCCAGCAAAGAAACCTGTAGCAACGCCGCTTCAGGATGCTGAATGAAAGCCTTGACCGCATTGCATACCGACTGCGCCAGACTTTGCATCAGCTCGTGGCTGTAACGACCGTTGTCGTATTCGACCACCACCCCCGGTACACCTTCTTTCTCTTGGATATAGAAAGCGATACGGAACTTCGGTGCATCCAGTTCAAGAGATTCTATATCAAGTTTTTGACCATTGACTACATATTGGTTGATTACTCCCATTTGATAGGCGAACAAGATTTCGGCCGACAAGTCGTAATCAGCGGCAATCTGCGCGAAAGGATACTTCTCGTGGATCAATGTCTCGTCAAAGTTCTGACTGGTCTCCTTCAGGAAGTCCATCACCTTCTGTTCGCCAATCCGGGCACTTAAGGCCAGAGTATTGACAAACATGCCCGTCGTGTTGCTGATGCGCAAGTCGGAACGACCGTTGCTGATGGTAACAATACAAATCTGCTCGTTGTTGGTGAAACGCGAGAGTGCATAGAACACCGCTGCCAAGGTAAGGTGCGCAGGAGAGAGGTTGTTCTTTTTGCAGAATTCCTCCATTGCGTTGAAGTCCATCTTGCAGAAGACTTCGCTAACAGTACCTTGCTCCACAGGATTGGTCAAGTCGGTAGGCACTTCGGTAACTCCTTCCACATTGCCCAAACGTTCATTGAAGAAATTCTTAGCCTCGATATAACTCGGTGTGTTTTCTGCAGCTTTCTCATCGGCAACGAAACTGGCATAGCTGATGGCTTCAGCCTCGATTTCCTTGCCGTTCATTAAGTCGCACAACTGGTTCAGGAACAAGTCGAAGGAACCGCCGTCGAAAATCAAATGATGCACATCAGCCAAGAGATATACATTTTGCTCAGTAGTCACGATTTCCATGCGGTACAAGGGTCCCTGTCTCAGGTTGAAAGGTCTTGCGAACTCTACCTTGTATTTCTCCAGTTCCGCTTCGCTTAACTGGCTCTTGGTGATGGCAAGGGCTTGATTTTTGTCAACAATCTGTACGATTTCGCCTCCTTCGCTATCAAAATGCACAAAGAACTGCGGGTGCGACTTGATGAGGGTCTCGATAGATTTGGCAAGCAACTGCTCGTCGGTACCTTTCGGGAAACGGATAAGCGATGGGATATTATACACCGTGGAAGTGGGCTGTTTCATGCAGTCCACATAGACACCCATCTGCGCATAGGACAGCGGGGCATTCTTTAGTTGACAGTTGACAGTTGACAGTTGACAGTTGTCGGAACTTGAAGTGGTTTGAGTAGCAGTGGGAGCATTGAGCATATGGTTGAGAATCTCGTTCTCAATGCTTTGCAAAGTACCGGTTTTGGCCAGGGATTTCGAATCAAGGGTGACACCGAAACGTTTGTTAATCTGAATAGCCAACTTGATGGCCATAATAGAGGTGAGGCCTGCATAGCCCAATACTGTTGTAACGCCAAAGTCCTCGGTATTGATGATTTTTGCAATGATGTCATGGATTTCCTGCTCCAACACATTCATCGGCACATTGCTCTCCACAACAGCTTCAGCCGCTTTCTTTTCGGGCTTCGGAAGGGCTTTCTTATTCACCTTCTGGTTTTGGTTGAGCGGAATACGGTCGATCTGCATCGTCACAGCAGGCACCATATAAGGCGGTTTCTCCTCCAGAATGAAGTTATTCAAAGCTTCGATGTCAATCTGCTCATCTGCCACGATATAGGCCGCGATAAACTTGCCACCACCCTCTTCGTCGAAGGCTTGCACGGTGGCATCCTTAATGCCGGGGAACTGACGGACGATGCTCTCCACCTCCTTGAGTTCGATACGGAAACCGCGAATCTTGACTTGTCCGTCTTTGCGGCCTACAAACTGGATATTGCCGTCGGGGAGGTAACGCACGATGTCGCCAGTACGGTAGATGTGTGCATATTTCTCACTAGAATCGAAGGGGTTGTCAATATAAACCTCAGCAGTTTTCTCGGGACGGTTGAGGTAGCCACGAGTGACTTGCGGTCCTGCGACCCAAAGTTCACCCGCCACACCCACAGGCAGACGATGACCCGCTTTATCGACGATATAAAGCTTGACATTGTCCAACGCCGAGCCAATCGGAATATCCTTCATGGACTTCGTCACGTCAAAGGAGGTGATACAGACAGTACTTTCGGTAGGACCATAGAGGTTCACCAACGTGTAGTTCGTGGGCGGGGTCATGGCCGCTAACTTCTCGCCACCGGTTGACAGATAGCGCAGACAGTGGTTCTCCATGGAAGTGGCAAACTGATAGGCCACCTGCGTGGTCATGAAGGCATGGGTTATCTGCTCTTGTTCAAAATATTCGTTCAACGCCACCAAATCCAGGCGCAGTTCTTCGGGGATGATGTGGACCGTGGCACCGCACGTGAGCGCGGGATACTGGTCCATCATGTTAGCGTCGAAACCATAGCTGGCGTATGCCGTGACGCGGCAGTTGGCGTCTAATTGGTACTTATGATGATACCATTCGCAGAAAGCCACGAGATTGCGATGTTCTAACTGGCAGCCTTTCGGGGTGCCAGTGGTGCCAGAGGTGTAAAGCATGATGAAGAGTGATGAGGGTTTCGGTAGAGACGTTTCATGAAACGTCTCTACAACCGGCAATGCCGCAATATCCTTAGTTAGCAGCACTTCGCCTTGATACTCATCTACAATAGGGCGCAGTTCTTCGTCGGCAATCAGTAATTTTGCATTGGCATCCTTCATCATGAAGTTGAGACGCTCCGAAGGATAAGTCGGGTCGAGGGGTTGGTAGGCGCAGCCAGCCTTGCTCACGCCCAAGGAGGCGATGACCATCCACTCACAGCGCGGAATCAGCACAGACACGACATCCTCTTCGCCAAGACCTTTCCCGTGAATATAGGCTGCGATTCTATCGGAAATCTCATCCACCTCGCGATAGGTAATTCGTTTATTCTGATAGACCACTGCGATGTTGTCGGGAGTCTTAGCCACTTGATTGCGGAACATGGAGACAATGGTCTCGTTCATATCCAACTCTTTGTCAGTCTGGTTGAAACTGTCCAACAAGGCGCGTTGGCTCTCGGTGCAGATATCGATATCGCGCAGGAGAGTTTGGCTTAGGAAGCCCTCCAAAACCGCCTCGTAACTCTCCATGAATTGCTCAACAAATGTCTCAGAATATTCGTTGGATTTGTATTCCGCTTTGATATGATATTTTTTGCCAACATAGAAAGCCATCAGATAGAACGAGACTCCCTCGTTATGTTTGCGAAGCTGAATGGCCTCCATGGGTTTGCCCATTAGTTCGGTGAAATCAAGCATGAGCCCATGCCATGCAAACATGGCGTTGGTTTGCAGGTTAAGGTCGGTCATTATGTCGGTATAGGAATAAAGATCGTGCTTGCGACAGCCAATCATCTGTTCCTCGCCAGCTTTCATAAAATCGAGCACCGTGGTCTCTTCCGTGAACTTAGCGTAAACAGGCAGCGTCTTCACCGTCATACCGACGGAATGTTGAAATTTCGGCTCGACGCGACCGTTAAAAACTGTGGTGAACAGCGATTCCTGATCATTGTTGTACTTGGCCAAGAGGAAGGAAAATGCCGACGTGAAGAAAGTGCTTTTTTTGATGCCATTGGTCTTGCAGAAGGCATCCACCCGATCCATTTCGATGTTGAGGATGCGGAGTTTATAGGCATCTGTGTGTTCAGGAATTTCAAGGTCGGGCATGAGCTGGGTGAACGTGTCGCCGCAGTCGAAGTTTTGGGCATACCATTGTTTGCCCTCCTCGAAAGCAGGTGTTTTGCGCATCTCGGCTTCGGCAAGGGCAAATTCCTGCATCGACATCTCCTCAGGTGCGAGCTTACCCCCGTTGTAAGCCGTCTCCACATCACAAACGATAATATGGTACGAGGAACCGTCGCTGATGATATGGTGCATGTCGAAGAACCAATAGACATGCTCCGCGTCTCGCATCACCTTGGTATGAAACAATCTGCCACCATGGAGTTGGAAAGGCTCAATGAATTTTTTCTTCTCAGCCTCAAGATCCGTAAAACTTGAAACCTGAAACTTGAAACTTGAAACCTCATCCGTGTCGATGGTCTGTAAAGGCTCTCCCTCATCACTCAGCTCAATGCGTGTAAAAAAAACGGGATGGGCCTGCACCGTCGCCTCTATGGCGCGGCACAATCGGTCGGCATCAATACTGCCGTCAAAAACATAGAGAAAAGGAAGGTTGTAGAAGACTTCATTTTCATGATGTACGCACTCGGCATAAATACCAAGCTGCGACTGAGACAAGGGAGCGGTACTTTTCATATCATGATTTGTTTTTATATTTTGAACGATTTTTTTTTCCATCAAACTGATATCAGAGACCTTAGAACTTTCAGCGCTTAATTCTTTTTTACCGTTTTTTCTTATCATACCAAGTGGTAGTGAAAAAGGTCGGGGTGACGGTCAGCATCGCCCAAGCCCAGTGAAGCATACGTTTATCGGAGACACGCTGGAGTATCTCCATCGTCTTTGTACCATACATAAAAGTATAACCGGCACTCACTGTGACAAAATTTGCGAAAGTATAGCCAATATTGAGTTCTGCCTCATGGCCCAGGGCTTTCTTCAGCTTCCCTTCTCTACCATAGCTAAGATCAGCGGAAATGGCGTAAAAGTGGTAAGCGGCATTGATTTTCAATCCCCGGACCGGAATGACGTTACCGCCAACATACAGGTTCTGCAAACCGGGAGAGAAATTGTGCACATAACTGTCCATGTAGAAAAATTCCATGGCGCCATAAAATTCGTGATGAGAGCCGAACAAAGGGGTAAAACCTTTGGCTTCCTTATGGTAAATAAGACCCAAACCGCCCTTAACGGGAACCGGGAAGTTATCACCACTCAGATAATCATAGCCGGCATAGAGGTTGTAGATTTCGCTGGGAGTGACTTTGACCTTCGCACTTCCCATGAATGCGTTCAACTTCATACCGTGCTCCTCTTTGCCCATCTGGTAGTAGAAAGAACCTTCCAAAGAAACTATGCTGGGATTTATCGTCACGTAGGTACCGAACAACTGCTGATAGAAAGTTTTATTGGGCTGATCACTTCTTTGGCTCTGCACCCCGATATTCATGCCGATCACAGAAAAACCGAACACAGATTTCGGTGTTTCATAGTGATACCACAGGGTTTGCATAGTCTTGTACGGCTGTAATCCGCCGTCATAATAAGTAGTGCCTTCATCAACGTTTTCCGGATTTTGGTTATAGGCAAGCAAAACATGTAACTTATGACCGTGTCCTTCATAGCCGAATTTCAATGCGTCATGGGTGGGAGCTGTCATAGACCAGTCATCATAACCCAAAATACGCTCATCATCGTATTCAAAAACCTGGCGGCCGATTTTACCGAAGACCCCGGACTTGTGTTTCATGCACAACCAGCCTTCCGACAGGCTCAAGGTGCCGCCGGCCTGTCCCCAAACCCCTGAGAATTGGGGTGAAAGTCTTATTTCCAACCAGTCGTCACGTTTATATCCCAAATTGAGCCGGTATTGACCCATGATGAAATGAGCCTTGCCCACTTTTTCTTCTTCCGCCTTGGGGTCGAACCCTCCGATACGAAGTTCCCAACGGGTGTTCAACTTGGCATCAATAGAAAACTCGTTTTTTCCTTTAGTCTCTTTGTTTTCTTCGTTCTTCTCGTTTGCCTCTTGCGCCCGCAAACCTAAGGGCAACAGCAAACCGGCAAACAAACAGATTCCGAAGAGGAATTGTTTTGTGTAAATTTTCATTATAATCAATCCTTTTTATAAAATTTCGAAAATATCATCCAGTTTGGTCATTTTGAAGACCTGTTTCACGTCATCATTGACGTTACGAAGGCACATCTTACCGCCCTTAGCCACCGTTTCCTTGCGGATTTTTATAAAAATACGGAGTCCTGAACTGCTGATAAAAGGCATTTTCTCGCAGTCGAGAATAAGGGTCTTGTCCGCGTTTTGCATCAGGGGTTCAATAGTTTCCGAAATCTGTTGTGCGGCCACTGTGTCCAAACGGCCATCGAATGTGGCAATAAGCTGGTTGCCTTCTTCTGTAATAGTAATATTCATAGTTTATTGTTTTTTTTGTTCTGATTTTGATTACAAGCTGAAAAACAAGCTGCAAAGATAAAAAATTATCTTAACTCCATACTTGGGCAATAGTTAAATTTTCCTAATCATCGTCAACATATTTTTCCCGTCTTTATGCTGATACTCCACCTCGTCCATGATTTCCTTTATCAAATGGATACCCAGTCCGCCGATGGGGCGTTCTTCGATGGAGCTGGCGAGCTTGGCTTCCGGCTGCTGAAGAGGGTTGAACGGCATGCCTGCGTCGCTGATGCGTGTTTGGAGAAGGTTTTCCTTCTTCTCAAGACAAATCTCCACCGTGCCCCTCTCCCCTTCCGGATAAGCATACATGATGACATTGGCAATCGCTTCCTCCAAGGCAAGGTCCATTTGCGGCAGAAGCGACATGTCCAGTTTATTTCTTTCAAAAAAGTCATTCAGGAACGGCTCCAGCTTGTCCATCTCCTGGATATCATTTTCCAGCACCAAGCAATTGTCGCAGCTCTGGAAACGTATGGCCAGCATGGTCAAATCATCGCTCTGCTCCGCTTCGCCCACAAAATCCCGCACCGCATGTTGCATCATGCCAATCTGTTCCTCCGCCGATATTTTGTCAAAACCAGCGGCGGTCTCCAGTATTCTTTGTTCTCCGAACAGTTTTTTCCATACATTCTCTGCCTCGGACAAACCATCAGTATAAAGGAACAGTGTGTCTCCGGCATTCATCTGCAGCTGATGGGTAGTATAGGAGATTCCTGTCTCAATACCCAAAATCATATCTGGCTCTGACTCTATAAATTCAGCTTTTCCATTATGAATCCATACCGGAGGATTATGGCCCGCATTACAAAAACTCAACACTTTTGACTTCAAATCAATGACACCGAGAAACAGGGTCAGGAACATGCAGTCGGGATTGTTATCGCTGACCGAGTCATTAAGTGCTTTGACAATGCGGCCTGGATCTTCGACATGGACTGATATAGTGCGGAAAAGGCTGTGAGAGATGGACATCAGCATGGCGGCAGGCACCCCTTTGCCGGAGATGTCACCAATACAGAAAACCAACTTGTTGTCGCGCACATAATAGTCGTAAAGGTCTCCCCCTACAAATCTGGCCGGTTGCAAGAATCCGCTGACATCCAATCTTGAGCTCAGTCCCTCCCCTTTGATTTGGGAAGGCATCAGCGACAACTGGATCTTTCTGGCGATAGACAATTCGTCTTCAATATGCTGGTTTTTGAGTCTTTCTTCTCCCAACTGCCATAAATTCTTCAGCAAACTGTGTGCAATCAAAGAGATGGAAATAAAAATCACCAAAACCAGAAGGAAGAAAGCCAAAGTGGCTCTATGCAGACGATGGTACATGTCGGCATTGGTAATGGTAAGCGTCAACATCAGATTTTTCCCTTCTATAATCTCCGTGTAGAGGTAACAACGGCCCCTGGCCTTGTCCTCATCAGACGGTCCCACAATAACCTCATCCGTCGATAGGGAGACCAGCGTGCAATAGCTGTGAGGATAAAGCTGCATGCTATGGACAATGGCAGCCAATGAGTCCAAGGTAAAATCGACAGCGACCACTCCTACTTTTCTGCCGGTGGAGTCATGGATTGCCCGCGCATAGGTCATCATCTCACCACATCCACCGCCCTGATCAAAGTAAGGGTCGCTCCATGCACCATTGTCGGACTCCAGCCCCCGCTGAAACCATTCCATTTTAAAATAGTCGTGATTTTCCCCTCCCAACTGCTTCGTGACCAATGTGTCACTGTCCCATGGATAACCAGCGTATGCCAGGAACCAGCGACCTTTTTCGGGGTAATAGTTTTCGATGAACGCGACACCGGCACTGGTGACTTGCAAGGTGGATTCCACCATGTAGCTGGAAATGGTGTACATCTCGTCGGGATCGTCAAGGGAGTGCTCCGCAAAAGGATGCATGGCATCCGCAATAGTCTCGACCCTTCCCATACGCGAGCTGATAGCCTTACCTGCCTGCGTCAACATACGGTGGGCACGCATATCGGCATCGGTACGGATTCTGTATCTCAGATACAAAAAATAAGCCGAACAAACCACAATTACCAGGACAGCGGCAACGAGCATCTTCCTGATTTCGCGTTTGGCAAAAGAATTTTTGAAATTATCTGTTGGCATAATATTCGTCTTCATTAATCAAAAATACGTGGCAAATATACATGTTTTTTTTAATATGCCTTTTGTATCAAAGAAAAATATGTATATATTTGCAAATAATTTGTCATTCATTTTTACGACCTGTTAACATCAAATGATTTTATCGGTTATTGGCCAGGAAAATTGTACTATTGCCGCCATACCCGTAAGTTTTAATTATAATATACAAATTAATGACAATGACAGCAAAACAGCGTTTTTATCTAAGTTGGACAATCATGATATTGTCCGCCATCATCGTTATTTCCGCCAACACCATTTTCGTTCCAGCAACATCATATATAGCGAAGGACTTAGGTGTTGAGGAAGCCGCCATGTCGTCGAACATGGTATTCAGCCGTATCAGCATGATTGTCTGTATGTTCTGCTTTGCGGCCTTTGCCGACCTTTTCACTTCGCGCCGGCTGATGCAGATGGGACTCATCATCTGCACGATAAGTTGTGCGCTGAGTGCGCTGTCGAAGAGCATCTACATGTTCGACCTGGCGCAAGTTATCGAGGCCATCTCACGCGCCACGGTGATGCTCACCATGCAGCTATGGATAGCGGGCATCTCCAACAAGGAGAACCTGGCCACCCGCCTCAGTTGGTACACCATCCTGATCACCGTTTCGCCTATTCTTGCTCCCTCTGTCGGCGGTGTGATTGCCGAGTCGGCATCCTGGCAGTACTGCTTCATCGTCTTGGGTGTGCTGAGTGTCGCCATGTTGGCAGGAATCAGCATTTTCCGCATCCAGGAGAAAACGGAACAACAAGAGTTACCCAACAGCCGCCCCAAATTTTCCCCAAAGGAAACACTACGGGAATACCGCCAGGTGATTGTACATTCACCTCTGCTGGCGCTGAGTTTCTCGTTAGGATGGATGGCATGGTTCGAAGGTGGATACCTTGCTATCTCCTCCTTCCTGTTTGTCGATGAGTTAGGATTGAACGCGGCTCAGCTGGGCGGCATCATCATGGTCTATGTACTCGGCACCTTTGCGGGCCGATTCCCCATCATGTATATCCAAAAACATTACGGACCTCGCGTCACCTTCCTCTACCATCAGGCGGTAGTGTTGCTGGCGACACTCGGCGCGCTGTGCTATCGTCTGATTGTGGGACACCACGACATTATTGAGATTACCGTTGTGATGGCTATATTCGGCTTCGGCTTCAGCGGCATGTACATCTACTGCCTGCGCAACAGCATGGTAATAGAACCTGAGAAGAAAAGCGTCTATACCAGTCTGTTCAACAGCATATACAGTATCGCAGCCTTAGCAGGTGTGCTAACGATACAAGGCCTGTACTTGGCAAAATTCAGCTCTGTGAACATTTTCCAGACACTGGCCGCCACCTCTACCGTCTTTATGCTGGTGGGCATCATCCTGCATCTGAAAGCTTTGAAAAAAATAAATAAAGAAAACATATTATGAAACAGACAGCACCACTATCAAAATCACAATATGGTCTCTATGTTGAGTGTGTCGCACACCAAGGAGAGATTTGTTACAATATTTCGTATATCTACGTGCTCGACGGCAGCTTGGACGAGGAAAAGTTAAAAACTGCCATAGAAACTACCGTTGCCGCCCATCCCACATTATTCACGCGCATCGAATTGAACGAGCAGGGTGAGCCCATGCAGACCATCGATGACAGCGAGACTTTCCGTTTGGAGATAGAACATATTACCGATATCGAAGCGGAAAAACAAGGGATGGTTATGCCGTTCGACCTTTATAACGACAGGCTTTTCCGCATCCGGCTGCTCAAAGATGCCGAGCATTTCTACTTTTTCATCGATATCCACCATATCATTGCGGATGGTTCGGCACTGAAGGTGATACTCGCCGACATGGAGGCTGCCTACAACAGCAAAACATTGGAGCCCGAAACCATGACACTTGCCGACGTAGCCAAGGCCGAAGCCGAAAAGCGCAAAACACCAGTTTTTGAAGAAGATAAGCAATGGTATGCCCAGCACTTCGATTGCGGAGACTGCTATTCGCCCTTGTTGCCAGACAAAGATGAAACGGAATCACAACAAGGTCGAATGACACGGACCATGAACGTGGACAATGTGCGGTTGGATGCCTTCTGCAAAGAACACGGCATTTTCAAGAGCACCTTTTTCACAGCAGTCTATAGCTATCTGCTGGCAAAATTCAACAACGAGCAGGAGGCACTATTCAACACCATTTACAGTGGCCGTTCAGACGAGCGATTGGCACACACTGTTGCCATGCTGGTCAAAACGCTGCCCGTATATGCAACATTTACGGATAATACCACGGTACTCGAATTCCTGAAGGCAGAACAGGAACAAATGACGGGCTGCCGTCAACATGACAGCTATGCCTTCAGTGACATGGTCAGTGACCTGAACCTGCAGATTGCCTCTTTCTTTGCATGGCATGGAAATGTGTTGGACAATATGGAGATATCCGGCAAACCTATGAAGGCCATCCAAATGTGCAACACCACCTTGGAGGTGCCGTTCTATGTTAAAGCTTTGATTATTGATGATCATTACTGTGTGGAGGCAGAATACAAAGCCAACGTCTATTCGGAGCAGTTAATCAGCCAGTTTTTGGAAAGCTATGAGGCGGTTGTCGAAGGTTTCCTCACAGAGGAATATCTGCGCAATATCAACATTGCCACAAAGAGGCAGGTTGAGCTGCTCGACTCGTTCAACGACACCGACAAGCCCTATGATGACACGCAGACGGTAGTGTCGCTGTTCCGCCGTCAGGCCAAGGCCACCCCAGATGCCGAAGCTGTTGTTTTCAAAGACCATCGATACAGCTACGCCGAAGTGGATGACATCAGCGACCGCATTGCAAGTTATATTGTTTCCAGAGGACTGGGCATTGGCGATGCTGTGTCTGTCATCATTCCGCGCTGCGAGTGGATGGCAATCGCCTCATTGGGTGTGCTTAAGGCGGGCTGTGCCTACCAGCCCCTGGATCCCAGCTACCCGAAAGAGCGCCTGAATTTCATGGTGAAAGACGCTGATGCCAAGTTGCTCATTGCCGATGAGGAACTGCGTGACCTGGTGGATGAGTATCAGGGAGAAGTGCTTCTGACGAAAGAGTTTTTACAACTGCCCTCCCTCACAGCGGAAACCAACTCTAAGTTCTCAACTCTAAACTCTAAACTCTCACCGTCAGACCGTTTCATTCTTCTCTATACTTCCGGCTCCACAGGAGTCCCCAAAGGTTGCCAACTGACGCACGGCAACCTGGTAAACTATTGCAACTGGTACTGGAAGTATTACGAGCTGAAGCCGGAACACAACGTGGCTGAATATGCCAGCTACGGTTTTGATGTGCATCAGGAGGGCATCTATCCGCCACTGACGGCCGGTGCCACCGTACACATTATTCCTGAAGAGCTACGACTGGACCTTGTGTCGCTCAACGAATATTTGGAGCGCGAACACATCACCCATACCTTCATGACCACACAAGTGGGCTATCAGTTTGCGACGAACATCGACAACCATTCCTTGCTTCACCTGTCGGTGGCTGGTGAAAAGCTGGCCAGTATTGCCCCTCCTCAGGGCTATCAGCTGCACAACGGCTACGGCCCCACAGAAGCCACCATCCTCATCACCATCTACCCCGTCACAAAGAAAGACAAAGATGTTCCCATCGGCAAGCCTCTCGACAACGTGCGTCTCTATGTGGTCGATCAGCAGGGACACCGTCTGCCCGTAGGAGCAATGGGGGAGCTATGGGCCTCAGGACCGCAGGTGGCCCTCGGCTACTTGAACTGGCCTGATAAAAATGCGGAAGTATTTGTTCAAAATCCCTTCACCACTGAGGAGAAATACATGCGCACCTATCGCACAGGCGATATCGTGCGCTACCTGCCTGATGGCAACATCCAATTTGTAGGCCGTCGGGACGGACAGGTGAAGATCCGAGGCTTCCGCATCGAACTGAAAGAGGTCGAAAGTGTCATCCGCCAGTTTCCGGGCATCAAGGACGCTACGGTGCAGGCCTTCGATGATGAGGGCGGGGGTAAGTTCATTGCCGCCTATATTGTTGCAGATGAACAGATTGACATCGAAGCGATGAATAATTTCATCTTGGAGGAAAAACCACCTTACATGGTGCCTGCTGTGACCATGCAAATTGACAGTATTCCCCTCAACCAAAATCAGAAGGTGAACAAAAAGGCGCTTCCGAAACCCGAGAAGAAAGCGGCAGAGGCTGTAATGGAGAATAATGTGCCGATGAATGAAATGGAGAAGGAGCTTCATGAATTGATTGCCGGCATTGTGAACACCACTGATTTCGGTGTTACAACCAAGCTCAGCTATGTTGGACTGACCTCTATCTCTGCCATCAAACTGGCTGTACAGGTAAACAAACATTACGGCGTGACACTTGACTCGAAAGCCCTCGTCAAAAGCGGCACTTTGCAGAGCATTGAAAACGTAATATGGAAATCAATTCAGAATTCTGAATACAAAATCCAAAATCCAAAATCCAAATCGGAAAGCAATAATGACCAGTCATCCATTATCAGCTATCCATTGAGCTATGCCCAGACGGGGGTCTATATCGATTGTGTAAGCAATCCGACCTCAACGCTTTACAACATTCCTTTCCTGCTGAATTTTCCTGCCGGTATTGACGCTGCAAAGTTAGCGGAAGCCGTCAAGCGGGTCGTTGAAGCGCATCCTGAACTGGGTGTCCATTTCACTACGGAAGGCGATACTGTGGTGCAGACCCTTGCGGACAGCGTGCCAGTGGAAGTGCCCATGACTGAAATGTCTGACCAGCAGTTGGCCGCCTACAAACAAGAGTTCGTCCGTCCATTCGAGCTTCAGAAGCCACCACTCTATCGTTTCGAAGTGGTGAAAACCGAGAGTGGTGTCAAACTCCTGATGGATGTTCACCACTTAGTGTTCGACGGCAGTTCTGCTGATTTGTTTATCCATCAAATCATCAGTGTGCTTGAAAATTCGGCTGTTGATAAGGAAAACTACACCTACTTTGACTTTGTATCTGACCAGCAGAAGGATGCCGATAGTGATGCCTTCAAGGCCGCTCAGCAGTTTTTTGCCGAAAAATTGCAGAATTGTGAGGGTGCCAGCGAGATTCCTGCCGATTTGCCGAAGACCGACCAACAAGGCTTCATTGGCGAGGCAGTTTGCCCAATCAATCACGAAAAAGCGGAGGCTTTCTGTCGTCAGCAGGAGATTACGCCCGCACATTTGTTCTTAGCTGCCACCAGCTATGTGGTTTCACGTTACACCAACAACCGCGAGGTGTATCTGAACACCATCAGCAGCGGTCGTTCGAATCTGAAAATCGCAGATACCGTGGGTATGTTTGTCAACACCTTGGCTCTCGGGCTGAGTATTGATGATGTGACCGTCTGCGAATACCTGAGGCAGGTTGGCGAGACCTTCGATGAAACACTACATCACGAAAACTATCCTTTTGCGCGTATAGCCAGCGATTTCAGCTTCCATCCCGCCATCTTCTACGCTTACCAGGTTGGTGTGCTGTCTGACTATAAACTTGGCGGACAGGCTATTGCACAGGAGACCCTTGAACTGAATGTGCCAAAATTCAAAATCAACATCAAGATAGAAGCAAGAGGGGTTGTCGTTCAGTATGACGACTCGCTCTATTCCGCTCAATTAGGCAACGCTTTGGCCGAAAGCATTGCGGCTGTTGCCGAGCGCATGATGGAAGAGCCACAGTCGAAAATACGCCAGCTCCCGATAGTCGGCAAAAAACAGGAAGAAGAACTCTCTCACCTGCGTCAGGTTGCCACGGGCGAGGCACCGTTTAAGTTCTTCCACGAGTGCATCGCTCACTTCGCCGGGAAGTGTCCTGAGCAAGAGGCTTTGGTGGCTTGCGACGCCACGTACAGCTACAAAGAGATGGACGAACTGACCAACCGCATCGCCAATGGCTTGCGCCAACGAGGCGTGGAGTCGAGCGACCGCATCGCCTTATTGCTACCGCGAACCAGCTGGCTTATCCTCTCATTGTTTGGCGTGATGAAGGCCGGTGCCGCCTACATTCCCTGCGACCCCGACTATCCGGAAGATCGTATCAAACTGATTCTGGAAGACAGCGAAGCCCGCTTTATCATCACCTCAAAAGACCGTCTGAATACCGTTCCTTCCGACAAAGCCATCGATGTGGAGGAACTCGTCAATTGTCAATTGTCAACTGTCGATTGTCAACTTTCAATTACTCCCGACGACCTTGCCTACCTCATCTACACCAGCGGCTCTACGGGTCGCCCGAAAGGGGTGATGCTGCGCCACGAAGGTATTTGCAACTATCTGTCTGGGCATCCGGGCAATGTCTTCGCCAATGCCGTGCTGACCGATGCCACGCGCATTCTCAGCGTGACCACCATCTCGTTTGACGCGGCTCTGCAAGATATTGGCACTGCATACTACAACGGCAAAACGCTCATCCTTGCAACGGAAGAACAGGCCAACAACCCACTTGAGCTGGCGCAACTCATCAAAGAACAGCATATCGACATGGTCAGCGGCACACCATCGCGTTGGCAGACCTGGTTGACGAGCAACGACTTCTGCCAGGCTATCGGAGGAGTGAAAATCTGCCGCGCCGGCGGAGAAAAGTATCCGCAGCAGCTGCTCGACAAGTTGCGCAGTGTCACCAAAGCACGCCTCTTCAACTGCTACGGTCCCACGGAAATTACCGTGGCCTCCAACAATGCCGAACTCACCAATGCGTCCCTCATCACAGTGGGCAAGCCCCAGCTGAATGTCAAGGAGTTTATCGTTGATGCCGATGGCAACGAACTACCCGTCGGCGTGGTAGGAGAGCTGTATATCGGCGGCAAAGGTGTGGCACGTGGTTACAACAAACTTGACGAGATGACCCGCGAGCGATTTGTGGAGTATCGTGGCGAAAGAATATACAAATCAGGGGATTATGCCAAGTGGTTGCCTGATGGCAATGTAGTCATCCTTGGCCGCACCGACCACCAGATTAAGTTACGCGGACTGCGTATCGAATTAGGTGAGGTGGAAAATGCCATTCTTCAGGTGGATGGAGTGAAACAAGTGGTGGTCACCATCCGTCAGATTGGAGGCATGGAGCACCTCTGTGCCTACTTCACCGCTGACCAGAAGCTTGACACTGAGGCCATGCGGACAACCATCAGCAGCCATTTGACCGACTATATGGTACCAACGGCTTACATGCAGTTAGACCGCCTGCCGATGACCCCCAATGGCAAAACCGATATCAAAGCCCTGCCCGACCCGACTGTGCAGACGGCACAGGGCGGTTCGGGAGCTGGAACATCACGCAAACTTACCCGTATTGAGAGAGAACTGCAAGATATGGTAAAGGAGATTTTAGGCATTGAGGATGTCGATATTGAATGCTCGTTAGGCATGGTGGGTCTCACCTCCCTGTCGGCCATCCGTCTGGCTATCCTCATTCAGCAACGTTATGGTGTCTCCCTCCAGGCCAAGCAGATGGTGAAGAACAGCTCCCTGATGAGCATCGAAGACGAAATTATCAGTTCAAAATTCACAATCCAAAATTCACAATCGGAGACACAAGAAGAGAAGGATGCCGATAATTCCGCATTGTCTATGGACCATTGTCCATTAAGCTACGCCCAGACCGGTGTCTATTTCGACTGTCTGAAAAATCCGATGGCGATACAATACAACATTCCCCAAATGGTGACCTTCGCCAAGGATACGGATACCGATGCGTTGTCAGAAGCTATTCGGACTGTGGTCGGCAAGCATCCCCAGATGACCGCCCACTTCGGACAGACAGAGGAAGGCATCGTACAAACCCTCAATCCTGAACTAACGATAGACATTCCCGTAAAGACGATGAGTGAGAAGGAATTGGGACAATACAAACATGCCTTTGTATGCCCCTTCGATCTTGCAAGCGGACCACTCTGCCGCTTCGAGATTGTGACCACCGAGCAAGCCACCTATCTGTTGTTCGATGTACACCATCTCGTTTTTGACGGCGGTTCTACCGACATCTTCTTCCGTCAGCTATGCGCATTACTCAATGGCACCCCTATTGAGGATGAAATCATATCTTATCCGGCGTACGTCATGGCAGAAAAGGCTGCTGAGGATAGCGAGGACTATCAGGCAGCCAAGGACTTCTTCAAAGAACGCTTGTCTGTGGTAGAGGCGGCCACCGGAGTGCGTCCTGACCTTCCGAAACCAGTGGTGGGCACGGTCAGTCAAGCCGTCGCTCCGCTGGACTTCGACAATATCCAATCGCAACTCTCATCGCTCAACGCCCAACTTTCAACCATTATCACGCCTGCCCACTTGACTTTGTCGGCAGTCTATTACGCCCTGTCGCGTTTTGCCAATAGCGAGCAGGTTTGCATCACCACCGTCTCCAACGGGCGTTCCGACCTGCGCATCCGCAATACCGTAGGTATGTTTGTCAACACCTTGGCCATGAGTGCCACCATTGGCAAGCAAAGCGTCAGAAACTTCCTGCAAGAAGTCAGCGAGAACTTCGACGAAACGCTGAGTCATGAGAACTATCCGTTTGCACAAATCGCCGCTGATTACGGTTTGACACCTGAGATACAGTTCGTCTATCAACTCGGTGTTGCCAGCCAACACATCGTTGGTGGCACTCCGTTGAAGATGGAGGGATTGGGCACCCAGACACCCAAGTTCCCCATCACCTTCTTCATTGCTCCGGTTGATGGCCAGCCCAGCGTTTGTGTGGCTTACGACAACGGCAAATACTCTGCCCGTCTGATGCAGAGTTTGGCCGATGCCGTGAAGGTTACGGTAGAACGGATGCTTGAAAAGCCCGATGCAACCCTAAGCAGTATCTGCATGGTCAGCGACGAGGAAGCAGAGCGCATTATCAAAATCGGAACGGGCAAGGATATCGAAGTGGATATCACCAAGACCTTCGCCGACCTCTTCACCGAGCAGGCGAAACGAACACCCGATGCACCCGCTGTGGTTGACAGGGACAGTCAGCTGACCTACGGCGAGATGGACCGCTACTCGAATGCCTTGGCACACCAGCTGATTGACTTCGGAGTACAGCCCAACGACTTCGTATGCGTCATGCTCGACCGCAAGAAAGAGTTCCCGCTGTCGGTATTAGCTATTCACAAGGCTGGAGCCGCCTATACTCCTCTCGATTTCGAATATCCCAACGAGCGTCTAAGCTATATGCTGGAGAATTCAGAATCGAAAGTATTGATCACCTCCCACGATGTTTTGAAGGCAAAACAAGCAGAAGGCGACTTCAACACAGCCGCCGCCAAGACCTTCTTCATCGATGACTTCATGGCGGAAAGCCTTTCCAAGGGCAGCAATGAGAATGCCACCCCCATAGACTTGTCCACCCCCGACGGACTCGCCTATATGATATACACCTCTGGCTCCACAGGCAAACCCAAGGGCGCAATGCTCCATCAGGCCGGTCTGCGCAACTTTATCGCCGTGGTCATCGACATGGAGAAACTGACAGCCGCCGACCGTGTCAGCGGACACCGCTCTTTCTCGTTCGACGCACACATCGAGGATATGTATCCTGTATTAACGCTGGGTGGTTCATTCCACATCATGCCGACAGAAATTCGTAAGGACTTGGCTGCCATTCGCCAGTTCCTGATTGACCACCAATGTACAGGCGGCGGCTATTCAACAGCGATGACCTGCCTGTTGCTCAACACCTTCGACGACCTGCCCATCCGCTTCACCACGGGCGGTGGTGAGAAGATGGACGGGGTATTCAGTGACCATATTGAGATCATCAATGTTTATGGACCAACTGAATGTACCAACGACACCTCTTACTACAGCATCGCTCCAGGCCGTCGTGTGGAGAATATTCCTATCGGACAAAGTGTCGCCAACAACTGGAATTTCATTGTCGATACCGCAGGCAACCTCGTACCGCAGGGCGTGGCCGGAGAGCTGTGCTTTGCCGGCATCCAGGTGGGCCGCGGCTATTGGCGACTGCCCGAACGCACGGCCAAGTCATTCGTCGATTGTCCGTTCGTGAAAGAAGACCGCTGGGGCCGTCCTGTCCGCATGTACCGCACCGGTGACCTCTGCCGTTGGAACGAGGAGGGACAAATAGAGTATATGGGCCGTATCGACACCCAGGTGAAACTGCGTGGTTTCCGTATCGAGTTGGGTGAAATCGAAAGCAAGGTACTGAATATAGAAGGCATCCGTCAGGCCGCCGCCGAAGTGCGCAAAGTAATGGGCAACGAGCATCTGGTTCTTTATTACACTTTGGAAGAGGGTTCTGCCCTCACCGACGAAGACATTCGCAAGACTCTTGCCGCCTCGTCATTGGCAGAATATATGGTACCCGATGCCTATATGCGGATGGATGCCATGCCGATGACCCCTAACGGCAAAATCAACCGCAAGGTATTGCCCGCTCCTGAAATGAAACGCGCCACAGCGTTTGAAGCACCCAAAGGCGAGAAGGAAGAACTCTTCTGCAGCATATTCTCCAATATTTTGAATATCAAGGAGGTGGGTGCTACCGACAACTTCTTCGAGATTGGCGGTACAAGTATCAATGCCATCAAAGTAATTGTCGAGGCCAGCAAACACGGTGTGCAGATTGTCTTCAACGACATCTTTAATCTGAAAACCCCGAGAGCATTGGCAGCATTTGTTGAGGATCAGTCAGGGAATGCAGAACCCCGCAAAGCTGATACTGCTGAAAAAACAATCACCGATACCCCAGAAGCTGCCCAATATGCACCTCTCAATGCACTTCTCACCACCAATAACATTGAGACGTTCCGCAACGGCAAGCGTCAACCCATCGGGGATGTGCTCCTGACAGGTGCCACCGGATATTTGGGCATTCACATCCTCCATGAGTTGCTGACGAATTACGACTGTCACATTTTATGCCCGCTGCGTGGTGAGCCGGAATCCAACCCGATGCACCGCCTCAAGACGCTCCATTACTACTATTTTGGAGAAACAGAAGTCTTTGATCATATTGAAGAACGGGTGGAAACATTTGCCGCCGAGGTCACCCAACCCGATGCGCTCAATGCCATCGACAAGAAAGGCTTGACAGTCATCAACTGCGTGGCTAACGTCAAGCACTTCTCCGCCGGCAACGACATCGAAATGGTGAACATCGAGTCGGTGCGCCACCTCATCAGCTTCTGTCTGCGTACGGATTCTCGTCTCATCCACATCTCGACGAGCAGTGTGGCGGGTTTGAGTATCGACGATGTGCCCGGACCGGAAGTCAAGCTGACGGAGCAGGACTTCTATATCGGCCAGCATGTCAGCGACAGAAAGTACACCTACTCAAAGTTCAAGGCCGAAGAACTGGTGCTCGACGCTGTTGCTCACCATGGTTTGAATGCGAAGATCATGCGCGTGGGCAACCTCTCCGCCCGCCAGAAAGACGGCGAATTCCAGATCAACTTCAACACCAACAATTTCTTAGCACTGCTGCGCGCCTTCGTAGTCATCGGCATGGTGCCCTACGAGAAACTCGACTTGCGCTTTGAATTCTCGCCGATTGACGAGGTAGCCCATGCCATTATGTTACTTTCACAGACGCCAAAAGATTGTGTGGTATTCCATCCTTATAACACCCATCGCCAGTTCCTGTCGGATATTCTCACCGGTTTCGCAGAGGCCGGCATCACACTGAAGCGTGTGGAGAACGATGAATTCCAGCAGGCCTTGGAGAAGATGATGGACAATCCCGATCTGGTCACGTTGGTACGTCCGCTGATGGCCTACAATCTTGGAGGAAACCGTAAGGTTCGCAGCATCGAATCGACCAACGACTACACCACGCAGGTGCTTTACCGACTCGGCTTCCAGTGGCCCACCACCGCCGCCGATTACGTACACCGTTTTGTGGACACCATCGTCGGATTCGACTTTTTTAATGTGTAATCAAAAAAAAGCTGAACGAACAGCAAAACAACGATCATCGTCTTCCTATGGTCCATCCGCTCACACAACGCACAGACATGCGCAGTGCGGGCGGATTTATGATTTCGACGGGGCATCGTCTTTGGCCCTGCTGGTGGTCACCAAATAGACACCCACCGCAATCAGCACCAGGGCCACAGGCTTGTTCCAGGTAAAGATATCCTGTCCCAAAGCGATAGCCACACAGGCGGTCACCACAGGCTGCAGATTGCTGTACATGCTCACAGTGGTGGGCCGCAACACACGCAGAGACAGCGGCAGCAGGAAATAGGACACCACCGTGGCGAATATCAGAATGGTTAGCAGATTGAGCCAAGCGGAAACGGGCACCGCCTCATAAAAGATAGGACAAGTCTCCCGCGACAGGTGGTGAATAGCCAGTGGGGCACAGATGATGCTGCCGTATAAAAACATCCACTTCATCATCGTCACGGGACTGTATTTCTTGGAAACACTGCGTGTAATCAGCAGATAGGCGGCGTAAAACAGGATATTGACAAAACACAGAAGCAAGCCCAGCGGATGGGCGTTTGTATCAATCTTCCACGAGAAAAGCACAATCATCAGAGCACCGCTGATACCCACAAACACACCGGCGGATTTCCGCACGGAAATAGGTTCCTTCAGGAAAATGGCAGCCAGTATCATCACCACCAATGGACTGGTGGCGGAAATCAGCGACACATAGCTGGGCGAGGTATAGCGGAAAGCCTCGGCGAAAGCGATGAGGGTACCCGCCAACACAACAGCACCGAAAACAAACAAGCCCATATCTTTTCTCTCCACCTTCTCACGCTTGAAGAACAAAGACAGCAGCCAGAAGCCCACTGCCCCGAACAGCATACGCACCTCCGTAAACACCTCCGGATGAATATACTCCGGAATAATGGCTTTAGAACAATTAGGGTTGATGCCAAAAATGATATACACCGCCAGTGCCGCCAGGTGGCCGACCCATTTAGGAGGTTGTTGATAAGAGTGTTCTGAGTCCATAGTTTCTTTCCGCTTATACCCTGCAAAAATAGTCAAAAAAAATGAAATTGCGGCACAAATTGGACAAAATAAAAGAGGTGCGAGCTTGTAACCGCACCTCTTTTTCTTGGTAGCGGGGGCAGGACTCGAACCTGCGACCTCCGGGTTATGAGCCCGACGAGCTACCACTGCTCTACCCCGCAATATTGTTCTGCAAAAGTACAAATTTTTTTGATAAACTTGCATCTTCAAGAATAATTTACATGCCGAATTAAACATCTGAATATCAAAATAATACATAAAACATCCTTTCATTTTCACATTTTTTAGGATATGAATTGAGCCATTTTTCGGAAGAACAAAGACGTTTTTTTACAAAAATAGTTGTATTTTTGTAGTCTAAAAATCAATTTTATGCTCAAAAGAATCCTATTCTTCATAGCAGTGATGTCCTCTATCGTCCCCCTCTTTTCCCAGGTGGACGACAGCATAGACACCGTCGCCGAGGACACCGTCTCGGTCAATTACGAGTCGGCCATCACCTGCCCCACCATCGACTCCATCATCCAGCTGGCATTTGCCAAAAAAAAATCCGCCATCTACAAGTACGGGGCAGCCGGTCCCAACCACTTCGACTGTTCCGGTTTTGTCTATTACTGTTTCGGACAGAACGGCATCAAGCTGCCCCGCAGCTCGCGTGACATGTTTCTGGTGGGACAGAAAGTGAAGAAAGAGGATTTGATGCCCGGAGATTTGGTATTCTTTTCCCGCGGCAAACTGGAAATCGGACATGTGGGCATCGTAGTGGAAACCAATGTGGACTCAGCCCACAACTTCCGCTTCATCCACTCCTCCACCTATAAAACGAATGTGAGGGTGGACAACTCCATCAGTCCCAACTATGCGCACCGCTACAAAGGAGCGCGCCGCATCATCAGTTGCGAGGGCATTGACAGCCGAACCATTGTGCTGCCCTCCGACACCAGCCTTACGGACAGCATTCCCGCCGCCCCCGTGCTTACCACTCCGGCCACGCCCCAGAAGCCCGCTCCCGTTCAGCAGCAATCCGCCGTCAAATACCATAAAATCAAAAAAGGCGAAACTTTGTCGAGCATTGCCCGCAAGTACCACACCACCGTAGCCAACCTGAAAAAGTGGAACAAGCTGAAATCCGACTTCATCCGCGAAGGCCAACGGATTATCGTGGCGAAGTAATATTTTTGCATTTTTCTTGCACATTATTGTCATTTCCTGCACATTTTTTGCTATATTTGCAAGGTTAATGTGTAATGCCAAATTATATGCCCAAAGACTTGCAAGAAGGATATGTGTATATCCTGACGAATCCGAGTTTTAAGGAGGATTGGGTGAAAGAATTATAGTATGAATTATGTCCGGTTTTAACGAAGATACCAGAGTAAAAGTTCCCGCGTTGATACATTTGACGAGGTTGGGTTATACCTATCGCCCGCTGCATAGTTTGCATCTTGACCCTACCACTAATATCGATGTGGACACTTTTACACAAAAACTTAAGGATTTCAATAAGGATATAAGCGATTCTCAAATTAAGCTCTTCATCGGGCAAATCCAGAATATGCTGAACAACGAGGATTTGGGTCGTGAGTTCTACGAGAAAGTTATTCAGAACAAGATATATAAGGTAATCAACTACGATGAAGCAAAAGAGAATGTCTGGGAATGTGTGACGGAAATGCCCTGCGAAAACGGCAACGAATCTTTCCGCCCGGATATCACCTTGCTGATCAATGGTCTGCCTTTGGTGTTTATTGAGGTAAAGAGACCCAACAACAAGGGCGGTATGCAGGTGGAATATCACCGCATGAACGATACCCGCCTGCCCAATACAAAGTTCCGCCGTTTTCTGAATCTCACCCAGCTGATGATCTTCAGCGACAACAAGCCTTACGACTTCACTACACCTGTGCCGCTACAAGGTGCCTTCTATGGCTGCAGGGCCGAGAATAAAATGTCATTCAACGTGTTCCGGGAGGAAAACGACTGGTTTGTGCGCGATTTTCCCTACAAACCTTTGTTGGATGCCACCGAGAACCTGATTCTGAAAGACACCAACTACACCACCATCAAGGCTTCGCCGGAATACGAAACCAACAAACAGGCCACAACGCCCACCAACAGCATCCTCACCTCGTTGTGTTCGCGCGAAAGGTTGCTCTATCTGC
>JAFXSR010000044.1 GCA_017525505.1 Bacteroidales bacterium
AACACAGTCGCTGAATGGCATTTTCATTCTGTCCATCATTCTCAACGGGCTTTTTGTGCTCATTGAAGCAGGTGTAGGTCTATGGCAAGACTCCCTCTCGCTCCTCAGCGATGCGGGTCACAACCTCAGCGACGTGTTCAGCCTCTTGCTTGTACTCATCGCCTTCCGCTTAGCCAAAGCGCAACGAAACGAGCGTTTTACCTACGGATACCGCAAGTCCACTGTTCTCATCTCATTGCTGAATGCCGTCATTCTGCTGGTGGCAATCGGGGCCATCGTGATTGAGAGCATCCACAAATTCAGCGAACCCACCGAGGTAAACGGCATTGCCGTATCATGGACCGCGGGGGTGGGCATCCTCATCAACGGAGCAACGGCATTGCTGCTCATGCGAGGACAAAAGAGCGATCTCAACGTACGTGGCGCCTTCCTCCACATGGCTGCCGACACCCTTGTATCCATCGGTGTGGTCTTCAGCGGCATCCTCATTTATTACACCGGCTGGACCATTATCGACCCCATCGTGTCGCTCATTATCGCCGCTGTCATTCTCGTCTCTACCTGGGAACTACTTTCCGACAGTCTGAGGCTTGCGGTGGACGGCATTCCCGACGGGGTTGAGTTACAGGAAATCGAACAACTGCTTAACGCCGAAGAGCATGTGAAAGGAACCCATCATATTCATGTGTGGGCCATCAGCACTACTGAGACCGCCCTCACAGCCCATGTGGTCATCGACGACCTCAGTTGCTGGCCACAAGTTACGGAACAGATCAAACACACCCTTGCCGAGCATGGTATCAACCATGCCACTCTTGAGCCCGAAACCGAAGAGCATCAGTGCTGTGATATGGAGTGTTAAAATAGTTTTTATATCCCTGCCACCACAATATTTTCGACAAACTAAGAAGGGCCTAGTAATATTGAATCTGACGCTCCAGAATTTCTGTGACGGTCATGGAATCTTTACTTCGTCCTTCATAGCGGATGCGTTTTATCCAATTTCCCTGTTGGTCGTAGGTGTATTGATAGCGGACTATTTTGTATGGTCTGGAGTCATTGGATTGATAAGCCACATGTTCCACTAAATTGCCGTACTCATCATACGTCCATTCTTCCAAATCGGCCATTATGTAGTCAAAAATAGCCTCATTGATTCGAAAATCACCCAACAGTGCCTCTTTTTTCACCATTCTGCCTGCTGAATCGTAGGAAGTTTGTATATGAAGGTCTAAGGTATGTTGCGAGCCTCGAACATCATAATACTTGGATTCAGTCTCCCTACCAGCACTATCATATTGGTAATAGTTGTCCCAGCCTTCGGGTTTCCAGTCCCCGATGGAATATTCGCGAATCATATTATGCTGGTCGTCATATTCATACCCTTTATTCTTTCGGAAGCCCTTGCATTTACAAGTTCTATTATTACCATCATAACCATCACAGCGTCCCTCGAATATCATATTATCCATACTGTCGTACACAAAATAATCCATCCATTTTGCAGTATTGCCATTGTTCATCTGATGTGCCACCATATTGCCTCGTTCATCATAGCAATAGGTGTCACCATAATCGAGATATTTATTACTCTTATTTTTACTTTTTGAGGAACTTTGTTTCAAAGCATCCTCAAAGCGATGTTGAACAATCTCCACTCGCACAGGTTTCCCTTCAGCATTTAATGTAATGACATCCTCATGCCAATTGATGACGTCCTTATAATGAGTTGATATTTTTGTCAATCGTCCGTATTTATCATATTCGAAAGAATCAGTATTTGAGTATCTTGTGTCTATTACCTGAGTAATACGACCTGATGCATCAAAACTGTATATTTTTATAGGTTCTATGGAATTATACTCCTTGTCAGTCAAAACACGAGCACTGTTGATATCGTATTTCTGAAGCGCCTTCAAAAGGATTTTGTTGATATGGCATTGCTCTAAATATCCTGTTTTGGCAAACAACCACGTTTGCTGTTTGGAATAAACATCCTCGGAAGAGTTTTCACGATTTAGTACTGAAGTGGGCACCCTGGTCTGTACAACTGACTTTACTGTGCCATTAAGTGAGATATTCAATTCTGTGTAATAACCATTGAAAAGATTTAACTCTTTGTAAGGTTTTTCAGCAACATATTCGGTTTTCTCCCGTGGTTCGACAGTTTCTACGGAAACACTGACAGAATCGGGGTTGAAATGCTCAATCGGTTTATAACGGGTACTTTGCTGGGTGTCGGTTTTCTTGCCACCCATGACGATTTCTTCCACATCGTTGTGAAGTTTCTCATAGTCAATATTTTCCTTGTAGGTATATTTGTACATAGACTGTCGCAATTCGCCGTTTTCCGTTGGAATGTATTTTGTCATTATATAGTCGAAAGGCATATCTGTCCCATGGAACATAATCAAATGCAAGCGGTACAGTTGGTCTTTGTCGCTGCCGTCGGGATTGGAGCTGTAAACGTAATATACCACCTTGGTAAAGCTGGTGGAGAAACGGTTTTTTGGCAACTCGTCGTACCATTCATAACCCCAAATATTCAAGGTGTCCATCCTGAAAAAATCGAAGTTATAATAGTGGCAAAGCTCGTATTCACAAGGCAGTTTGTTCTTTTTGTGTGCTTTGTACAACAGAGCCCTGTTTTCGGCGGCTTTCCTATAATTTCCCATACCAGAGTAACAGACAATCTTGTTGCGGATGGCAAAATAATCGGTTCCCGGTTTCTTCAAGGCCAACATCTCTTCATTGAGTACCAACGCTTCCTCAAATTTTTCCTGATACCGGTAAACCATTTCAAGCAGATTGGCTGTACCGTAATAGTCGGCAATGGCATCCTTGTATGTTTGACTTTCATCTGGTGATAGACTTTGCCAGCGTTGTTTGGCATACTGGCAGGCCTCTTCATAGAGTCCAGCCTGACACAAACTGTCAATATGACGTTCGTATTGGTCGCTTTGCGCATAGACTTCCCCAAGCGGAATCAGGACAACAACGGTCAGTAAAAAAACGAATATTTTTTTCATAAACTCCTGTGAATTTCAATTCGGACAGCAAAAATAGAAAATTATTCAATAACATGTGTTTTTTTCATGTCCACTTTTTTTAACTGGTACATTGTGAATCATTGCTGGCCATTACTACTGTTGCAATAATATCTTATTAAGACTAGTAATAAAAGTATGTCATGATGTGGTATACAATGCAAGAAACTAGTCGTGCTGAAAGCACGCAATCCTATTAACCCCGCATAAGCGTAGCGCAATGTGGGGTATGCGGCAATATACTTTACTCCTGCGTGCCGTAGGTACGCCACATTGGAATGTATGTAGCGTGCCTTCCGCACGCAGATTGTATTTGTCATTCTCCACCCCACACAACAAGTTGTGCGAGGTTAATAGAATATCGTGCCTTTGGCACGACTCTTTGTCTCTCAAATCAAAAAAACTAGAAGCCATTATAAATATTTGATACAGCGTTATTTATACAGATTGTCCATTTTTTATTGCAACAGTAGTAGCTAGCCATTTTGAATTATTCAAAATCGAGGGGGATTTACGAATTTTGACCATAAAAATCGTCGGGGATTTTAGAATTTCGATAATAAAAATTACAGGGGATTTAGATTTTTTTATCAAAAACTTGTGTATATCAATTATTTTCTCATGCATCGTTGGATGCATTTTGTGATAAATTCTCCGCACGTGTTGGTGAGCGGTTTCTGCTATACACAAAAGACTTGTCGCACGACGGACAAACACGATTGCTCCCGATACCAATGGCAATGTTTGTGTAAAACTTTACGCACATCAAACAAAAGTTCAACCCATAATTGGCATCACATACTATTCCAAAGAGAAAAAAGTTAACAGCAAAATAAATACATTATGAGAAAAATTTTTATCCTCGCCACCTCTGTACTCTTGACGGCTGCCTTACTCATCATGTTCGGCTGCAACCATCCCAAACAATTTGAGCTAACCCTCAAGCTTGATAATGCTGAGGGGCAAAGCGTTTACCTTTGCAAACACATCGATGATAATACTGACGCGGTTATTGACAGCAGCGTCATCTCTGACAAAACAGCTGTGCTGACCGCCCCCAACGACAACCCGCAAACGCTCTATATCATCAAATTCAACAAGAACGACCACTGTGGAATCTACACCTTCTTCACCGAAAACCAAAACACAACGATTACAGGCAACCGCGATGACATGCCGCATTGGACCGTTAAAGGCTGTCCTACCATGGACATTTTAATGGCTCACCATGAAGAGTCAATGAAGTTGTATGAAGAGCCTATTATGGCTGCCTATATGGAGCTTGAGGAGGCTGGATTGGCAGGAGATACGGTAAAGTTTGCTGAAACCAACGACCAAGTTCAAGTTCTCATCGAAAAGTATTTCAATTATCAGGCAGATTTCATCAGGAATCACGCTGATAGCTACCTCGGGCACTATATGCTCGACGACATGAAAGAAGATCTTGATTTTGAACTTGTGAAAGAGTTAGCTTCCGGCCTCAGCAACCTTACGGCGTTCCAACTCATAAGATCCTACTGGAAGGAGAATTACGAACTCTATTGAACAAAGAATTCATCGAAGTAAATACCTTACACCACCAGGCTGCCAAAGATCTCGGTGGTAATTTGACAGCGATGGCTGTCGCTCCCGATGGCATTATCGAAGCAGTCCAAATACCGGACAAGCATTTTGTATGGGCTGTTCAATGGCATCCTGAATACATGTTCAGAACAGACCCTGCCAGTTTGGCTATATTCTCATGTTTCGTCAAGCATTGTAAATAAGTATGCTATTTTCCATCGGAGGTTGTTTTTTACGTGTGCCGTTTGAACGTTTTTTTTCTCGCCCATTGTTATTGTTTGATTGGATGCACCAGCAGTTCGGTCATTCCGTATATAGCCATATAGCTTGCTATTGAGCCGAGACCCATACTGGCCCGTCGTTCGTCGAGGTGCTCAATGTCCTCGATAGGGTCGAATGCAGTGATGCCGTCAATTGTTGTCAGCTGCGTGCCGTACAGTTGCGGTTTGCCCTGATGTACCAAATCACGGTCGGTCATATAGGCAATCCAGATGAGGTCAAAGTTGCCATTGTCTGCTGCCGGCTTGGCGTGCTCCAAGAACCAATGCAGAAACTCCGGCTCTGAATGTTGCGCCAACAATGATGCATCGTTCACTCCTTGGTGGCCAACATTGTCGTAGGTCGGAAAACCATATTGGTCAATGAGTTCCTGTAGTCGAACGATGTTCAATGAGTCAGTCTTTTGAATCTCTCGTCTCAGACTGTCAGGCCATGTGCCATCTTTGGGCAACAGGTGACGTAGCCGCTGGTCTTCATCGCACATTGTCTTAAGTTGTTCACGATAGGTTTCGTTCAGATTTTCACGACCAATATCCTCTCTGTCGACTATATCATGGACAATTTTGCCGTCGTTGTAGTCACCGTTGTCAATGGCCGCCAGAGCCTCTTTGAAATACCATTGCTTGAACTCCTTCGACATATACTGCGCAATATATGTTGCAAAGTCGTTGCACAGGGGACCGACCCTTGTCAAAGTAGGGAAACCGCGTTCCGCTATAAGTTGCTTGAGTTCAGCTTCGTTGCGTGTTTCCACTTCGCGGAGTGCAGTCTTCAGGGAATCCTCATTCTGACTGCCATTGCCCACTATATTTCTCAGCGCCTGTTCGGCCCGTTTCATTTCCAGTAGGCGGTTCTGATAGACGGTATCTTGATAGCCACGAGGCGACACAATGGCCACCAATTCATCCCAATAGTCCAACGAATCAACACCATAGTCGGCAGCCTCACGCTCCAAATATTTCATATCGAACCATTTGCTGTTGGCTGCACGGAACATCACTCTTTTCTCAGCCTCGCTGCCGGGATTGTATGCATGCGTCAGCCACATAAAATACATTATCGACATATAGTCGGCGGAGGGGATGCTGTAGACGGAATCCATCAGACAATACGTGTTGTAGGCGGTCTTGTAGTCCTGCCGATTAAGCGCATCCATTGCCAAGGACTGCAGATTGTCGTAGGATGGGATGCCGGACTGCACTTCTTGCGCCGACACAAATAAACAAGCGGCGAAGGTGAGTGTCGCCATAAGGATGATTCTCTTGCTTGTTTTCATATTGAATAATGTTTTAATTGTCTTGGTTGATTGATTTATTAACCCACTTCTACTCTATTAGTCGCCCCAAAAGTCGATTTCGTTACATTGAAAATGATTTTTTACAATTAGTTTGTAAGTGATTGATGTTTAATGGACTTCGCACAAAAATCGGCGGCAACCTGAAGAAGTCAAAATAGAAGTCCCCTTAATTTGGATAAGAACCAGTTGATGAATGATTAACCTTAAGATCGTAGCCTTCGGGCTGCATTTTTTTTTGTATCTTTGCCCCAAAATTAAAACAACTATTATGAAAGTAAGAAACATCATTATCGCAACTCTCGCTCTGCTTGTGACGGTGAGTTGCTTCGGACAAAGTAAAAAGTACAAAAACATTTACGACATTACGGTCAAGGACATCAAAGGCAACGATGTGTCGCTGGCCAACTACAAAGGCAAGGTCTTGCTGATTGTCAATGTGGCAAGCAAGTGCGGACTGACCCCACAATATGAGGGACTGGAAGCCCTTTATCAGAAATACAAGGACCAAGGGTTGGAAATCCTGGCATTCCCTTGCAACCAGTTCCTTGAACAAGAGCCCGGCACCAACGATGAGATTCTGGACTTTTGCTCCGTCAATTACAACGTCACCTTCCCGTTATTCGACAAGATTGATGTGAATGGCAAGGCGGAAAGCCCGCTATACACATTCCTCAAGTCCAAAGCCCCATTCAAGGGCTATCCGGAAGGATACGAGGCTTTTGCCAACCAGCTCACCATGATCCACCAGAAAACCGGCAGCGGCTTTGAGAAAGGCAATGCCATCAAGTGGAATTTCGGCAAGTTCCTGGTCTCCAAAGACGGCAAAACCATCCTGCGTTTTGAGCCGATGGTATCACCAGATGGTTTAGAAGCGGATATCCAGCGGATGTTGAAGGAGTAAAAAATGCCGACCATTTCCACTCATTGGCCAACATTGACCAAGCGAAAGTGCGTGTGATGGTTGATCCTGGCGGACTGAACGAATCTGTTACTCACGGAAAAATTGAAAAACAAATTCAACAAAGCTAACAAGAAAAACAAAGATGAGACGCATTACAACAATCCTCTGCACTGCCATCATACTAATGGGCATGACGGCTTGCGCACAGAAAAACAATCAAAACAATCCCAATCAAGGAAAGGAAAACCCCGAAATGAAAAAGACATTAGTAGTTTACTTCTCAGCCACTGGAACTACGAAGGCTGCGGCACAAAAGTTAGCGAAAGAACACAACGCTGACCTGTACGAAATCACCCCGGAACAGCCTTACACCGCCGCCGACCTCGACTGGCGCGACAAGACCTCTCGCTCAACCATTGAAATGAAGGACAAGAGCTCTCGCCCCGCCATCAAAGGCAAGTGCGAGAACATCGCCGACTACGATACCGTATGGATTGGCTTCCCCATTTGGTGGTACACCGCCCCAACCATCGTCAACACTTTCATCGAAGCCCACGACCTCAGCGGCAAAGTGCTCAACGTTTTCGCCACCAGTGGTGGCAGTGGAGTGGAAGGCTCCGCCAACGACCTCAAAAAGGCTTATCCACAGTACAACTGGGGTGAGAGCAGACTGATGAATTAATTAAACGGAGGTGAAACGCTTCGTTTATATCACAGTGGGACTGCTTTGTGTCGGTCTTGGAGCTTTGGGCGTAATCGTACCGGGCTTGCCCACCACGCCGTTCCTCTTGCTGGCCTCATGGTGCTTCTACCGTTCATCCCAACGCTTGCAAGATTGGCTGTTGAAATCATGGCTGGGAGCATACATCCGCAGCTATCACCGACGGGGAGGGATGACCTTTGCGCAAAAAGCAAGTGCCTGTGGCATCATGACAGCTATGGTGTTGCTTTCTGTTTTTTTCTTTATTCCTAAAGATTCAGTAGCAAAAATCATCGTTCCCATTGCAGGTGCCGCGGGTGTCCTTACCGTAGTATTTGCAGTGCCCAACGCCAAAAAAGAAGAGTAGTCACAACGGAGGACTGTGGGTCTTTTGTAAAATTGTGATTTTTTTTTGCATTTTATCGTAATTCATTTTTTGTATCTTTGCAAATTCAAAGACACAAACACCTCGGTATGAAGAAGTGAAAAACATAAAAAAATTAGCATGTTTCGCTTCAAAGAAATCCTGATCATCTTGCTGTGGGGGCTTTTAGCCCTCAGCGCCCAGGCTCAGTGTCCGGATTTCACGGATTTGACGGGACTGAATGTGGTGTGCTACTACGGAAACACGGACAACCCCAACGCCCAAACCGGGATGATTACAGGTCGGCATACGCTTATCACTGAACAGGGCACAGACCCTCGCACCGACAATCTGCTGCCGTTGCTTCCCGACGGAGAAACCGCTGTGGTAAAATTAGGAAACGAGCTTGTGGGTGCGGAAGCCGAATCCATTGTCTATTCGTTCACGGTGGATGATGAAAATTCCATTTTGCTACTGAAATTCGCAGTGGTGTTTGAAAACCCTGGACATGTTCCTCCTCATCAGCCCCGTTTTGTGATGCGGGTGTTGGATGCCAACGACCAACTTCTTGACCCATGTATGGACTATGATGTCACTTCTTCGGATGAAATTCCCGGTTTTCAAACCTTTGGTGATGTCAAATGGAGACCGTGGACCAATACCGGATTTGACCTCTCCCCCTATATAGGGCAGACAGTAAAAGTATCGTTCACCACATACGACTGTGCCGAAACCGGTCATTTCGGCTACGCCTATTTTACGGCATCATGTAGCAGCAATCGCTTGGATCTTGCTGGCTGTGACGGTAACGAAGTGACCCTTGCGGCACCGCAGGGCTTTGAAAGTTACCAATGGAATAATGGAGCCAATACCGCCACCACAACCTATACTGTACAAGGCACTACTGTTGCCAATTGTTTGATAACCACTGTCATTGGCTGCCAGTTTATGCTCATTGGGACGCTGACAAACGATAGTGTTCCTCCACAACCCCAAACGTTTTACGACACCATCTGCGAGGGAGAGAGCTATTCAGCCAACGGCTTCGAGCTACCTTCGGATTTAACACCAGGACAACACACGGTTTTCAACACCTTCTTTAATGTTGCCACCTGTACGGATGATATCACAAACACCCTGTATCTTACGGTTATACAACGTTATTTTCATTATTATGACATGGCTTGTGAAGGCAATGATTATAACGCCTACGGGTTCAGCTATACGAATCTGTCGGTTGGCACTATAATCGATAGCAATACCGTGGTTAACCCTGGAGGATGTGATTCGGTGGCTATTTTACACTTGTCTGTCGCCCCCTCTTTTACGCTGCCAGGTACCATTAGCGGTCCATCTGTGGTCTGTGGCCGCTCTATGGCCACCTATTCTATATCTGACGCCGAAGGGATTAGCTATCATTGGAATGTACCTGATGGTGTTTCCGTATTCAGTGGCCAGGGCACGAACACCATTTCTCTTTTTTTCTCACCGAATGCACCCGCCAATTCCATTATCACTTTGATGGGAGCCAACGGCTGTGGAAGCGGTTCCGCCCAACTGTCAGTAACAGTGCATCCTTCCTATCATTTGTTTGCCAACGACACAATCTGTACCGGCAACGATTATCATGGGAATGGCTTTCAATTGGACGTTCAAGACAGTGCTGGAATATTCGTTTATACGCTAAACGATACCACGACTTGCGGTTGCGACAGTATTCATATGCTACAGCTGATGGTGGCTGAGACACCGGTGATAAGCGCCATTGCCGATCCTTCCGTACTTTGTGTGGGCCAGGAGACCGAATTGCATGCCATTGGAGCGCAAGCATCTGTCACGCTGTCTTCAGAATTAAATAATGTGGCGGTTGGCGATATTTTGTGTACGGACAGCAGCTGTGTGCATCCCGCCAACTGGCCTTGCGGCAAGGTGGCATGCGGAGTTGTGTTTCACGTGGATGCCACTGGCCAACATGGCTGGGCCGTCAGTTTGCAGGATGAACCTTCAACTTACATCTGGGGATTGTTGTTGGATTATGACGTCCCGACTTTGACGAATTATGCCACCGCTTTCTCAATGCTGGAAGATATGGACGGCTATCAGAACACAGCCTCCGTCTGGACTTCGGGAACCGCTATACAATTTCCTGCGGCATACTCGGCAGACTTTGGCCATGGTTGGTATCTGCCCGCTGCCGCACAACTCTATCGCTTATACGCTACACTCGGAATTGTAAACTACTCACTGCAAACCGTTGGAGGAGCTCCTTTCCCTTTGAATTCAGAATGGAGTTATTGGTCCTCCACGGAAAGTTCAAATCACTCGGCCTGGGGTTTGTATAGCAATAGCTCGTTAACATTAGTCAATAAATCCGTACCGTTGTCCGTCAGGACTGTCCGTAACTTTTGAATCAGATGAAGAAACAGATTCTATACATATTGTTGCAGTTTGCCGTAATGCTGGGTTTCGGGCAGGTTTACCATGTGGGCGACCTTTACACCGCAGAGGACGGCTCCCAGGGAATTGTTTTCTTTGTGCGTGCTGACGGTGGCGGCTGGGCGGTGGCCCTCCACGATGAGGAGAGCTCACTCCCTTGGTCCACCACCGCCGTTGACATACCCGCACTTCCTAACTATGGTACCACTTTCGCACAAGCCATGCTGGCAGACACCGCTGGATACACCAACACCCAACAGATAAGGAATTCCTTGGGACCGGGCAACCATTATGCCGCCGGTGCCGTGGATTTTGAACACGGCTGGTATCTGCCTGCTATAGGTCAACTTGCCATGATTTATGCACAGCTACCGCTTCTTCAAACCGCATTGATCACCTCTGGAGGAACCCCTTTGACTACCGAGGGCACTTTTTTCGATATATATGGCCTCAGCTATTGGAGTAGCACTGAAGCGACCGGCCAGCAGGCGGGGAGTTTGTCTTTTGTCAATGATCCTGTCAATGAACCATTTTTGCGAGGCGCTACGGGGACTCCCCACCCTTACGAAAAACAACAGCCGTTGAAAGTGCGTGCCGTTTGCAGTTTCCCGCCACCACACAATGTATACGACAGCACACTGACCTACCAATGGAACACAGGAAGCACTGAGCCGCATTTTCAGGACGTTCCGCTGCAAAACACGACCTATACCGTGACGGTGAGCAACGCATACGGCTGCACAAACACCGCTTCCGCTAACGTGACGGTCATCGACAATGATCCGCAAACCTTATACGACTCCGTCTGCCAAGGTTCTGCATACAATAACCACGGTTTTACATTAAGCGCGGAAGAAACCGCAGAAGCGGAAAATTTTGTACGCACACGCACGATCAGCACCGCCAACTGCGAGGGCCAAATCATGCTATTCCTCACGGTGTTGCCCCGCGACACGGTATATTGGGAGCAGTCTGCCGAGCAATTTATTGTGTGGAATGGAGTAACGTACAGTGAATCGGGCACTTATTCCCAACATTTCAACAACCAGGCGGGCTGTGACAGCGTGGTCTTTCTGCAACTGACCATCCACGACACGCTGCCTGCCGCTCCCGACACCATTTCCATTGCCGATACGCTGTACATCTTCCTTCCTAACGCCATCACGCCTTCCATTAGCGATGGCCTTAACGATTATCTCTGCCTCCCCGAAGCGTATCCTCCGCTAATCAACGACTTCGAAATCAGCATTTTCAGCCGATGGGGAGAATTGGTTTACTATTCCACCGACAAGAATTTCCGATGGAACGGTGAAATCAGGGGCAAAACCTCATATAAGGTTGTTTATAACTACCTAATCCGTTTCCACGACATAATGGGGAGACCTTATCTATTGACAGGGTCCATCACGGTGTTGTAGTTACAATAGTGGCTGAAGGAGTGTTGATGATTGACTGATGTAAATGCGATCCGCCTACACAAACTGTTCATCATAGTGAACAAAATTTAAATATTTTTCATTTTGTTCACTATAGTCAACAAAATTTTAGTATTCTTTGCGAAGAAATTATATTGCGTTATGGAACTGATTTCAAGACCCAACTACGTGTAAAGTAAAAAAATAAAGAAAAGTGTAAATTTTTATGCGTTTATATTACGGAAAAGTGTATTTTTGCATTGTCATTTTTAATGGAAAAATGTATGCTAAAAAGAAAGATTCAAACAAAAATAATTGATTATCTGGAAAATAGGTCAAATAAAATTCTAATCTTGAACGGTGCCCGACAGATTGGCAAATCATATATCATACGCCATGAAGGGCAGAAACGTTTTGAGAACTACATTGAGATTGACCTGATAGAGGATAAGAAAGGCGACCGTGTGTTTGAGGGCACCCGAAACAAGGAGGATTTCTACCTTCGCCTGAGCACCATTGCGGGTGACCGTATGAAGGAAAAGGAAAACACTCTCGTCTTCCTTGACGAGATTCAGGCTTATCCCGAGATGCTGACCCTCTTGAAGTTTCTCAAGCAGGACGACCGTTTTACCTATATCGTGAGCGGTTCGCAACTGGGAATCGCTTTGGACCAGACGCTGTCGAAGCCAGGCGGAAAGGTTGAGGTGGTAAAGATGTATCAGTTGGATTTTGAGGAGTTTCTATGGGCTAACAACGTAGGGGAAGAGTTTATCGACCATGCCCGTAAATGCTTTGAACAGAAGACCGCCCTATCGGAAGCACTTCATCGGCAGATGATGGAACTTTTCAAGCTGTATCTCTTGGTGGGTGGTTTGCCGGATGCCGTGAATGTGTTTCTTGAAACAAGAAACATTGTCCGTGTCAGAGCCGCACAGGAAGAGGTTTATAATTTGTATAAAGGTGATGCCAGCCAATATGACAAGGAACACAAACTGAAAATCGAGCGCATTTACGAACTGGTGCCGTCATATTTGGAGAACAAGAAAAAACGTGTCAGATTCAAGGAGATTGAGAATAAGGCACAGGCTCGTGCATCACAATATCAGGATGAGTTTGAATACCTTGTGAAAAGCGGAATCTGCAACGAGGTGAAGGCCATATCCAATCCAAAGTTTCCTTTGGTGGAATCTGAGAGCAAGAACCTGTTAAAACTTTATTTGAACGACGTGGGATTGCTTACGAGGCTGCTCTATCAATACAACATCTCGGCCATAATGGAAGAGCAGAAGAGCATCAATTTGGGCACTGTTTATGAGCTGGTGGTCTGCAGCGAGCTGTCAGCCCACGGCTTCCCGCTGTTTTATTACGACAATAAGAAAAAAGGCGAGGTTGAGTTCCTGGTCAACGACTATGACCGTCTATCAGTCGTTCCTATTGAAGTGAAATCAGGCAAAGACTATGATTTGCACACTTCGCTTGACACTTTTGTGGAGACTCCCGATTATAACATTCAAGAAGCGATAGTGCTTTCAAATGAAAGGGAGATTAGGCAACAGGGAAAGATTGCCTATCTCCCAACATATTTCGCTATGTTTTTGCAGCCTTCCACGCCGCCTGACCAAGTTATTTTGTACCCGAATAATTATTCTAAACCATGAAAAAACACATTCTAAAGTCTCACCTGAGTCCGAATTTTATTCAAATCAGATTTTGAAGTGAATATCGCATTTTTTTACATCATTGAACAATTATTACAATAATTTTCGTATTATTGCGATATATTTACGTATTAAAAAAATTGTCACATGACGTATTTACTCATTCTTTTAGCGGTTTCCCTTGCCGTTTCGGCAGTGGGTTGGAAGTATTTCATTTATTTCTTCAGTGTCGGTTACGGTTATGGCATCTCGGCATTGGCTGTGACGATAGCTATCCTATTTCACGCCAACCTGAGTCTACCCACCATTCTGCTTCTTATCTTGCTGTTTATCTTTGGCTTGCGCCTGGGCACCTACCTGCTCATACGAGAACGCAAGGCGGCAGAGTATCGCAAGATTCTCTATGCCCCGTTGAACCAAAAGCAGAAACCCCTTGGAGTCATTATCACAGTATGGCTGTTTTGCGCACTGCTGTATGTAACCCAAGTGAGTCCCGTGGCATTTCGTTTAGCCAACGGCCCTCACGCCAGCGAACTGTGGGCGTGGATAGGAGCTGCCGTGACATTGTGCGGCATTCTGTTAGAGGCCGTCAGCGATGCGCAGAAGGCTGCCGCTAAAAAGGTCAACCCCAAGCGCTTCGTCGATACTGGACTGTACCGCATCGTTCGTTGCCCTAACTACCTCGGTGAGCTGGTCATCTGGACCGGTGTCCTGATTAGTGCTATCGGAGCCCACCTCAGCTGGTGGCAATGGATAGTGGCCGGTATTGGCTATATTGGCATCGTATTTGTCATGTTCAGCGGTGCACGCCGGTTGGAACTTCGACAGAACGAGACCTACGGCAACGACCCCGAATACCAAAATTACATCAAGAATACCCCTATTTTGATTCCTTTCTTACCCATTTATTCCGTTGCGCGTTATGAATGGCTCAAAGCTTGATCTCTTTTCCAAAAACGGTGTACTCGTCTCCAAGGACGTAAGTCCTTTCCAGACTTTTTCCGGCAAGGGGATGACATTTCAATTGCAGTCGTACGACTGGAATAGTTGTGCCTGTGTGTCGTATCTTACCATGCGGGCTTTCCTCGGCCTGATGAAGATGGACACACTGATATGCACGCCTTACACCAAGGATATGCCACTTCTCTCCTATGATTTCATCTCCGCTATGGGAAGACGGACGTTGATGGTGGAGGCGTATGACACCTTGGTGGAACCTGTCGACCTCTCCTCCATGCTGGCAGTGAAAGAAAAATATCAGGATTTGAAGGACAAACCCACCAAAGCTGCATGGTACGATTCATTGAAACTCCCGCCCACCGTATGCAAAGTGGGAGACAGCTCACGGCTGTCCGCCCTGGCCACAGAGATGATTACCGCCTATTTAGATCTCTTCGCCTCCGCTCGCGACATAGACCGAACAGCCAAGACCGCACGCAACAGCGCCTACGTGGAAGGGCTCATCAACGATGGTCCCACCTTCAAGCTTGTCAGCAAAATGATTGGCACAGAATCTGCCCAAACCCTTTTCCGCCGTTTCCTCTTCGGAACGAAGTAGTTTGGAATAATATCCAAATTGAATTTTTGCGTAAATTTGCAGCGCCATATTTTCAGCTTATGTTCAACGGACCTCGCGAGGTCTGGAGGTATGACGAGAAAAAGTTAAAAATAGAGGTCCCCTTAATATAAACAGAAGCGATCAACTCTGATACACAATGAAAAAAGCAATGATATTTTGCGTAGCAATGCTCTTTTCCATAATTGCATGGGCGCAAAACGACCTCCGCAGAGCCGAAGGGTTGAGCGACCGAGATTGGGAGATAATCAACGGCAACCCCGACTATTTCAAAGCCGTCCTGGCCGTGCAAGACAGTCTCATGGCGGGGCAACTCATCTCCGTGCAACACCTTCAGGACCTGATGCCAAAGACATACGAGGAATTCCAAATATTCCTTACAATGGAGTATTACGCTGTCATTAAAACAGATAAGAATATTATTCGTGTCGAAGACGAAAAAGCCATCTATACCATTGCCGAAAACCTTGCCAAATCCGACATTTTGGATATGATGAGATGTTATCTGAAATGGAAAGAATGGTGTGATGGCTGGATCGGAGAAGTAGTATGGTCTGCCACTGTGGAAATTGAAAATCGACATCCGGAAAAATTCAGGCAGCTGATGGCCAATTCCAAATGGTATGAAGACTGGAAAGATTATCGAAACGAATATGTCAAAGAAGTCCTTAATCCCTTAAAAGTCGGCTTTCAGGATCAAGTATCTCAAAACAAGCAGATGAACTACGACACAAGAACGTACCAGCTATTTGAATCTGCCTATTGGGAAAGCGGAACATTGGACACGAATTTTTTCGTTTTGATGTTCAACTACATTCTTGTCGATCTAAAACACAGTGAAGAGTTTTCTGAAAGTTTCGCTTTTCATTTATTCAATCTGTTTAAAAAATATCCGTACAACATTTTTCAGCTACAAGATTATGTCAGTTTGATGGGAAAAGAGGAGCAAGAAAAAATCATGAATAATGTTTTGTCCGATTTGTTTTTTGAAACGACAATTAGGTTGTATGACAGCGAGAAAAAAGTATCTGAGACAGATTTCTTTCTGGAATTTCCATTCTTGAACAGCGAGGAAAATGCTGTGCGTGTACGCAAAATCATTGAGGATTTTTATGAGGAGTGAGTATTGGCATCGAAGAATTCTCGTACATGGACAGCTTCCGTTTCAAAACGGCAACCGCAATTTACAGTTTCTTTAACAATGGCGACCGGCTCATATCTGTAGGGTTGGTGCCCATAGTTCCTTCCGGCACACGCATGTGTATTTTTTTGAAGTGCTTCACCCAGTATTTCGGCAAGTTGCCGTTGGCATCGCGCCAGTTCATGGGCTTTGATTCAAAGAGGTCACCAAAGGCTGCCTGAACAAGCTCGGAACAGTAATAGGCGTCGTTGTCAGGAAGGAAAGCGTCGTCGTAGGGTTTCCCAATAAGGTTCTTGGCACGGGTGATGACCGCAACAGTATCGAAAGACACAGTGAGGCGGTAAATATCGAAAGATTCCATGAAAAACCGAAGTTGGTGCTCTCTTTCGAACTGACTATAGGATATGCGCTGCACACCGTTTTCCGGCATGGCCTCGATAATCCACACGTCATCCTCACTGTCTCGTTCCACTAACGCCACGTGCGTGTATTCGCCGGTGCTGGCGGAAATAGCATGCTCCATATCCGACCTGTTTTTCGTCAAGAACAGCAGGTCGCCGCTTTGCAGGGTGTACCTAGGATGAAGGGTACTGTTGTCAAGAAATTCGCGCAATCGCATGCTGTCGGGCATCATCTCGCGCAGAGTTTGCCACAGGACAGGTTGGTAGGTAACAAATTCGGCTTCTCGCCAACACACGACCATGGGTAACATCCATGGATAGTGCGTGCTTCCGCCAAGGTCAACGTAGGCGGAAGTGTTTCCCCAAACGATAAGGGTGTCGTTGGATTGGTTGACGAAAATTATTGTGTAGCCGCATTGGTTGGTGCTATATACGCTTCCGCTGGCATATACTTCATGCAAGTCTAACGAGTTATCAGTCAGGCCGAAATCCTTCGGAGTGGGATAAATATGATAACGCTTGCCAAGAGTCAACAAGGCTTCTTCAATGGACGTGACAGAAAGTTGAAGTGTGTCAGAATCGTTGTCTTTAGCCATGGGAGAAGTATGTATAGAATATCCATTTTTGAGATGAGGGTCAAAGCTCTCTTTGGTTATCGTGCGAGAGTTCTCTGTCATGCGCTTGCCATCACGTTGAAAGCCGATGGTCTCTTTATGAACGCCATATCCCAGAGTACTGTATGTCGTAATTTCCATACTTTGCAATCCTGGGGCAACAAAAGAAGCCAATGGTTGAGGATAGGTGTAAGGTTCTATGCGGCCAGCGGTGTCGATGCTAAAATTCGCTCCCTCGCCAGTTCTGATAACTACACGATCCTTGTGGTCGGGGGCGGGAGTCATGCCTGCGATGTCGAGAGGTCGCGCCACACGGTACCAGCCGTTAGCATCTCGGAGATAGACACTTTTTTCGTCGAAACCCCATAGACGATTATAATGATTAAGCGTCCGTTCCGGTTCGACGAAGGAACGTTCGGCAGTGAGAAACGGACAGTGGTCCACTACCCCATCGGTTCCCACACGCATCACACCTTCGTTGACCCGGCAATAAAGGCGACCGTCGTGTATCCCGATGATGGACAATGCGGTCACCCCCATCGCTTTCCATCGGTCGATTTCCTCCATTAAGATAAGCTGACAGTTGTCGTCTAGTGCCCACATCATCCCGGAATTGCAATCTACCTCAAAATCCCGTAAGGCAAGTGGGGTGCACTGCCAGCGACCATTACCATCCAGTTTGGTATAATAACTCTTACCAGCTTGCTTTATGATTAAATAGTTTTTCCACAGCCTCACACAACTCACTTTTTTATCATTAGGGGTGGACATGCGATGGTAAGTACGCCAGTTGTCAGAGGTGCTGTAGAGTCCTTGGCCAGCAATCCAGCCACTGTCTGCCGAGAACATGTAGATATCGTCTATGCCCATCTTGTAGTCGAAAGACTTGTCGAGCAATGAGGTAAAGGTACGTCCGCTGTCGGCGCTGAAGGCCAGATAACCATCCTGGGAGCCTGTCCACATGTATCCCCCCTGGCCGCGCCATACAGGATGGAACCATTCTTGTCCTCGTTTGCTGATGTATGGGATGGAATCCCACGATTGGCCTCCCGTTGTAGTATGCTTGAAAAAACTGCCCCACATATAGCCCACGATGACCGCTGTGTTGCGATCGAAAGCTACAATATTTTCAAAAGTTTCTCCAAAGAAGCCACCCAGTTCTCCCTCCTGGATAATGTGCCACGGGGAATGAATGTCATCGGCACGATAAATCTCATTGCACCTTGTCGCCATCCAAATTGAGCCATCAGGGGCCACAGAAGTGTAAGTAACGACCCAATTGCGGCACACCACATTAAGTTCCGCAAGCCGGTCGTATTGTTGCGCCCACCCCAACAGCATAAAATATAACAGCAGCGCCCAAATCAAAACTATCTTTTTCATGTTATGGTTTCATATTAAAATCACTTTTAAGTTGCAAATATACAAAAAAACAACATTAGCATGGGAGAAAACACAACCTCCGCCCTCCGGGCACCCGTTGGAGGCTACGCCTCCTTTCTCCTCATCGCTCGGCATAGCACACGCAAACGTGGCTCTGCGCTCGCTCGTCGAATCAAACAGAAGGGGAATTAGACGTTTCCGTAAAGCCAAGATATGACGCTGCATGCGTGGGCCACACCGACGGTTGGGGCGTACGGGCCTGTGCGGCTACACTTACCGTCGGCTTGATATTTTGGTTACTTTTGGATCATAGCAAAAAGTAACAGAATAGAAAGTTGGTAAAGATCTTTGCACACTTTCCATCCCCGGAAAGTATGAAGAAATATTTCGTATCTTTGCCATCTTAAACTGTTCAGTAATATGAACTAAATAATGAGCATTAATCTATACAGAACAGGATCTATCAATTCTGACACATAAATGACAAAAGCTTTGTTTTTTGAAACGACAATCAAGTTGTATGACAGCGAGAAAAAATAAAATATCATCACTATGAAACAACACCCCATCAGAGAAGGATACATGCCCTATCTGGGCTATCAAACCTATTACCGCATTGTCGGTGAACCATCAAGCAAGCCTGCCCTGCTTTGTATGCATGGCGGTCCGGGCAGCACACACAACTATTTCGAGGTGCTCGACCGCATCGCCGACACAGGCCGACAAGTATTGCGAAATTTTGGAGAAATGGTTGGAGGAAAATGATTAATCAAATACAAGAGCGAATACTACATTTTAACGGAACATGGAGAAGTTACCAGCAGAGAATTCTGGACGACCTCGGTTTTCATATTAGAGACAAGAAACTTCACATCGTTGCCGCTCCCGGCGCGGGCAAGACCACCCTCGGCATTGAGATTATCGCACGTCTTCAGCACCCAACCCTGATACTTTGTCCTACCAACACCATCAAAGACCAGTGGCGAGAGCGCATCTGTACCTCCTTTCTCCAAGAGAAAGACTATGGGCTTGTTTCCACTCATATCAGAAAACCGGGATACTTGACCGTAACCACCTATCAGGCACTTCTGGCCGCATTCTGCGGACGTGCGGAAGAGGACGAGACATCTGCACCTAATGAGAGCTCCGAACCGGAAGAGACTGAAACCAAATCCATCTCATCCACCGGAAGATTCAAGCAAGAAAAAGCCAATGAGGTGATTGCCATTCTGAAAGCGGCGAATATATCAATGCTCTGTTTTGATGAGGCACACCATCTGCGCAGGGAATGGTGGAAAGCGCTTACCTACCTTAATGAACACCTGAAACCGGAACAGACTCTTGCCCTGACGGCTACGCCTCCCTACGATGCGGAATATGGCGAATGGAAACGCTATCAGGACCTCTGCGGAAAAATTGACGAGGTGATTTCAATTCCGGAACTGGTAAAGAACGGCGACCTGTGTCCCCATCAGGATTACGTCTATTTTTCGTTCCTGAAGCAGCATGAACGGGATTTGCTGGACAAATACAAGCAAAACATCAAGTCTTTCATTGAGATGATCCTGAACGATTCGGAACTGTCAGAGGGGCTGTCGAAAATGAAGTTCTTTGAGGCAGAAGACGCCGATGTGGAAATGATTTTCGAGTTGCCGGAGTTCTATATCTCCATCGCCTCTTTGTTAAACGCCAAAGGGTTTCCGATTCCAGAACGTTTTCTGGAACTTTTCGATGCCAAACAAAGCGATTTGCCAAAATTCGACCTTAAGCAAACCTCCGCATTCATCAAAGGCTTTTTGGAGAATGAGACGGAGTCGTTCCAACTTTTCGAATCGAAAAAGGACGAATATTTCAATTTGGCAAAGCGTTTAGGCCTTGTAGTCAACAAAAAGGTAGTTCTTGACGAAAACGTCAAAATCCGCAGAATGATTGCCGGCAGCTTGGGGAAGCTGGACTCCATCGTGCAGATTGTCAAACAGGAGTCCTCACAGTTGAAAGAAAAGCTGCGCATGGTCATCCTGACCGACCATATCAAGATAGACGACACAGCTTGCCAAAGTATCGGGGTGGTGCCGATTTGGCGAAAGCTGAAAGAAACCGTCATAGAGAACGTGTCTATTGCTGTGTTGTGCGGATCGCTTATCCTGTTACCGGAAAAAGCCATCAGCAAATTACACAAATCATTGTCTGCCAACAACATTTCAGAAGACAGCATCCATATCAGCCGTTTTGGTGACGATGACAACTATATCAGAATCACTCCCAAGGAGAGTCTCAGAAACCACATTGTCAGAATCATTACGGAGATGTTCTGTGCGGGCGACCTGACGGTTCTCATCGGTACGCAGGCATTGCTCGGCGAAGGTTGGGACGCGCCCGCCATCAACTCGCTGATTCTCTCCAGCACGGTGAGTTCATACATGCTCTCCAACCAGATGCGGGGGCGCGCCATCCGCATCGACAAGCACAACCCCGACAAGGTGTCGAACATCTGGCACCTGGCCACTATCGACTTTCCTGACAAGAAAGATTTTTCCATGTTCGGAACCATCTCAGACAACGACATGGATGCTTTTCGGATGTGCACTTCCGATCTAGTGCAATTAGACACCCGGTTCAAGGGGTTTGAGGCACCGTCCTACTATGGCAATCACGAAATCGTGTCAGGAATAGAAAGGATATTGGACGACCCGAGTTACAGAGAAGTCGCTCTGAGGAAAAGAACGGAGAAACTTAAAGACAACACTTTGAAACTTGCCAAAAACAGAGAGCTGATACGGCAATGGTGGAACGACGCTTTGTACCTTGGATATAGCCGGAACAAGGCGATGCACCTGTCAACAGGCGTCGATGTTCCCCGATTGACCACGAAGTCGTTGCTGTTTTATGGATACAAGTCCATGACTCTATCGTTTCTGGCGATCGTTTTCACTGTCTATCACCTACTTTCAGGAGTGATTCCGTTTATTTTCCTAACCGCTATCACCCTAATAGTCGTTGCCGTCTTTCTTGGAGTAATGGTCGCAAAATATCTCAAAACAGGAACAGTGGAAGGGGTGATGAAACAAATCTCCATTGCGATTTTGGAAACAATGTCATCTCAAAGACTGATAAAATCATCCATCAAGAATGTCGGCTTGCAGGTTACGGAAAATCATGGTTCGATTTTTGTCAGTTGTAGCAACCTTCCTGCCGAAGAGAACAACATGTTTATTCAGACCCTGCAGGAGTTTCTGGATCCGGTTGACAACCCCAGATACCTGCTCATCAAGCATAGCAAATTCCTGGGAAAAATCAAGCAGACAGACTACTTTGCGGTTCCCTCTGTATTGACGTGGAACAAAAGTAGCATAGAAATATTCCAAAAACTGTGGGAGAAATACATCGGAGAATGCGAGATTGTTTACGTTCGGAATCTTGAAGGACGGAAAATACTCCTGAAAGCCCGCAAAGATGCCTCCTCGGCCATGAAACGGAAACGTTCCAAAAGGCTTTCGAAGTGGCAATAAAGTTTTTTGTATCGATTGCTGATTGATACATGATATATTAGTTTTATAAATATGACATTCAATACATACGGAAATAAAGAAAACCAGAGTTTGCTACTAATACCGGGATTAGGGGTATCCCATGAGATATTCCTGCCTTTGATAGAACTGCTGAAAAGTCAATACTACATTGTCGCGGTTGGCATCGATGGATTTTTGCTCGGTCAGGAGTCTCAGTTTACCTCTGTCGATGACCAAGCCGTTCAGGCGACTCAGTACATTCAGGAAAAACTGAATGGGCACCTTGACGTCGCCTATGGTCTCTCTTTAGGCGGAAAAATACTGTCCAGAATGATGGAACGGAATGAAGTGGTCATAGACCACGCCATTATGGATGCGGCCCCGCTACTTCCTCTGCCTAAATGGAGCGTGAATCCGCTGCGATATTACCAGAGCTTAAATGTATGGACTTGCTATCACTGGACCGGATTCTGGAAGTTTGTGTTCCATTCCCACTATTTTGATGTTCTATTGGACGAATGCAAAAAAGTGTGGCCCTATGGCAAGGGGAAAGCCGTACGCGACGGCTATAAAGATGTCTATACCCAGAAGCTGGAATCCATCCACGGAACCGACATCCACTACTGGTACGGCACGAAAGAGGCATTTATCGCCAAGCCACAGGCCGAACATCTGAGCAAAATCCATCCTGACACTCATGTGGAAGTCTTCTCCGGAATGAATCACGGACAGCTGTTGGTGGATTATCCCGAGGAAATTGCCAATAGGATACTGAGGATGAGTTCGAAATAAATAAAAGATATACAGACAAAAAGAGTGCCCTTTATAGGGGTGCTTAAACAAAACAGGGCCGCCACGATGTGACAGCCCTTTGTTTTGAGCGGAAAACGAGACTCGAACTCGCGACCCTAACCTTGGCAAGGTTATGCTCTACCAACTGAGCTACTTCCGCTTATATCTTCGTACCTCGGGCGGGACTTGAACCCGCACGCTCGCAATGAGCAAGGGATTTTAAGTCCCTCGTGTCTACCAATTCCACCACCAAGGCATCCCTTCAAAGAACGAGTTGAACTTCAAAATTGAGGGTGCAAAAATACGACTTTTTTCAATACGATTTGCACCCTCAGTGATTTTTTTTTCATTTTTTCATCATTTCCCCAAAATAATGGTAGAAATAAGGGATGGTTTCTATACCTTTTAGGAAGTGTTCAAGCTTGTAATTCTCATTGGGTGAGTGAATTGCGTCAGAACCCAAACCAAAACCCATCAAGATGGACTTCACTCCCAAAATTTTCTCAAAACCGGCGATAATGGGAATACTTCCGCCGCTACGGGTCGGAATCGGGCGCTTTCCGAAGGTAGTTTCGTAAGCTTTTTCGGCAGCTTTGTACGCAGGCATATCAATTGGCGACACGTAAGCCTCGCCACCATGGCATGGGGTAACCTTCACTTTCACGCACTTTGGAGCCATCGACTCGAAGTGTTTTTGGAACAATTCGGCTATTTTCTGCGAGCTCTGGTTGGGTACCAGTCGCATCGACACCTTGGCATGGGCTTCCGACGGCAAAACAGTCTTGGAACCTTCTCCTGTATAACCGCCCCAAATACCGCAAACATCCAGCGTAGGACGAATACCTGTGCGTTCGATGGTGGTATAACCTTCCTCGCCATAAACTTCCTCTATATCCAGAGATTTCTTGTATTCTTCCAAATTGAAGGGTGCCTGAGCCATCAGTGCGCGTTCTTCGGCAGAAACCACCAAAACGTCATCATAAAAGCCCGGAATGGTGATTCTGTTTCTCTCATCGGTCAAAGAAGCTATCATCTGGCAGAGAATGTTGATGGGATTAGCCACCGCACCGCCAAAGATACCGGAGTGGAGGTCGGCATTCGGTCCCTTCACTTCCACTTCAAGATAAGTCAGGCCGCGCAGCCCCACCGTGATAGACGGAGTATCCGTGGCAATCATCGAAGTGTCGGAAACCAGAATGATGTCCGATTTCAGCAGCTCTTTGTTCTTCTCGCAGAAACCATACAAACTGGTGCTGCCAATTTCCTCTTCGCCTTCGAGCATGAATTTCACATTGCAGGTCAGCTGTCCGGTTTTCACCAAATACTCGAAAGCCTTGGCATGCATGAACGACTGTCCTTTGTCATCGTCAGCGCCACGAGCCCAAATCTTTCCGTCTTTGATTACCGGTTCAAAAGGCTTGGTATTCCATAACTCCTCGGGGTCAACGGGCATCACATCGTAATGGCCATATACCAGCACCGTAGGAGCTTGAGGATCCACCATTTTCTCGCCATACACCACGGGATTTCCGTCAGTGGACATCACCTCGGCCTTGTCGGCACCCGCCGCCAAAATCAATTCTTTCCAGCGTTCGGCGCAACGCACCATATCGGCTTTGTTTTCTGTTTTCGAGCTGATAGATGGTATTCTGATCAGACTGAAAAGCTCTTCCAGAAAACGGTCTTTGTTTTGTTCAATGTAATTTTTAAGGTCTTTCATATTTTATTAGTTTTTTTGATTATATGGTATGCTAAACTTGTTTCATAAATGGTGAGGTTATCAGTTTCGTCATTTCGCGGCGGATTTGTTGTGTGTTTCAGTGCAAGGACACCCTGCGCCGCGAAGAAGATAGCAGACGGTCTTTAGCCCCCACATTACGCTTCGCTTATGTGGAGTTAATAAGATGCGACCTCTCCGAGGTCGTTGCCGAGGACTTCTAGCGACCAAAAGGAAATGTCCCGAAGGGACATCCTCTTATTAACCCCACATAAGGCCGTAGGCCGCAGTGTGGGGTGGGAGCAACACCACCTCATTCCCTATTGCAGCGCAGGTGTAACATGCACCTAAGCATGACACATACCCGCTGCGAAATGGGGTAACATGCAAATTTCCCATTCCCTCTTCCAAAAATCAAAGAACTTCCGTATATTTCCCCTCTCAATTAGAACATTCCTATACGGCTACGCCATGATACTTACGTCACCATCCCGCCCTACGGGCACGCATTGAAAATTCCGTCTTCGTTTCCTCATCGCTCTGCACACCCATAGTAACCTGTGAATCTGCAATCTGCACTCGCTCATTCGTCAAGTCTGAAAGAAGGGGAATTTATCATTGGCACATTTACTAATTTGCTAATTATCATTATTCTCCGAAAAGTTGTTTCAGGGCATTGCTCAGGGCCTCGCCGCGAAGGTTTTTTGCGATGATACGGCCATTCTGGTCAAGCAGGAAAGTGCTCGGGATTGAGGAGACTCCGTAAGTGCGGGCAGCCTCTGACGACCAATATTTCAAATCGCTGACATGATTCGGCCACACCAGGCCGTCGGCGGCAATGGCACGTTTCCAAGATTCTTTGTCGCGGTCCAATGAAACGCTGAACACTTCGAAGCCTTTGTCATGATACTTCTGATACATTGCCACCACATGAGGATTCTCGCCACGGCAAGGACGGCACCAGGAGGCCCAGAAATCCAACAATACCACCTTGCCTCTCAAATCAGAAAGTTTGCGGATGTTCCCGTCAGGATCAGGGAATGCCAAATCCGGAGCGATGGCACCAATGCTCGTAGCTGTCGCTGGGGAGGTCTCCACCGCATATTTCTCCTTAACCAACTGGTGATCCGGATATTTCGCATATAAGGCCATAACCACCTCATTGTGTAACGCGGCATATTTCTCTCTTGGGAAGTTATCCAAAAACATCAGCACCGCAATATCTTCTTTATTGGCCAGCAACAAGTCTTGAAGTTTCTTGTTGTTCTTTTCACTTTCACGATTGAACAAGGTCTGGTACTGCTGCACAATGCCACTGATGACATTCTGCGACTGTGTGTAAACCGCACGTCCTTCCTGATTGGACTCGTTTACGAGCCGCTCGAATGCCGACTTGTCCTTTTGCACCTGGGCATACTGGCTGTTGACCAAAGCCGCCACCTCAGCGCACCATGCCTGTTTGGTCGATTTCTTGTCAAAAGCGTCATGAAACACCAGACTGTCGCGTTTGGCAATCAAGCGTGACAATTGCTCCACAAAAGGCTTGTAACTGTTGTCCGTAATCTGGCGAGTAGATTCCACCTTGCCCAAATACTGGTCAACGGCTCTGAAAAAATCGGGATTGGAAGCCGGACGTTCACTCTTGAAATCATACATGGCATAAGCACCTTGGTTGAACTGCTCTGAAGAGGCAAAGTCTTCCGTAATCGCACGAATGAATTTATTGGCATAATAGCTGAAATCATTCAGGGTCTTAGGAGCAACCTTGCCATTGGGAGCATATTGATCACACACCCGTTTCAACGAATCTATTTGCTGAACAGCTGTTCCGACACGTTTATATACATCCACGTTGGTTTGGTAATACCGGCTGAAATTCTGCGAAAAACCATGGAAATATTGCTGGTTTTTGTCCGTCTGCAGCGCATGGTTGACACTGTCCAGCAACATCTGACTGCCTGTCAGCAACTCAGTCACCTCCTTGGCAAAACTCATGGATTTAGAACCTGAAACCGACGGGATTTCACGCAAATTATCGGCGTTGATCACCACCTCGATTGTCTCACCCGGAGAGAGCACCATGAGGAAATTCTGTTTCTCGGCAAACGACAACACATAAATGTCATTATTCGTCACCGTGGATTGCAAGGTAAAGTTGCCCTCCTTGTCAATCTCCGCCTCGCCGAAAGTAGCGGGATTATTGCCGTACGCCAGCTTCAACGTCACCTTGGAGAAGGGGTTGTTCATCACTTTTCCCTTAATCACGGGGGATTTCGGTGCTGCTTTAGCCACTGCCGACACAGTCGAATTGGCCACAACATCATAAGACATACCCATTACCAGCAGGCATGCCACAAACATCATCAGAGATAAGAATTTTAATTTTTTCATTGCAGGATAATTCTTAGAATTAGCTTGCAAAGATAAGGAAAAAATCCATACAAACGGCCTACATTGTCACCAACTGAACCGTTGCCCTGCTGCGCTGCTCCACTAGCACATCTTTGTGCTTAATTACCTTATTCACAATATCATCCGTATAATGACGAATTGTTATCAGTTCAATATTCAGGTTATATTTCACCTTATATTTCACAGACAAGTCGGCAATAAGTTTTTCAATTTTATGAACTTTGTTATCACAACAGATGGAAAAACTCAAGGCCGAGTTCTGCATCAGGTTGATTTTGATTTTGTTTTTTGAAAAGATAGAAAAAATCTCGTCCAAATTCTCCACCGCAATGAAAGAAAAATCTTTGGGATAGATGGAAATCAGCACCTGATTGGTTTTGAAGATATAGCAAGGAACATAATCGGTCATTTTTCCCGCATCTATCCGGCTTCCGCTCTCCTCAGGATGCAAAAAAGGCTTGACATAGAGCGGTATTTGCTTATTCTGCAAAGGCTTAAGCGTTTTTGGATGGATAACACTGGCTCCATAATAGGCCAACTCTATGGCTTCCTCATAAGGGATATGCTCCAACTTGACCGCATCGGGGAAAAACTTGGGATCAGCATTAAGCAAGCCAGGAACATCCTTCCAGATGGTCACGTTTTCGGCACCCAACACGTAGGCGAAGATGGCTGCTGAGTAGTCTGACCCCTCCCGACCCAATGTGGTGGGCAACATTTCTTCCGTACCACCTATAAACCCTTGTGTGATAACAATATGTGTATTATCACCTTGCAAAGCACGTCCTACTTTATCCTGAATCAACCTTGCAGAAACCTCCCAGTCCACCTTGCCTTCACGATAGTTATGGTCAGTACGTATCAGCAGACGGGCATCCGCCCACTCATTACAAAGCCCAACAGTATTCAAGTAACTGGAAATCAACGTAGTGGATAAAATCTCCCCAAAACTGACAATACGGTCGTAATCATAGTCAAAATTACCGGAATGAGGCCCTGCCAACACTTTGTCCAGAAGTGCGAGAATCTCATTCAGGCGATTCATTATCAACGAATCGTCGCCCAATGCCAATTCTCTCACAATGGTGTAATGGTTCTCTCTCAGAGTGGCAGTCAGTTCAGGAAGTTTGGACTTGTCGTAATAGTAAGCGTCCAGCACCTGTTCCAGCAGGTTGGTGGTTTTGCCTATGGCGGAAATCACAACCACCAAACGTTCCTGTGGTTTATGGCTTCTCAGTATTTTTTCCAGATTGCGAACCCCGTCAGCATTTTTTACAGAGGCTCCACCAAATTTATAGACTTTCATTATTGTTGAGCTGTTGAATGGTTTATTTGTTAATTTGTTTTTAGAAGAAAAAAGTGTTAAAGAGTTTAACGAGATGGGGACTATTCTCAACTTTTCAGTTTTCTACTCACTGGCAAGGACTGCACGCAGTGTGGAGCCCACCACACCTAACGTTTTGGCATCGATATTGTCGATATTGTCGTGGGTGGTATGCCAAACCGAGCGGAAGCCTGTGCCGGAGTTATTATCCTGATGGATAATGTCAATCATAGGGATATGAGCCAGTTTGTTCACATAATAATGATCATCGGTGATAGGATGTGCCTGCTGGTTGATGAAATAGGAGCCATAGCCCAATTTGTAGGCGGTTCCCCATACTTTTGACAAGACATCCTGGGCAAAGAAACCTGAGAAATACTCATGGTAGAACTTTGCATCGGGGGCTCCTACCATATCCAGCAGGATACCGTACTTAGCCGCATAAGCAGCCACATGCGGATTCTCTGCCCAATACTGTGAACCCAAGCACCACCAGTCACCGGGAATATTCACCCCTGATGGGGTGCCATAATCTTCCGAATCAAAGAAAATGATGTCCACTCCCACATCAGGACGTTCTTTCTGCAACTGGCGAGCCAGCTCAAGCAACACTCCTACCCCGCTGGCGCCGTCATCAGCTCCGTCAATAGCCTTGCTACGATTGGCCTCAATGGCGTCGTGGTCGGCTATCGGACGCGAATCCCAATGAGAGGCCAGCAGCACCCGTTCGGTCTTGTCCAGACCAAAGCTGCCAATGATGTTCTGTGATTTCAACTGTTTGCCATCGTAGGCGGTAGCCGTAAAATGCTGCACATATACGGTGTCGCAATATGCCCGCAACTTGGCTACCAGCCAGGCCGCACACTGCTCATGCGCCTCACTATTGGGCACACGGGGACCAAAATCAGTCTGGACCTTCACAAAGGCAAAAGCGCTGTCGCTATTGAAAGCGGGAGCGCTGATTTCTGGTTTTGGTTGTTCCGTCTTGCCTTTTTCCTTTTTCTGCCCACAGGAAAAGAGCAAGAGGGCGAGGGGGATTATGATGAGGAATAGTTTGGATTTCATTGGGTTAAAAGATTAGATGGTGAGAGGGATAATAGATTACAGGATTATGGTATTACAGGATTCATTGGTACATTAACTAATTGGCTAATTTGCTAATTGAAAATCACTACATTACAATCAGTTTGCCCTTGTACAAATATGACTGTCCCCCACTGACAATCCACAGGGTGTATGTATAAGTGCCATCGACGATACGACCTTTGACTGTGCCATCCCATAACACCAGACGTCCATTCATCTCAGGAGGTAAGTTGGCAAAAGGAGGCATCGGTTCGAATTGGCCCATAGGATTCTTCACACCTTCGTATGCATACACCTGTTCTCCATTGCGCGCGAACACCATAAACTTCACTTCGCTGATGAATCTCTGCACAAACTGGTCCAGATAGAAATAGTCATTCTGTACGGGGCCCTCATTGGTACTACGAGTAGGGGTAATACAATTGGGGAGGAAGATATTCGGCACGCAAGGATCTATCTTATAAGTGGTGGAAGCCTCGCAACCCGTAGTGGTATCCTCAATAGACAGCGCATAGGTACCGTCACTCAAGGCCCACATTGTACTTGACGTACTCATGACAGAATCCATATACGACCACTGGTAGCGGACAGCATCCTCACGCACATTGCTGGCGTGTGCCTCCAGCAAAGTCTGCGCACTGTCGCAGAAATCCGTGCCCGCCTCTTGAATTGTCACAGCCGGTGTCAGCACATCAAACTGGACTTTAACGATACTGTCGCAACCATTCCAAGAACGTATTTCGAACTGTGGCAAAGCGTACGAATAGTTCACCTGACGCTCGCCCACCGCATTCAAATCCCATTTGGTCTGTACGTTGTCATAGCCGAAAATCTCAGGTTTATAGTAATACGGAAGTTTACCTTCGCAAGTGGTAACCTCGTCCGTGGCATACTGTTTCTCCACATACTCCTGCAAAACAGTCACCTCCAGTGTGGTATCGGGAGAGGTACAGATACCGTCGTAATCCGTGATATGGAGACTGATGGTATAGGTTCCGGGCTGGGCATAAACGTGTTGTGGTTCAAAACCATGGACTTCGGGAGTACCATCACCGAAATCCCAAGTGCACTGATTAGGATGATTTTCCAAATCTTGCCAAGTAGTATCCACCCCACCCTGGCCATCGGGTCTGATCACACCGATTCTGCTATGATTATGTACCACCACCCCCAAATCACAATTCTTACCATCGGTCAATGCCTTGGGCTCCACAGTAAAAGCGGGCTGCAAATCGTAATAATTGACCGTAGCCTGATAAGTAAAAGGAATACCTGTGTAGGAGTGAACAACACAGCGATAGTACGGTTTGGCCGGATTAGCATGCAAGACCGGATTATATTTTGTACTTCCGGAGAGCACGCCTGGTGAAGAAGGATCATCGGGGTCGAACCACTCGGTTGCATGATCGGCATCCGTACCATTATACCACTGATATGAATTGGTTTCATCGAAGCCCCAGGGCACATTCAGATTCAGCTCATCACCACCACAATATTCCACATGCAATTTTGCCGGAATCATTTTGGCCGTAAAGTAGCAATATGCCCAATGGTAACGTGACGTGCACGAATTCACTCGTATTCTGAAGTCCACTGCTGTATGGTCACGCGCCTGTTGTGACAAGTCGTAGGCCACAATGGTATAAGGGTACGTCACCACGGGACGGCCCGAATTCTGGATAGGGCAATTGTTATGCACAGCGATATATTCGGGTGCGGAATTGACGGGTGTATTCTCCGGATCTTCCGGACTATGGCTTGCATTCGAAGGAGTTCTGTACCAGAATCTGGAATAGGGATGGGTTGCATCATAATTTCCCAACGGCAAGTAATTGTTATTGGAGGCATAATTGTTGCTATGGCTCAGCACGGCAAATTCCACAGCAGGATTTGAGGTATAACTATGCTGACCATCTTCAGTCACAAAAGCGAAATTCAGCAACAACACAGGATTTATGGTATCGGGCACAAAGGAGTAGATAATCTGCTGGGCATAACAACCGGAAGGATCCTGGCCGTTGGGACCCACCTTACCCATCTGGATAACTGTGTCCACAAATGTTCCCGGATAAAGATCCGAGTTCCAAGCCTCGGCCAATATGGGCTTGTTGAAATAATTGCTTCCCAACTGTCCTCTGAAGCAATAGTCATTGGTAGGTGACACCGTGGAATCAGCACCACGGATAATGAACCTGTGAGAAAAATTGCTTCCCAAATCAGCCCCCATGTGATTGGTGAAATTGAATGTGTTGCCAGAACCGGAACCCTCATAGCTTGGTTTCACCCATGAATTTTCCCAGCCTCCCGCAGGAGGTGTTGTGGGCAAATACATAAAGCTTGAGGGAGAACCCTGGTACACACCATTGACAACCTGTTGTCCCATGGCTACGGCCATTACAAACACCATCGCTAATACTAAAGCTATCCTTTTCATGATTATAAATTTTATCGTTTTTATTCCTTCTTTTCTTCTAAAGACGTAATTTCTTCATTTTTGTTGCCGGGATTTTTATTTTTTTTGAAAAAAGACACCACCGGCACCCTTTCCAGATCAATAGTATGGAAAGCACTGTCAATCTGTTTGAACAAACCCGTCCGGTTTCCAAATAAAACATAGTAGTCCCCTTCCAGCTCATCCATCGAATGGACATCGGCATGAACAACTGACAATCGTAAATTTTCCCCTGACAGCATTTGGCAGAAAGCCTGGTTTCCATTGGTATATACCGACACGCTATCCGTCTTTATGGCAAGCATCAACGAGTCAACACCTTGCATGTCCGACACCATACTGTCCATACACAATAACAGGGAATCCATCTGTCGCCCCTTCTCCAAGTCCAAACTATCCTGGATCCCAGCTAAATACTGTGAGAACCACTGCTCCGCCACTTTCGATGACTGGTCGTTAATATCCAATTCATAACGTTCCGCCGCATTGTGAATTCCACCCGACACCTCGTTAAAATAGCACAGGGTCAAAGGCCGGTTGAAAATGACATGGCGCAACGGCAGAGCAGACAGGAAAAAGGCCAACACCACAATCACCGCATTGGTATAGCGGTCATCCACCTTCCTTAGCACCGCCTCATAACCTAACGCAGCCATCATCACCAGCAAAGGCAACATCATGAAAATCACCGTGCATACAATGTCCGAGCCCATATACTTGGACGAAAACGACCACAACAAATACAAGATGGTAAAGGTCAATGCGAAAATCGTAAACAGCGAGAACTCCTTCAGTATGGTTCTGAAAAACACCACACAAAGCAGCAAACCCAAAATCACCACAAAAGGAGTGGTAATAAAGACATATTTCATGACATAATCGGTCGGAGGCTGCTCAATACTGATGGTTTTCCCCTCAAAAAACTGTGGAAGCTGTTGCGACGTAGCCACAAACATCTGCATGAACTTGTCACCACCCCGCAAATCCTGTATTTGGAACCCCGGTGAAAGAATCAGATTCATCAAGACCACCAGCAAAGAAGTTGCCCCTACAATCATAATCAGCGTCAGCAGCGACACCCAATACTGTCCCGTGAAAAACTTCTTCATGGGGTTTTTCACCACGTAATAAATGATGACGAAAAAGAAAAACAGCTCACACAGAGCAAAGCCACTCAGTGAGGTAGTGGTAGCCACCAATATGCCCAAGAAGATTCCGACCACACGAATCCAGCGAATCAAAGGGAAATCATAACAGAACTGCCAGATTTGGAACAAAGTGAAAAAGAACGCCAATGCGAAAAGGGTATCATTGAAATTGCCGAAGGTGTAACCCAGCAAACGTGGCGTGCAGAACATCAGTAGTGAACAGAAGAATGCGCTGCGCCAACTGACATTTTTCGCCAGGAAAAAACCACTCACCACAATCAGCAACCAGCCCAACAAGGCCGACAAACGGTGCTTCAGTCTGAAAATATTCTTGAAGCCCAAGGAATGTGCCGCCGACACCAACAGAATATCCGACAACTGTCCTTTCGTAACATACTGAGGCATGGTAGTATAGGTATCATCTCCATCCTGATAGTATTTATACACGGCCTCCGAATACTCGTTCTGCTGCCACTCGCGTGTGGAAACGCCCACATTCCTGCTGAAATATGGCATCACAAACAGCAAAGTCAGTATCAGGATGAAAAAAGCGTATTTGAAGCCATCATCCTTGCTCTTGATGGAAAAGGACAGGAAATGTCTCTTGATGTCATATCGGACTTTGGGGCGTCGGATATTCACAAAGCGGAATTCCATCGGCTCCTCCTCGAAAATGTGGTAAGGATAGAACCAATGGAAGATCTCTCTCATCAGGACGCAGACCTTCTTCCACCAGTATTTCAGTTTGTCACTCATTGATCTTCGTCACTTTCATTTCCTCTGTTACATCATCATAATCCAACAACACTTTTGTTCCTTCTGGGAAAGACTGGATCAGAATCTCCTCCGCCAGCACATCCTCCACATGTTTCTGAATGGCCCGTTTCAGCGGACGGGCTCCGAAATTGGCATCCCAACCCTGGTCGGCCAGCACCTCCTTGGCTTTCTCGGTCACCTCAACCTCCAATCCCATCACACGGACTCTATCCAACACTTTGGCCAACTCAATATCGATAATTTTGATAATATCTTGTTTTTCAAGACTGTTGAAGTAGATAATATCATCAATACGGTTCAAAAATTCCGGGGCGAAATTACGTTTCAGCGCATTTTCCAGGATGCCCTGAGCCACCTTGTCTTTCGCCGCGTCGGTAGCGGAAGTGCTGAAACCGACTCCCGTTCCGAAATCTTTCAGCTCACGGGAGCCGATATTGGAAGTCATGATGATGATAGTGTTTCTGAAATCCACCTTGCGCCCGATACCATCGGTCAGCTGTCCATCATCAAACACCTGTAACAGGACATTATAAATGTCATGGTGTGCTTTCTCGATTTCATCCAACAATACAATCGAATAAGGTTTGCGGCGTATTTTCTCGGTCAGCTGTCCACCCTCTTCATAGCCCACATAGCCCGGAGGAGCACCAATCAGTCGGGAAACCGTATGCTTCTCCATGTATTCGCTCATATCAATACGAACGATAGAATCCTGTGAGTCAAAGAGATATTCTGCCAGCACCTTGGCCAGATAAGTTTTACCCACACCCGTCGGACCCAGGAAAATGAAGGTACCGATAGGTTTGTTCGGGTCTTTCAAGCCTGCGCGATTACGGCGTATAGCCTTGGCAATTTTAACGATAGCGTCATCCTGACCAATGACCTTGCCTTGTAACTCGTTGGACATCTTCATCAGGCGCTCGCCCTCGTTCTTGGCGATACGTTTCACGGGCACTCCCGTCATCATGGCAATCACCTCGGCCACATCCTCCTCGGTCACCTCGGGACGTTCCAGATCCTCTTTCTCCTCCCATTCCTTCTTCATCTCCGCCAAACGGCTTTCCGCCTCCTTGATTTTGTCACGGTAACCAGCGGCGGCGTTATATTGCTGGTCTCTGATAGCCTCTTGTTTCAATTGCTCATACTGCTCAATTTCTTTTTCCTGCTGAATCAGGTCCTCCGGGACCTTGATATTGAGCAAATGCACACGTGAGCCCACCTCATCCAAAGCATCAATGGCCTTGTCAGGAAGACAACGATCTGTGATATAGCGAGTTGTCAAACTAACGCAAGCATTGATGGCTTCATCGGAATAACGCACCATGTGGTGGTCTTCATACTTGTCCTTGATATTGTTCAGAATCATCACTGTCTCTTCGGGTGTGGTCGGTTCCATCATGATTTTCTGGAAACGGCGTTCCAGGGCACCGTCTTTCTCAATGTACTGGCGGTACTCGTCGAGGGTGGTGGCACCGATGCACTGCAGTTCACCACGAGCCAGGGCAGGTTTGAACATGTTGGAGGCATCCAGGCTGCCGGGAGAGCCGCCTGCACCCACCATCGTGTGCAACTCATCGATGAAAAGGATAATATTCGGATTCTTCTCCAGTTCGGTAAGGATAGTCTTGATGCGTTCCTCAAACTGTCCGCGGTACTTGGTGCCGGCAACGAGCGAAGCCATATCGAGGCTCACCACCCGTTTACCGTGCAAAGTTCTGGACACCTTGCCTTGAACGATGCGCATGGCCAAACCTTCGGCCACGGCCGACTTACCCACACCCGGTTCACCAATCAGCACCGGATTGTTCTTTTTACGGCGACTCAAAATCTGGGCGATACGCTCCAGTTCCTTCTCACGTCCCACAATTGGGTCAAGCTTGCCCTCTTGGGCGTATTTGGTCAGGTCCTTGCCGAAACTGTCCAGCATCGGGGTCGCCGACGCCTTCGCCCCTTTCGTGGAGCGGGTACTGCTACGGCGGTCATCGTCATCATCATATTCGTCCGTACCCGCCGACAAGGAATCCTCCTCGCGTTTCGCCTCATGCCGCATTTCCGACACCAGTGAGTCGTAAGACATGCCCGCACGTTTCAGCAACATTTTCACCACACTGTTGGCATCGTTGCCGTTATCGCGCATCACCGCCAGCAGAAAATGCTGGGCTTCCACGATTTCACTACGCAATTCACGTGCCAGCAAGAAGGAACGGCGCAGGGTATTTTCCGCCTGAATATTCAGCTTGATATTCTCCACTGGAATATCGCTTTTATATTCGTTGTTCTCCAGCATCTCCTCCAGCTTGGTACGCACACTGACTTTGTTAATCTTAAATATATCAAACAGTTGCTGCATCTCGGAGTACTGGTCATACTTCAACAAGGCCACCATAATATGCTCCACACCCACAGACTGGGAGTGGTAGTTGACGGCCAGTTTCTTCGCCTCCTCAATGGCATATTTCAATTCGTCAGAATACTTTATATCCATAATAATAATTTTTTGCAAAGATACAAATTTTTTCAATGTGCTATTTAATTAGCAAATTAGTTATAAAGCCTTTCGAATATCCATTTCATTAGCACATTGGCACATTGATAATTTGCTAATTAACAAATTTGCTAATTTGCTAATTAAACACTATTTTTGCAAGCGAAAAAAAGAACGATGATCACGCTACTTTCAACGGCCTATCTGCCCCCTATCGAATACATCCTCAAGTGTATGCAAACCCCTGTAATGCTGGAGGTTTGCGAGCATTATATTAAACAATCGTACCGCAATCGCGCCCTGATTGCCACAGCCAATGGCGTGCAGGCATTGTCCATTCCCGTGGTGCATGTTTCCTCCAAAATGCCCATTCTGGATGTCCGCATCGACTATGCCACACCTTGGCAGCGGCTGCACTGGAAGACCTTGGACACGGCTTATAACGGAAGTCCGTATTTTCTTTATTTTCAAGATTATATAAGACCTTTCTACGAGAAGAAATATGAATTCCTTTTCGATTACAATTTGGAGTTGATGCAAGACATTCTAAAGCTTTTCGGGAAGGACTTCCAACCCCAGCGCACCAGCGAGTTTATCGCTGATTACGGGCAAGGGGAAAACTGCGGTGAAAAGCAGAAGGATGTCAACGGCAATCAACTGAAATGCGACGAGCGACAAGGAGACATTGAGGACCTACGCAATGCCATACATCCCAAGCGTTGCAAAGAAGAAGGATATCCCTTTCCGCATAAACCCTACACCCAAATTTTCGAGGACCGCATCGGTTTCGTGCCCAACCTCTCCATCGTGGATTATCTGTTCAATGAAGGGAACAGGATAGTTAACAGTTAACAATTGATAATTATTGATTGTTTGTGTCGTCATAAAAAAAATGTAGAGACGTGCCATGGCGCGTCTCTACAAATCCATAATTTTCAAAATTAATGGTCATATAGACGGGGCGTGCCCCGTCTATACATGATGATTATTTCTTCACAATCTTCTGGGTGGTTATGCCATTGTCTGTATGGATGCGGACGAAATAGATGCCGTTGGCATACTGGCTCAATGACAAAGTCATAACATTCTCAGTAGGAATGACGCTGTTCAACAGCTGACCGCTCATGGAGAACAACTCAACAGTTCTAGCGTTCAGTCCGGACAGGTCGAGGGTCACATCGCTGGTGGTCGGGTTGGGATAGATGCTCACCTGCTGTTGTGCATCCTGAATTCCACAGCAGATTACGACATAATAACTTTCCTCTGCAATATCGCTATTCGTCATACCATCTTTCACTGCGTATGCTTTAACCACTTGGTCGCCATCAGAATAGTCATGCAATACAAATGGTTCCGTATAAACAGCGTTCTCTATAACAGTATTAACAGACCCATCAATGTGGGAATGTCTTTCAACTGAATAATATATAGCGGCATTTTCCATGGCACAGTCTATGCTAATTGTAACAGTATTACAAAACGATTCAATCACTTCATCGTATGTTACAGAATCTGCTGTAATTACCGGCATAGCCACCTGCTCCATCGTCTGGATAGCGAAGTCATTGTCATCGCGAGGATATAATCTCACCTCACCATCACGGATGGACACAAAGCCAGTGACATTTCCCATATCACCCTGTTCGGGAGCATTGGTAATAGAATTGAAATTGTCATAATATACCATCGTGTCGGTACCATTGACAAATTTTCCATTATCAAGGAAAGTCACACTCTGAACCGTTACAAGACGACACTCGTATGTGCTATATTGGGATACTAAAGTCGGGATGGTAGCCACGATAGGTGTCACGGCACCAGTATTGCCGGAGGCTTCTGCCGTATTACGCGCAGGCACCATCTCTGCCATACCGTGATACAATGAATATGACCCAAAAACGCCACCACTAATCACATCACCTTCATTATATGTGGTGGTAATGACAGGGTTGCTGTTGTCATAAATCATCAGGGCAGCGGAGGCGTCTTCCACGATCATATATCTGCCACTACGGAACACGAAAGTTACATCACCTGCAATTTTATACACAGTATTATTGGTTTCCGTGTTGGCAGCCTTGAAAGCGGCTATATTAGGCACTTCGGGCGGGAAGTTGTAAGTAGCGCTTGTCACGAAACTGGGCGTATAGCCCTCTTTCCAAGCCTTGGCTTTCAAAGTGGTCGCAGTACTGATTGAGATAGGAGCTGAATAAACGGCAGAGGTTTCGGTGGGCTCTGTTCCGTCAAGCGTATAACGAATCACAGCATCATCAGTAGCACAGGTGATAGTAGCATCGAATGCCTCATAATAAGTACCGCTATTATGAGAGATAACAGGAGTTTCCACCACATTCGCCACCACACCGGGAACACCGAACACCACCACACTGTCAATAGTCAGTCGGCTGGTGGAAGAAGGAGCGGCATCGGGCAAAACAATAGCGAATTTCAAACGTACAAAATCAAATTCGCCCGTTTCACTCACATCATAACGATAATTACGTCTGCTGTTGGTCAATGTATATACAGAGTCACCTACGTAGGTGTTACCACCATCTATTGAATAAGACACACACATTTTCAAGCCATTGGTTTGTTTGGCATCAAAAGTAACGTATGTCACATTACGTATATCGAAGTTGGTGAAAGTATAGCCCAAAATACTGGCTGCCGAAGTGTACCAGCGCATTTGCATGGACTGTGCCCCACAAATATGGTCATTGACCGAAGTAGGAGTGCCATATACAGTGCCCCACTGCTGTCCCTCAGCACCAGTATATATCACATCAGCATTCTGATAGTTGGTTGCCGCCTCAAATCCTTCAGAATCCTCGAAACCAGTGGAGTACATGATGGTGTCGATATCCGGTACCACAGGAGCCACAACGGTATAAGTGGCAGTAGAGATCTCACTATTTTCCCAGTTCTCAGAGATAGCGATTGCTTTGCAAGTATAGGTACCAGGAGTATTCAAGACAACGGCATCAGTATATAAACTGGAGGCACTGGTAGGTTCGGAATTATCAGTCGTATAATAAATATTGGCACCAGCCACCGCACAGCTCATCATCACAGTAATCATGGTGTCTGTAGTTCCATCAACGGGAGTAATGACAGGTGCTGGCAACTGAGCGGTAGCCACGAGGGCGACCGAAGCACTCAAAGTGCCGCTGCTCACGGTCACATTGCCCGTTGCAGGTTCTTGTCCATCGTAAGTAACAATAAATGAAGTATTACCCACATTAGCCGGGAAAGAGGTCTCTGACAATGTAAAGTGCGCATTATCACAGCTGATGGCAATAGGGGAAGTCAAAGAGGCACTGTTGATATTGACTGTAGCGGTGAGCTGAGTAGAGCTGAATGTCAAGCTAACTGGATCAACCGTCAAAGTAGGTTCTGAGACAATGATGTAAGCGGCTTCGGCTACCGGACTGTCTTCCCATGACACATTGTTCATGAATGCCTTAGCCTTGACAGTAGCACTTTCATTCAATGTGAACGGACTCCCATATAAAGTGGAAGTAATCACAGGCACAGTGCCATCGACAGTATAATGAATTTCTGCGCCAGGAGTAGCGCAGGTCATAGTAACCACTACGCTGTCAGCATAAGTGCCGGCATCCGGACTAATCACAGGAGTAGCGGCAACAGGAGCGGTGACAGTGAAAGTGACAGTTTGACTAACCGCGGGAGTCAGAGGTTGCATGGTCATATCCACCAAAGAAGCGGTAACCGTATGGGTACCAGCGGGAAGTGGGGAGAAAGTCTGCGTCAGGAATAATGCCATAGCCTGGTCGTCCAAATACATCGGACTAATCAGCCCCATCGTGGTAAGCAATTCACTCTCAAGTTTTAACAAACCCTCAGTACCTAAGGTGAAATTCTGGATGTCAACATTTACCTGCAGGGTGTCAAGCGTGGAGAACTGTTCGCCATTGAGTGTAACCGACAGTGAAGGCATATCTTGCTGGGAAGCAGACAAGTCGGCATTGTTACGAGGAAGTATCTGAATAGTACTGTTATGCTTTGCGGCAAAACCAGTCACATTGGTCACGGCACCTTCTGCAAGGGTAGTATCCACCGTGAATTGAGTGTACAAAACCATGGTATTATCCCCTTGGGCAATGGTAGTAGAGGAATGATAGTTTCCGGCAAATCCATTGGGGAAAGTCACATTTTCAAGGGTAATCAGCTGAGCGTCATACGAAGCATAATTGGCTAACAAATCGGCTATGGTCACCACTGTAGGCTGGACTGCTCCAGTGTTCAGGGTAGAAACAGCAGGGTCTTGGGTCGGCAACATTTCCACCTGACCATTATACAAAGAGTATGTGCCAAACAGTCCTCCCGAAATAACATCGCCTTCGGCATATTCGTTTGTTATGGTACCATATACCAACAAACCGGCTGAGGCGTCTCTCACATAAGTATAAGCTCCATTATGAAAAACATGGGTCACATCACCTGTAATTTTGTAAATTGTATTGTTAGTAGCTGTGTTGGCGACCTTGAAAGCGGCAATATCATCGACTTCCGTTGGGAAAGTGTAAGTTGCCTGATTCATGAAGCTGGTATCAGTGCCCACGTATGCTACAGCTTTAACAGTTGTAGTAGTCGAAATACTTAAAGGTGAGCTATACATTATACCGTTGGTAACAGGGTCGCTATCATCAACAGTATAAAGAATCGTAGCATTTGCGGTGGCACAAGTGATACTCACGGTTTGAGGAGTATCGTAATTACCGGCTGGCACTGAGAATTCCGGCGTAGCCACGGCAGCTGGCTGCACCGTCTCGTAACGATAAATGGTAACAGGCTGTTGACCAGAACCATAACATGAAAAGAGTCCTAATGGACTAGCGGAGGTTCCGTTGCCGTTGAAACGCATAATCTTTCGTGCGGTAGCAGTCGTAACAGCTTCAATACTTTCTATAGCTCCATCATCCGAATAGGAAATAAGCCAATTACCTCTACCATCACTGTCAAGAGCAGGTTCTGTTTTCAAGTGATTGCTATTTCCTGTTCCCGCCGCATACAGATATCCATTCCCATTGGGATCAAAAAAAGCAATGGTTCCTAGTTCAGTACCAGCCATAACAATTAAAATTTGCGCATCACCGATAGAAGTAACCATACCTCCATCTGCACTTTTCACCACCTCGACTGCGGCACGATTATTGTTGAGTTGTGTGCCCATCGCTTTGCTATCATTAGCAGCGGCAATGATAATGGTGTCACCTACCGACAAGTTGGAGTTGTAGGTTACTTGAACCCAACCCTTGTCAGCGAACACATTTCCGGCGAACATCAGCATTATCAGCAGAGCCGCCATCATGGTTTTCAAAAAGTAGATTTTTTTCATTGCAATTTGTTTTTTGTGAATAATATTTTTTGATTAATAAATTGACTATCAATAAATTAAAATTCAAACACAAATATATACATATCTTGCAAAGGTACAAATAAATAAAGTGCGTGAAGGTGAATGAGTGTTAAAATTTATGAATAGTTATCAACAGGCCATCAGTAATCAGGGGTCAGGGTTAAGAATCAACTAACAATGATTATTACTGTTGCAATAAAAAATGGGAAGATTGCATAAATCATAAATTATCAAGTATTTTGATACTTTTTTTCGTTTTTTTGATTTGAAGGACAGAGAGTCATGCCAAAGACACGATATTCTATTAACCTCGCACAACTTGTTGTGTGGGGTGGAGAATGACCATGACAGTCTGCGTACTGAAAGCACGCTACATACACTCCAATGTGGCATACCTGCGGCACGCAGGAGTAGAGTGGATTACCGCATTATCATATGCCTGAATAAGAAATTATCGCAACAGTACTAATCAAAATTAATAGTTGATATGGAGCAGAGGACAGAAATTCAAATATATAACTTTCAACTTTCAGTTTTCAGCTTTCAACTTTTTCATTGGCATATTGGCACATTAAAAAAATTTGTATCTTTGCAGATTAATTTGTATAAATCAACAATACTTTATATGGCGAAGAAAATCAAAGTAAAAGCAGAAGTCAAGGAATTCGAAGGAAAGATTGAAGAACTTATCATCCAAGCACTTATAGAAAAACAAGGCGTTGACATCGTGAGCATCGACCTCAAGAAAATCAACCACGTCTTTTTCGACTATTTCATCATTTGCAGCGGCAACTCCAAACCGCATGTGGAGACTTTGTGTGATTTCGTGCAAGAAACCACCAAACGCTACGCCAACACACTGCCCAAACATGTGGAAGGAACAACCAACGGCGAATGGATCCTGTTGGACTATTTCAACGTGGTGGTCCACATTTTCCAGCCCGAAGCCCGCGAATACTACAAACTCGAGAACTTGTACAGTGACGCAGAAATTCAACGAATCAATTAGCAAACAACCTTCTACCCCTCATGTAACCCAAAAACAATCCATGGCAAATCAAAAAACACAAAATAAAAGAAAAAACAGCGACTCCTCCTTTTTCGGAGGACCGAATCCCAGCAATGCCAACAACAAGAAGCCGAAATTCACATTGACTTATGTCTATTTGATTGTGGCAGCGGCACTGCTGGCCTACTGGTTTTTCACAGCCGAAGCACCGGCCACCGAAATCGACAACAGTCGCTTCAACAAAATGGTGGTGGCCAAAGACATTGAGAAACTGGAGTATGTCAAAAAGAACGACCGAGTCAATATTTACCTGAAAGAAGAGGCTATCAAAACGAAGAGTGACTATGAGGACCTGCGGAAACAGAACAACTTCACAGGACCTCAATTTTTCCTTGTCACCACTGACTATCAGGTATTCAACGAGAATCTGAGAGCCGTGCAAGAGCGTGCCGTCAACAATGTGCTGGCCAGTGACAGCAGTCTGACACGCAGTCAGGTGGAGCAGGAATACGAGATTTCCACTACCGAAGACAACAGCAAGAGCTGGGGTTTTGAGCTCATTTTCTGGATGCTGCCCACCATACTGATTTTAGTGTTGTTATTCTACTCCACCCGCTCCATACGAGGCGGAGCTGGCGGCGGTGGCGGAATGGGCATCTTCAACATCGGCAAATCCAGAGCACAGCTGTTCGACGAGACCTCACAGCTGAGCGTCTCTTTCAAGGATGTAGCCGGCCTGGAAGGTGCCAAATACGAAATCGAAGAGATTGTTGATTTCCTGAAAAATCCGCAGAAATATACTGTTTTGGGTGGCAAAATTCCCAAAGGAGCTCTGTTGGTAGGCCCTCCAGGAACAGGTAAAACCCTGCTGGCCAAGGCCGTAGCTGGCGAAGCCAAAGTTCCTTTCTTCTCGCTGTCGGGTTCCGACTTTGTGGAGATGTTCGTTGGTGTCGGTGCCTCGCGTGTGCGCGACCTGTTCCGAACCGCCAAAGAGAAAGCGCCGTGTATCATCTTCATCGACGAGATTGACGCCATCGGCCGTGCCAGAGGCAAAAATGTCATGAGCGGTGCCAACGACGAGCGCGAGAGCACCCTCAACCAGTTGCTGACCGAAATGGACGGTTTCTCCAGCAACACCGGAGTCATCATCCTCGCCGCCACCAACCGCGCCGACGTGCTGGACCGCGCCCTGCTGCGTGCCGGACGCTTCGACCGCCAGATTCATGTGGAATTGCCCAACCTCAACGAGCGAAAAGGCATTTTCGAAGTGCACGTGCGCAAGCTGAAACTCAACTCCGATGTTGATCTTGACTTTTTCGCCAAGCAGACCCCCGGTTTCTCTGGTGCCGACATTGCCAATGTTTGCAACGAAGCGGCACTGATTGCCGCACGCAACAGCAAAAAAAGCGTGGGCAAAGAGGAATTCCTCGCCGCCATTGACCGTATCGTGGGTGGTTTGGAGAAACGTGGCAGCATCATCTCCCCGCAGGAGAAGAAAGTCATCGCCAATCACGAGGCGGGTCACGCCACCGTCAGCTGGCTGTTAGAGCACGCCTCTCCTTTAGTGAAAGTGACCATTGTGCCACGTGGCAAATCACTCGGTGCCGCATGGTATCTACCCGAGGAGCGCCAAATTACCACCTTCAGCCAAATGTTCGACGAAATGACCGCCACTTTGGGAGGCCGCGCTGCCGAGGAAGTGGTGTTTGGCGAAGTATCGACCGGCGCCCTCAATGACCTCGAACGTGTGTCAAAACAGGCTTACGCCATGGTGACATATTATGGTCTGAACGAAAAAATAGGCAACATCAGCTATTACGACTCCACCGGCCAGTCCGACTACACCTTCACCAAACCCTATAGCGAAAAAACCGCCCAGGAAATTGACGAAGAAGTACACAAACTGATTGAAAGATCCTACAACAAGGCCAAAGAAATACTGATGGCCAACAAAGAGAAACACGCCCAGCTGGCCCAGCTGCTGCTGGACCGCGAGGTTATCTTCGCCGAGGATTTGGAGAAAATCTTTGGCAAGCGTCCCTTCGGCCATCAAGAAGAACTAAACAGTGGTAATGCCAACAACAACGACAGTACCTGTCCAAAAGATAATGCCAGCGCAACCGTCAACAACGCAGACCACCATACAGCAGACGATAACGAATCCAGTGATAACGAAACTGCTCCACAGCAGGCATAACATACCAACATCATGGAAACTTTAAGTACCGAAAGCAATCTCACCACCTCGAAAGAGTCTATCCGCAAGGATATACGGCACGCCCTTTCGACCAAAGGAGTCAACAAGTATCCGAATCTGGACTTATCCGACGACTTCCTGCAGCCCAGCGATGATTTGGTCAGAGACTTTGTGGTCAGGTTCCGTGCCCTGGGTGGCAAGTATGTGCCCTGTACCAAAGAACAGTTTGTTGGCCGACTAGTGAAATTGTTGCAGGTTCAGAACTATCCTGTACTGCTCAACACCAAACCTCAGTTTGTCAATGTTCTGAAAAACAACAACATCAACTTTGTGGATGCGATTGACGTGAACACCCCGGCGGATGCGGCCATTGTGTTCAGCGATGCCCTCATCGCCCAAAGCTGCAGTTTCGTCTTCTCTCCCCACAACTCGCTCTATCCTTCGGTCAAGGGAATCGCCTCCGACCTTATTATCGTGGCTTTAGCCAACAACATCGTCCCCGATATAAAGACGGCTCTTGCCCTGCAACAGGATCGTAACGAGGGCAACCTGTATGAATTCAACGAGATTATCTGCCCCACCCCGCTCACTATCCGCGACAACCAGGAAATCCGCACCCCGCTCACTCCACGGTATATTTTGATGCTGGTGCTGTAATTAGATTACAGGGGTCAGTTTTCAGTTTTCAGTTTTCAACTTCACCATACCTCCATGAATAACCCCCTGACTTCTCGGTGGCAAACACCACACCAGACACCGCCTTTCGACCTGATCAAGACGGAGCATTATGAACCTGCTTTTCACCACGCCCTGGAAGTGGCAAGACAAGAAATACGAGTTATCGCTAACCAACCTGAGGCACCAGATTTCGACAATACCGTCGCCGCCTTGGACCGTTCAGGAGAATTGTTGGGACATATCTCCGACATTTTCTTCAACCTGTTGATATGCAACACCTCCGAAAAGTTGCAGGAACTGGCCCAGAAAATACAACCGGAACTGACCGCTTTTTATAATGAAATCACACTGGATGAAAAGCTGTTTAAACGCATTAACGAAGTATATGAACACCGGGAATGTCTCAACGATGAGGAACGGATGCTTACGGAGAAAAGCTACCGCAACTTCATCCGCCACAGTGCCAAACTCAACGCTGACGATAAGAAACAATACAATCGGCTGACCATGCGACTGTCGCAGCTCACCCTACGGTTCAGCGACAATGTGTTGGCATCCACCCACGCTTTCTCCAAACATATCACTGACGAACAATTGTTGTCGGGAATGCCGCAAAGCGTCCGCGACATTGCTGCCGCCAAAGCCAAAACCAAAGATTTAGACGGCTGGCTTTTCGACCTCACCATGCCCAGCTACCAGGCCATCATGAAATATGCTGATAACCGGGAGTTGCGCAAGGAATTCTTCTTGCACTACTCTTCACGCTGTTTCCACGACAAAAACGACAACAGTGCACTGGTCTATGAGATTGCCTCGCTGCGCAAACAAATCGCCAAACTACTGGGTTTCAGCGATTTTGCCTCCTACGTGCTCACCGAACGCATGGCCAAAGACAAAGCTCATGTGTATGAGTTACTGCGCACACTGGAAAAGCCGTCCCGTGTAGCCGCTGAAAAAGAGATGAAGACCATGGTGAACTACGCCCGGAAAATGGGATTTGAAGGGGATTTCGAACGCTGGGACATGTCATACTATGCGGAGAAACAGAAAGAGAACCTTTTCAGTTTCAATGAAGAGGAACTGAAGGTGTATTTCCCTTTGGACAAAGTGATTAGCGGAGTGTTCGGCTTGGCGCATCAACTATACGATCTGGATTTTGCAGAGACCAAAGAAATCCCTGTTTATCAAAAGGATGTAAGGACCTATTATGTCCATCGGAATGACCAGATTATCGCTGTATTGTACTTGGATTTCTTCCCTCGTGAGAACAAAAAAGGAGGAGCCTGGATGACTTCTTTCCGCGAACAGCACAAAACCGTCGAGGGCAAGAATATCATCCCCTTGGTGTCGCTGGTGATGAACTTCACCCCACCCACTGCGGACAAACCATCCTTACTGACATTCAACGAGTTGACAACCTTCATGCACGAATTCGGCCATGCTTTGCACGGAATGCTCTCGGAAGTGACCTATACCAGCCTCTCAGGTACGAGCGTACCGCGCGACTTCGTGGAACTGCCCTCGCAAATCAACGAGAACTGGGCCTCCGACATCCATTTCCTGCAATCCTTCGCCCAACACTATCAGACGGGCGACACTATCCCAGAGACGCTGATCAAGAAAATTAAAGAAATGGAGAATTTCCAAGCGGGCTACCTCTCATGCCGACAATTGTCCTTCGGTTTTCTGGACATGTACTGGCATGACGAGGCCGATGTCAACCCTGACTTGGAAGCCCTTGAGCAAGAGGCCATGAAAGTGGTCGATTTTTTCCCACGACCAGAGGGTTGTTGCACCAGTACCGCCTTCACCCACATTTTCTCTGACGGATATGCCGCCGGCTATTACGGTTACAAATGGGCGGAAGTGCTGGATGCCGACGCTTTCTCACTGTTTCAGGAAACAGGCATCTTCAACAAAGAAACAGCAACAAAATTCCACGATTGCATCCTGTGCCGCGGGGGCAGCCGCGAAGCCATGCAAATGTTTGTGGATTTCCGTGGGCGGGAACCAAAGGTGGATGCGCTTTTGAAACGAAGTGGATTAGCGTAGAATTACAAGATTCAGAATTCAAAAGCATGTTGATCTTCCCGTAGGGAAATAATCCTAATGGACTATGAATGTGATCAACACCCAATATATCATACAGAAAGGCATGGCAAAGAGGAAGGAATCGAAGCGGTCGAGCATGCCGCCATGACCGGGCATGATGTTACCGGAATCCTTCACCCCATACGCACGTTTGAAAATCGATTCTATCAAATCGCCCAAAGTGCCCATCACAAAAACTATCAATCCGAAAAACACCCATGCCAACACATTCGTGGTCACGCTCGCCCCATACAACAATGCATCAGAGAAATATGGCACAAAAGACAAGCCTACAGCGGCTGCGCATGTGAATAAACCACCAATGGCAAAGCCCTCCCAAGTTTTCTTCGGAGAAATTCTTTCAAACATCTTATGCTTCCCGAACAGGGAACCTCCACAATAGGCAAAAGTGTCGGAGCACCATATCAAAATAAACAGTGCCAAAACCGATTCCTTGTGTTCCAAAGGAACATTGGCAACCCCTGCCAACGCAAACGGAATGGCAACCCAGAAAACTGGCATAAGCGTATGGACAATATTGTTGAACGGCTGTCCTTCCTTGCGGAACAACTCAATGGCTAATACCAAATTCATGCCTATATACGCCACCATCCAACTGATTTCCATACATTTCATGAAATAAGAGCCCATAATCAGCAACACCGTAATCAAAACACTCGATACCTTATGCGCCTTCACTCCAGCGGTTTCCACAATAGTCACATATTCATAAACAGCCAAAACCGCAAAAAGAGTGAATAAAATAAACTGAACATAAAAAGGCAGGAAAAACGAACCCACCACCAAAGTCACAAAGACCAGGCCTGAAATAGTGCGGGTGAGAAGAGACTTGAATTGAGGAGACATGTCGTTTTAAATAGTTAATTAGCAAATTAGTTAATGTGCTAATGAATGAAGTTGAAAACTGAAAGTTGAAAATTATAATTTGAAATTTGAATTCTATTACAATCGGCTCATAGGTTCATCCGGGTCAGCAAGAGTACAGGTGGCGAAACAGACAACACCATCGCCGCTGCCCACGAAACCTAATTTCTCGTTGGTCTTGGCTTTGATAGCCAGACGTTCCGGAGCAATGCGCATCACTTCCGCAAGAGTGTGGATCATCATATCGTGGTAGGGAGCCATTTTGGGCCGTTCAATCACGATTGTAGCATCTACGTTATTGATTCTCAAACCTTTCTGATCCAACAATTCCATCACCTTAGCCAAGAGAATCTTGCTATCAATATTTTTATACTGATTGTCGGTATCAGGAAAGTGGCTGCCGATATCCGACAAGCCTGCTGCTCCTAAAAGGGCATCACAAAGGGCATGAATCAGCGCATCACCATCGGAATGGGCCACACAACCCTTCTCGAAAGGAATCTCCACCCCTCCCAAAACCAGTCGTCGGCCTTCTGCCAAACGATGTGAATCATAACCAAATCCCACTCTCATAATCAGGATATTATCTCATAATCTATCCAAACGTCCCTGAGGCTTGTCCTGTTTCCTGATTTCGTCCTTCTTGAATGACTTCAGATCGAAAGACAGAGTAAAACGGAGGGTGTGTTCCAACGGGTGATGTTGATCGCTGACCGAGAACAGATATGAAACATCAATCTGGAAAATATTATAATGCAAACCGGCGCCGAAAGTCAAATATTTACGGTTACCCTTGTATTTGCTTTCAAAGAAACCGCCAGTTCGCACAAATAACAAATCATTGTATGCATATTCCAAGCCGAAAGACCATGCCATTTCATACAATTCCTCCTTAAATCCATTCGGTGCGTCATAGAACGACTGGAAGATACCTTGTGCGGAAGAAACCCTGTTATCCTTGCCCGCAACAATAACTTTCTCGTGGGTAACCGTGTCAATAGTCCACCTTGGAGGAGTGGGCACCAACAGTTTGTTCATTTCGCCCAAAATTGAGAGTCTGTTATAGCCATCAAAGTCCATGGTATAGGACAAACCGATTTTCAGATTGGCAGGCAGAAAGTCTCGAGCTTCAGGAGAGGCATTTGACGAATACGTCATCTTGTTGCCCATGTTGGAAATGTTGACACCCAAACGTACCGTGCTGTTTTCCAAACCCTTGGTCCTGAAATCCTGCTCATAGCACAATGACAAATCAGCAGCACCGGCCAAACCTGCTTTTCCACTGGAACTATACATGTCATAACTGGCCGTGATATTGGAATAAATGAAACGAGGGGTCAATGCCATGGAGAACACATCTGTCAGCTTACGAGCATAAGTGAAATCAATAGCAAATTCATTAGGGCTGGGGCTCGCGTACACCTGTCCATACTCATCTGTAAAATCAATGGTTCCCAAATGGAAATATCTGAGAGAAAACGCAATAGCATCCATATCAGTAATCTTCCAATAGGTGCTCAAATATGCCAAGCTGATACCCAATTGTTTACTCAAGCTGGTCAGCCACGGACTGTAAGAAAACGATATACCGAATTTGCTCTTGCTGAACACATACTTGGACGGATTGTGGTGCTGGGAATTGACATCAGCGGAACTACAACTACCTATATCGCCCATACCTGCGGAACGGGCATCGGGAGCAATCATCAGAAATGGCACCGCTGTAGTGATGGGATTGAAATATTTCTCCATCTTCTGTGACGGTGTCAACTGTCGTCCGCTAGGGTCATACGATTGCGCATAACTTATTGATACTATTGTTATTAAACCAATCAGTGTCAACAAAATCTTCTTCATACTTTTTCCAGTTTATGTTTGCAGATAAAATAAGATAACGACGATGTTACGAAAATATTTTACAAAAGTACAATTTTTTCAATTTTCTCCGCTGTTTTTCCGTCGCCGGTACGAACTTTTAAGCGGTAAATATAGGTTCCCTTACCGATTTTGTCACCAAAATCATCCCTTCCATCCCAATCAATCGGTGTACTTCTGGTCCCTTCAGAAAAGATGTTTGTACTAATCGTCTTGATCAATTTTCCACTGATAGTAAAAATCTGTACCAGCACATCCAGGTTTTCTCCCGGGTGATTGTGTTCGAAGAAAAAAGAAGTGTGTGTCGTGAACGGATTGGGGTAATTCAACACATGATCCAGAGTCAACGAGGCATCGTTCGCCACCTCAAACTCCAGTTCTTTTTCTGATACATTATTCAAAATATCCCACGCTCTGATTTTGACGACATGCTTGCCCGTGGACAGCTCTCTCATCTGATAACGTACCACACCCTGATTGGAACTGTCCTGCACGGCCTCAAAATGGTCATTCAGCACGATCTGTGCCTCATTGTTTCCATCCAAGATCGCCACCAAATCATGACCGACACCATTCCCCGTTGTATTGATGCCCAACTCGTCTTTCAGCTTGACAATCAACACCGGATCAGAATTGGTAAGCCCCTGGTTTACAAAGTTCTCATCGTTCAAATAAACATCTATCTGAGGGCCTTCCTTGTCATCGTATGAAATACCACTATTGCCACCCACCACAAAAGCATCGAAATAACCGGCGGCATCCGACTCGTCTCCACGGGCATAATAACTGAATTTTCCGTTTCCGTATGCATAATTAATATCCTTCGGGACCATGAACTTCACCTCAAAACAGCCATTTCTTATAGTACTGTTTCCCCTGAAAAGAACACTTTTCTGCAACTCAAACTCTGTTGCGGGACTTTCCGCAGGATCGTTGGACAGGGTTCTGACCTTGGTTTTCTTGTCAAAAAGGGAAGTGTAAATATTTCCATTAAAACCTGTCTGGGTCTGACCAGAGGCATCCACTACCCTGCCCCTCACCACCACCTGGGTCAAAGCTTTCAGCGTATCGTTCAAGGCAGTCACCGGCATACCATTGATGGAATCTGTCACCACATTGTACCGTGGAAGAGCCAAGGGCATAGACGGGTCACCCAGCAGGAAAAACATGGAAATGGCATCGGAATTGCCGCCAAAATCATTCTTCGCTTGTCGGTTCATCTCGCCCAAAGTCCGCTTGCGACCATTCACCGAGGTAAAGATCCGGGTAAACAACTTGCGGGCATAAGAAGCATTGGAGCCACCATAAGCCACACGCGAAGTAGTGATCAAAGCGGCTGCCCCCCCATCAGGATTGAAGAAACAAGCCTCCGCAGGAGACAAGCTGGGACGGTCATACCAGCCGAAATCACACGACAAAGTCATTATAACAGATTGGTTATATGTATTATTCCAGTTATTGATATCAGTATATTCCAAGATGCGTTCATGAGCCCATCCATCCTTGCCACTATGACCCACATAGGTAAAAAACAAAGCGCCACGATCCATACGGTCATTGATAGCGGCATTCACTCCCGGATAGCGCTGACCTCCCACATTGGACTGCTGGACATAAGCGTCGCAATATATTTTTTCCAGATTGATGGTTTTGTTTTCAGACTGAACAATAGCGGCACAGGCCTCAGCATTATTCAGGTGCTCGTTCTGGTCACCATCGTCAGCCACAAAACAAAACACATTGCGCCAATCAGCCAAATTGGAAACCTGTGATGAAGTGGAAGACACCAGATTCCGGCTCGCTGTATAATTGGTGCTCAGCTGAACTGCCAGATTGGCCTGTGAAGCACTGGACACCGGGAACCGACCAACAGACACATCCACCAAGCCATGCGAATAAGCACCTTCTCCATCATCCAAGATTCCAAAAAAATCATCATTGGAACGGAACATTCCCTCACTGATTGTTCCATTCAGAGGACGCTGATAGTTAGGAACAAAAATCTGCGTGCCACTCACCCGCCCTCTATAGTCGTAACTGGGACGTCCAAACAACAATAAATATTGGGGATACGTGCCATTGGATTTTTCATAGATCATTTTCATATAATCCCTGATGGCCACTGGGTCCTGTGCCCCCGAAGAGAACTCGTTATAAATTTGGGCAGGAGTGACAATTTTCACGCTAAGTCCCTGCTCTTGCCGACGAACCGAAGCCAAGCGTTCGGCTTGCGACACAAAATCGGGATGGGCGACAATTATCATATCAACCTGACTTTCAACACCATGAAGATTCTGATTCGACACCCTTCCCACCGTCGAAACCGATTTGTAAGAAGATCCGTCGAATGCCACAAACTGACGGAAACAAGTATCAGCACAGACAAAGCGATAAACCGAACCATTCAAAGAACCTGAAAGCTGTACAGTTTGCGAGGGATCGGTCACCTCCCAAACACGAACAGAAGAGCTGGCATTGGAAAGCTGATATTGACTGACCGCATTACCAGACATATATCTTCCATTATTAAAACAAAGCTGTCCTCCAGAAAAAGACAAAGGACATACCGCCTGCACGGCAATATAGTCCAAATATCCTTTCGACAAAGAGGAAGAGCGATTATAGGTCAAGGTAATCTCAAGAGAGGACTTGGACGGAACAAAAGGGAAAGAAGATGTCCCAACCCGCAAGTCAGCGCCCGAAGCGGTAGATATTGGCATTGAACCTATCGGACTTCCATTCACCGAGACCGAAAAAGAAGAGGGAGCCACAGGAACGGAAGCGGCCACCAAGGTCAGGCTGGCTGTCTCCGATTTCAATTGAGGGAAAGAAATAGTATAACTACGCTGAGTGGTCACATCAAACAAATCGGAAAACCACTCCTGTCCGGTCTCCTCCACATTTAACTTATCCAACTCATAGTATCGGTAGTCATCGTAATCCGCCACTGTCTGTGAGTACGGAAGCGATACCGGATCCACCGTTACCACTCGTTTTTGCTGTCCCATTCCATTCACATTGATGAAGTAATAACTATAATCTGAATAAATATTATATTTGTGTGAAAATGAACGCATGGAAGCGTCGAAATCCACCCTGTGGGGTGATCTGGCATAAAACACAAAATAGTCTCCGGCACCAAACACCCCGTCACCACCATCATGCATCATCATAGGCAATTCCAACAGGTCATCGGGACGATAAGTGCCACACACCTCTGGCAAACTGCCAGTTCCGTTTCCAAAGACGGAAATCAAGGAGGAAGACACCGACGTAGCCGAAAAGCCCATCTCCACCAAATTTTCGAAAGACACTTTGTACAAACCCGTTTCGCTCACCCCCACCTTGTACCAAAGTCCGCTTGACAGCACCGAACTAGACGCATATACATGGCCTGACTTAGTGCTTCGTCCCTGGGGTATCAAGGTCATTTCAAAAGAAATCAGTTTCTTAATCTGCGAGGAACCATCTGACACAAAGGGCAATAGGGTTACCACTGCATACGGCTTTCCCTTTTCCGCATAACAACAGACCTTAGGCTCAACAGTCGGTTTGAGAAGGTGCGACGGAACCAATTTCCTGTCTTCCGACGAAAGATTCTCAAACACCATATTGGACAGCTGCACCTCACAGTCCGAAAAAAAGTTATCAACAGCAATTTTTTGAAAAAAAACGGGCAAATCGCCATAATTAAAATCTGAAATCGCATCCTCAAAATTCAAAAATTCGAGGGTGTTTTCATCGTCAATTTTGAAAACAAGATTCTCCGTCCAAGCCAAAGAAAATTTTTTACGAATTATTTGCGCCTGAATATCAACACATTGTACTATTATCAGCAAAAAAAGCAGCAATATCACCCAAGATTTCGACCTCATAAAACGTTATTAAATTACAACAAAAAATAGTTCACATTATAGAAACGTTAAACCGGCTGCAAAATTGCAAAAAAAAAGAATGCGAAAAAAAAGTAAGCGGAAAAAATATGTCATAACAAAAAAATTTGTAATTTTGCCAATTAAATAAATATTGTAACATGCACAAGCGAATTCTGATACTAATCACCACCTGCCTAATCCTTCTGGGTCAGGGTGTCAAGGCGCAAGACGCGCATTTTTCGCAATTCTACGCCAATCCGCTGTATTTGAACCCTGCCTTCGCAGGCACCAACATCTGTCCCCGTATCGCCCTCAATTTCCGCGATCAATGGCCATCCATGAAGGGGACATTCATGTCATTTTCGGCATCTTACGACCAGCATTTTGACAAAATTGCCGGTGGTATCGGTGTTTTGGCATTCGGAGATCGCTGCGGACAGGATGCCACCATCCAGAGCTACGAAGCAAGTTTCATGTATTCCTTCAAGGTAAAAGTCAGCAAAAAATTCAACATGCGCTTTGCCTTGCAGTTCTCTTATTTGGCCAATATCCTGGACACCAAGAACCTGACATTCGGCGATATGATTGACCCAAAATATGGTTTCATCTACCAAACCAACGAGAATCTCGCCGCATGGGACAACACTACCGACCACAGCTTTGACTTGGCAGCCGGCTTTCTGGGCTACACCAACCTGAGGTTCTTCAACCTGTATTTCGGTTATGCCGCCCACCATCTGAACATGCCATACATCAGCTTCATCAAACAAGAGAGATACAGAATGCCCATGAAGCATACCGCCCATATTGGCGCCAGCTTCGATGTGAAACGCAAAAGCAAAAAAGAACATAACTTCGGCGACATCTCTCTGAGTCCCAATATCATTTTCCAGTATCAGGGCGGTCTCATGTACATGAGCGAAGGTTTATACCTCAACCTGTACCCCGTCACTTTGGGAGCCTGGTTGCGCCACAGCTTCAAGAATGTGGATGCGGTCATCTTCAGTGCTGGCATCGAATACCAGTTCATCCGTGTCGGCTACTCTTACGACCTGACCGTCAGCAAGCTGATCAACCTAACCGGTGGTGCCCACGAGGTCTCACTGCAATTCCTCCTGCCGTGTCCCGAAAAACGCAAAGCCATCAAGGAACTTGAATGTCCTTCTTTCTAATTCAAGTATCTTCCAAGTATAATCCTGTACTAATTCACAATAAAGCATACATTTCAACGTTAATAAATAAAATCGATAAATAAGTCATGAACAAATTCACCAAAACATCAATCTTGTTTTTCATTGCAAGTTTTGCCTTGTTGTTCTCATCTTGCAAGAAAGAAGCTTCCCCCACTACCGGTTGGAATTACAATGACCCCAAAAACGGTGGTTTCGAAGTGTATCCCTTTACCGAACAAGAGACTGGTCCAGGTCTGGTGTTCATCGAAGGTGGTTCATTCATCATGGGTGCTATGGAGGAAGATGTGATGCACGATGTCAACAACAATCCCCGCAGAGTGTCTGTTGCCTCTTTCTATATGGACGAATGCGAAATCAGCAATGTTGACTATCTTGAGTACCTTAACTGGCTGTCAAGAGTGTTCATCCCCCAGGATTTGAAGGTAGTGTACGACAACGCCCTCCCCGACGAGAACGTATGGCGTGAACGCCTCGGCTACAATGAGCCCGATGTGGAAAACTACTTCAGGTATCCCGCTTACAGAGAATATCCCGTGGTGGGTGTCAGCTGGCTGCAGGCTGTCAACTACGCTGCTTGGCGTACTGACCGTGTGAATGAAAAGATATTGGTGGACAAAGGTTATGTTGACTGGGTTCCCGAACCGAGCGCTGAAGGTTATTTCAACACCGACGCTTACCTGACTTACGAATCATACGAAGGCGAAAGTGACCATCGTCTGCAATATATCACCACAGGTGAGTTCAGAAATGTGAAGATGGAAGACGGAATCCTGCTGCCGAAGTACAGACTCCCCACCGAAGCCGAATGGGAATATGCAGCTTACGCTATGATTGGCAATACCGTAAATGGACGTATCCTCGAAAGAAAGGTTTATCCTTGGAATGGTCATGCCATCCGCACCGAAGACAAAAAATACATGGGCGAATTTATCGACAATACCCGCCTTGGCCGTGGCGACCTGATGGGCGTGGCTGGCAACCTGAACGATGCCGGTTTCAAGACCGTGAGAGTAAAATCAGGCTGGCCTAACGACTACGGCTTGTACCACATGGCCGGTAATGTGGCAGAATGGGTGATGGATGTTTACAGACAGACCTCTCACGACGATGTATCCGAATTCAACCCCTTCAGAGGTAACTACTTTGAGACCAAGAAACTGTTGGAAGACGGAACTGTTGCTGAGCGTGACAGCGTGGGTAAGATTCCGATGGTACCAGTATCAGACTTCAAAAACGACAGAAGACGTAATTACCGTTCCGCTGATAACAAGAACTACCTCGACGGTGACTGGGCTTCTTTATACAATACCGAAGACTGGAAAACAGGCATTACCGGTGATGAAAGCTCAACCGACATGATGTATCCGAAAGAAACTGGTGAGAACAACCCTATGTACTCCCTGGTAAGCGACCATGCCAGAGTTTACAAAGGCGGTTCTTGGAGAGACATTCCTTACTGGTGCGCCCCTGGTGCCAGAAGATACATGGATGAGGACGAATCCACCGACTACATTGGCTTCCGTTGCGCCATGTCCCGCTTGGGATCTCAATATTTAGGAGGGAAATAAGCGCAAAAAAATCGCAAAGAAAGAAAAAAAATATCCGGGAGTAGGTTTGTACCGACCTATTCCCATTTTTAGTAATAATATTCACCTTAAAAACAAAAAAAATGAAAAAAATATTATTAGGATTTGCCGCTATCGCCATGATAGCCGCATTCACCAGCTGCAACAGAACCTGTACCTGTACCGCAACCACAACCCAAAAAGTTCTTGACCCTTCATTTTTCGACTACGATCAGGAGGAAATCAATAGGATTGAGACCCCCACTACCGTAACCACAACAGGAAAATACAAAGGCAAATGCTCAGAGCAAAACCAGAATGCCTCTCAAACCACAGCATTTATCCAACAAACCATTGAAGTAGTTTGCAAATAAGCTAACCGAATTATTCTATCAGAAAAAAACAGGGGACGGCAACGTTTCCCTGTTTTTTTTTTTCGTTATAAAAAAACGTAGATATCAGTTTTTTTGCGTAACTTTGCATTTATAATAATTCATACCAATATGGGCATCATCGCCAGACAGAGCATCAAGGGAACCATCGCCACATATTTTGGGGTGGCTATCGGTTTTGTGACGACCTTCTTCATCCTCACAAAATATCTGACACCGGAGGAAGTCGGTCTCACCCGTGTGCTGGTGGATGCCGCCACTTTGTTTAGCTCATTAGCCCTGCTGGGGACAGGCTCCTCCACCCTGCGTTTTTATCCCCATTTCAAAGACGATAGCTCTAACCAACAGGGACTCTATTTCTGGACCCTAATCATCCCATTCATTGGCTTTTTGCTATTTTTAATCTGGTTCTTTGTTTTTAAAGGATGGATAA
>JAFXSR010000045.1 GCA_017525505.1 Bacteroidales bacterium
AAAAAAAGGTTTAATTTTGCAGCATGAAACAACAAAGACAGACATCAAAATTCAAGGCACAAGTGGTGCTAGAACTCCTAAAAGGGGAGACATTGGAAGAATTGAGCCGCAAATATGCGGTGACCATGGCCGAAATCAACACATGGCGAGACGAGTTCATCCAGAACGGGACAGACGGTTTCAAACGTAAGCCCGAAGACTCCAAGCTGTCGCGTGCAGAGCGCAAGATCGGGCAGTTGGAACTGGAGATAGAGCTAATAATGTGTCCCACCGCAAAGCGGTGTAAAAAAACGGGGCTTTGCAGCCCCGCCATCCATCGGCATAATACTCAACCGTCGGATAATGTGTCCGACGGCAAAAATAAAAAAATTATCGAAGAATATGCAATTTGTTGAAATTATTGTATTTTTGCAACTCACTTAATAACAAAAAAAACCTCGGTTTTTTCGGGGCCAAAACAGGTGAAATTTTGCATGATTCTGATTTTTTTTGGCTTACCGCTTACTGGTGTGTGGGTGTAAGCATCTAAGCCGTAAGCATCTAAGCAATTAAGCTGTAAGCCAGGGAGTGGGACTATTCAACTTCGCTTTCGCCGCTGCCTTTGGTGAAGGTTTGGGTGGTGACGGAGCTGCTCACACCATTCTTGATGGCGATGGCTTTAACGGTGGTGGTGTCGCTCAGGGTGAAGGCTTCGCTATAGAGCGTGCTTTCAGCGGTGGACGAGCTGCCGTCGGTGGTGTAGCGGAGCTCAGCTTCGGCGGGGCCGCTGAGGGTTACCTGGGTGGTTTCCTCAAAGGGGGTGGTTCCGCTGATGGTGGGGGCTTCTACGGTGGTGGAATCGGAAGATTCGGAAGAATTGGAGGGATCGGGGGAATTAGAGCCGCCGTTGCCACTGTTGCTGCCGCCAGAGGATGAGCCGTTGCTGCCGGTCTGAGAAGAGCTGCTACTGCCGCCTGAGGTGTTGCCATTGCCATCTAGGGTGAGGGCTGCGGTGATGGTGGGAGAGAAGGAGAAGCTGGCGCAACAGCACTTTGCCGTTTTTGCCTTTTGAACCGACGGCGCTTCCGGCGCGTCCGGTGAACTGGATGATGGAAACGATTCTTGCCATAATGTTTGATTTTTAATGGTTAATGGTTAGTGGTTAATGGTTAAAGATTTTGTTTTGGGATGAGCTCTTGTTCCCGTTTGAATTCAGTGGCAAAAGTACAACAAGGTTATTAATATTCAAGAAAAAGTTATTTATATATAAATAACTTTCTGTAACGGGTTGAGAGTGAAAAGAAAAAAAATGAAAGTGATATTAATAAGTGAGAAAGGGGCTGATTGGAGGCTTGAAAGCGATGAACAAAAGTGACAAGCAAAAACAGCCCTTTTCAGGTCAGGGGGAAGTCAGACCTAGGTCAGTGTTAGGTCAGTGTTGGAAAAAATATTTTTTGAGGGGTTGTTCAACGGTGAACGGTGAACGGTAACTTGCAAATGTTTTCGCAAAAATAAAGTTCCCTATTAATATAATAGTATTAATAATATAAATACCTTAATATAGAATGCCGTTTTTTCGAAAAAATCGCTTGCAAACGAAATTCACCGTTCACCATTGAACCGGTGCTTGACTTTTATTGAAGTAGGAACATAAAAGCTATGGTGAAAAAGTTGTAATTTTGCAGTTGAAAAAAACAGAGCATGACCAAAATACACATACTTCCCAGTGAGTTCAAACAAAAGCTAGAGCTTCAGATGGCCTATGCCATCAAGGCGGGGTTCCCGTCGCCGGCTGACGATTACCAGCACGATGCCCTTGACTTTAACCGCGACCTGATCAAGCATCCCGAAGCCACCTTCTATGGCCGTGTGGACGGTGACAGTATGGTGGAGGCGGGTATCAACGATGGCGATATTGCCGTTATTGACCGCAGTGTGGATGCCAGCGATGGTGATGTGGTTGTGGCTTTTGTGAACAACGAGTTTACTATCAAATATCTTGACCTTAGCCACAAGGCAGACGGCTATATAGAGCTGAAACCTGCCAACAAAAAGTTCCACCCCATCAGAATAGAAGATGCCGACAACTTCGAGGTGTGGGGTGTGGTGGTATGGACCATCCATAGTTGGAAACGCTAATATCCTGAAACCTGAAACTTGAAACTTGAAACCTGAATCTCATGTACGGCATCGTGGATTGTGACAACTGCTATGTTTCCTGTGAGCGTGTGTTCAGACCCGATCTGAACGGTAAGCCCGTGGTGGTGCTGTCGAACAACGATGGCTGCATTGTGGCTCGCTCCAACGAGGCCAAGAAACTGGGCGTCAAGGCTGGTATGCCTTATTTCAAGTTGGAGCAGGAGTTTCCAGGGCAGAAGATTGCCGTTTTCTCAAGCAACTACGAGCTGTATGGCGAGCTGACGGGACGGGTGGTGAGCATCATCCGCCAGGAGGCACCGCAGTATTTCCGTTATTCCATCGATGAATGTTTTGTGTACCTGGACGGCATGGAGCAGATTGATTTGAAACAATGGGGCGAGGGCCTGTATAAGCGCATCCGCAAGTCGGTGGGAGTGCCAGTGAGCATCGGGCTGGCTCCCAACAAGACCCTGGCCAAGATGGCCAGCCATTTCGCCAAGAAATATCCTGGCTACAGGCATTGCTGCCTGGTGGACAGTGACGAAAAGCGCAAGAAAGCGCTGAAGCTGTATCCCATTGGCGAGATATGGGGCATAGGCCGCAGATATGCCGCCAAGCTGGAAGCCCAGGGGGTGAAGACGGCTTGGGATTTTGCCTCATGGCCGAGAGACAGGGTGGTGTCCACCTTCCACAATGTGGTCATCCTTCGCACCTGGGCCGAGCTGAACGGCGAAGACCGTGTGCCCAATGAGGCTATGGCGAAGAAGCAAAGCATCTGCACCAGTCGCAGTTTCAACGGGATGGTCAAAGACTTGGAGACGCTGAAGATACATGTGAGCAACTATGCGGCACGCTGCGCCGAGAAATTAAGGCGGCAAAACACCGTGGCCTCCATCGTGGGGGTGTTTGTGAACACCAACTGTTTCCGCGAGGATTTGCCCCAGTACTGGAAGTTTGAGGAGGCGACACTGCCCACCGCCTCAAATTCTGCGGTCACCTTGGTGAAAGCCGCCAGCGAGCTGCTGTCAAAGATATACAAGCCAGGCTACTCCTACAAGAAAGCGGGGGTGATTGTGATGGGCATCAGCCCCGACTCGCCCATACAGCTCAACCTGTTTGACATCAACGCCGAGCGGTTCGAGAAACTGAAATCGCTGGATGCGGTGATAGACCGCATCAACAGGCTTCACGGCACAGAGACTGTTATCCTGGGGGCGCAGCAGTACCCCCAGCGCAACGCCGAGGGCAAAGCGGAGGTGTTTGCCAACGCCATCAAGCACGACTTCCGCAGCAAGAATCCCACCACAAGGTGGAGTGATATTATCAAGCTGAAATAAGCCTGACTTTTTGGGGATTATTTTCTCTCTTCAGACAGTTGTCCTCGTCGAAGATGACATCCAGCTGCCAGTGCATGCTCTCGATATCCCAGTGTTTGCGGATGCACTGAGCCACATTCTCCGCGCTGTCAAGTTTGTGCGAGGTGATGAAGTAGCGCACAATGGAGGACGCCCATTTCGTGAAACGGGTGCGGAACGCCTTGTTGTCCAGGGCTCCGTTTCGCGGCGGCAGGGTATGTGCTGCGGCGCACATGACACCCGCGCCGCGACCAACCAAACGCGACATCCTCATCCCGGGGTTGCGGTGCTCGTTCCTCGCACCTTGCCCCGGGCTATGATCTGGAACCCCTGACGGGGTTCTGTGACATATACATCCTCATTTCCCCAGGGCGTTGCCCTGGGCTAGCTGATTGCAGGCTTTTAGCCAACAGATAGGTAGCCACACATGAAACAAAGGCTGGTATTGTTGTACTGTTTTTGATATCAGTACAAAGAAAACGTAAACTCACCATGTAGTGAACGGGTATGCGCCGGAATATGTATTTTGGAATTTGAAAAAAAGACAGCAACCTAAGTTGCTGTCTTTTTGAATGTTTTTGTACTGCATGAGGGATTCGAACCCTCGATCCTCAGACTGAGAATCTGATGTCCTGGACCACTAGACGAATGCAGCATTCAGTTTCTCGTTTTGAGACTGCAAAAATACAACTTTTTTTTGAATTGACAAGCATTTTTTTTGCTTAAGTTAAAAAATTTGTGTAAATGCTTATATGTAAGATGATTGTGTATTGTAATTATGAATGTGCCGAAGGCACAATATTCTATTAACCCCGCACAAGCACGATAGTGCGTAGTGTGGGGTAGTGATAATGATTGGGTGATATGCGTGCTGAAGGCACGCTACAAAGATTCCCATAGTAGCGTACCCTTGGTACGCAGTATTCTATTATGAGCATCGCCACCCCAAACTGCGGCCTTCGGCCTTGTTAGGGGTTAATAGGATTGCGTGCTTTCAGCACGACCAATCGCTTACATATTCATAACACACTGATATCACCAACCTAAAAAAGGATATATGAATTCAAAGTCCAAAATTCATAAACACTAAACATTAAATATTTGAATTTTGAATTCTATAATCTGTCCCCTGTAACCTGCAACCTGATACCTGATTACTCCTCGGTGGGCTCTTCTTCCAACGGTGGGAAGTACTTCTTCGTGAACTTTCGCTGCTGGCTGCGGTTACCAATTTTGTAAGTGAACGAGGGCTTGCCTTTTTCGGCGGCAATGGTCTTGTTCTTTGCTTTGGTATTCATGATTTCTTCGTTGAATTTCTTCACAGAGGCATAGCCATACATGCTGTTGTTCTCAAACTGGAAGAAGAAGAATTCGTTGTCAAATTCAAAGTAGATATACAGACGGTTGCGGGAACCTTTCTTTTCGATGACAATACGGCCGGGAACGCTCTTATATACCTGCTTGCTGTTGCAGATAATCAGAGGCAGGGTGCGCTGCGACAGGAAAGCGGAGTTCACATTGTCCCAGTCGAAGTCGATGCGAGAGAAAAGGAATCGTACCTGCAGCGGCTGTGGCAGTTTCTTGTTGGAGCCGCCCATCGCCAGGTCGTTCTGGTATTTGACATATTCATCTTCGGTCAGCATATTGCGTAATGCCAGTTCGTAGCTTTCGTCTTCCGACACGTCGAGGAAATCCAATGATGCGGAATTGTCGATATGGCGGTTCAGCACTTTCATGGACTCTTCGTTGAAGAAGAAGTCGATGGAGGTGGTGAGGTGCATGTCGGCAGAGTCGGCTTTCATGTAGTTGACAATCTCACCGTTGGTGTTGAAGTCGATACGGCCCAGCTTGGTGCCCATGTCAATCTTGCCTTGTCCGGTGCTGATACAGTTGTTGTTGTTGAGGGTCATCATGTTGCCGGGCAAGGTGGGGTCTTCCAGTTTTTCCTTGGAAGCGGCCCAGAACTCCTGTGTGCTGTGATGGTAGGTGATGAATCCCCATACATTGATGTATTCGGCATCGTTGAACTGCTCTTTGGCACAGCCGAAGGCGGTATAGATGCGGCCGGTGGTATTTGCCGACGCGATGGCAATCACCACCTTGCGGTCGTTGATATCCTTGGTGCGCTCATGAACTTCCAACAGGATGTTGTCGGGATCCACCTGTTGCAATATCTTCATTCTCGCAGGCTTGTCCTTGTAGCAATCGTGGATGATTTCCACACCACCGAAGAACGACAAGAACTGGTTCTCGCCGTGCAATTCCGCGCGTCCGTCGAAAGCGAAATGCGGACTGAGTTTGAAGTCTTTCTCCAAAGGAATCTTGGCATGGCCTTCTGTGTTTTTGATGCACCACAGGGTGTCGAAATACAGGGTTTGCACGGTTTTGTTTTCATCGATATAGTCATAGAAGCCGGAACCTCTGAAGCGGGTGGCGGAGAACAGGTTCAGCGTGCAGTCGTGCAACTCGTGGTATTTGTCGGTGCGGTTGGCCAGCAGACGGGCGTTGGTAAAGCGTTCGATACGGCATTTCTCGTAGATGGTCACCTTGCCTTCATGGGGGAAGATGGCGGCGTCGCCGCTTTCGATGAAGCGCACACCTTCGCAGCGGATGATGTTGTCGGTGTAGTTGAATTCAGCGCTCAGCGCATTGAAATGCAAGCCAATGCTCGGGTCGGTGGCGATCAGTTCGTTGGCCTTGATCCCTGGCATGTCAATCAACTCTCGAGTGGGGGTGTTGTCAATATCCACATTCTTATGCGGGTCGTCCCACTTGAAACGCAGAATGGTCTCGTCAATGGGATCCCAGTCGAAGGCGGAAGCGTTGGTTTTGATTTCGTTTTTCACAAAGACAACCTCGGAGGCGTTGCCATTGGACATGAACGAGCCTTTGCGGGTTTTGAAATCCACATGAGAGTTGTAGTTGTCGGTGCGGAAGGCCAGCTCGCCGGTATTCAGGTTAAACAGCCTCAAGCTGGACGTGTCGGCCAGCAGCTCGTGGTGCTTGAAGGCGAAGAGTCGGGAGTCGATTTCCGCGCCTTTGAAACGCAAGGTTCCTGTGCCGAACATGCCGCTGGGGGTCAGCATGGAGTTGCCGGTGAGTTCGGCCTCTTTGAAGATGCTCATCGGAGAATCTATGGTATAGACAAAGAATTTGTCCTGATAGGGAGTCCAGTGCAGGTAGGCGTTGTCCACCACGGCAGGCGGGAATTCTGTGCCGTTCTCCTGTTCGAAAACCGTGTGATTCTTGACATTGGCGTTGCAGGAATCCAGATAGAAGACCAGACTGTCGGAGGTGGTGACGGAGGTTAAATAGTAGATAGTGCCTTTTCTTCCTCTCAATCCTCTGTAACTCAAATCGACAATTCCTGCATAGCTGCCCTTGCCCTCATAGCAGGGAAGACCGGATGCGGAGGTGCGGTGCACAAAACCCAGGGAGAAGTCGGGACGTGCCTTCAACGGCTCGCGGATGTCGGGGAAGATGCCGCCGGAAACCAAGGCGCCCGTGAATTTCATAGAGTCGATTTCGAAGTTGTCCAGATTCTTTATACGGAACAAATCCACTGCATAGTAGAAACGGTCGCGGGTATAGACGCCCCCCAGCACCTGGGGCTTGTCGTAATAAACTTTTCCGCCTTTTCGGGCCTCGAAAATGGGGTAGTCGGGGTAATCCACTGTGCCGGATTTGTTGCCGGGAACGTCAATGAACAGGGTGCCTGCCAGCTCCTCAATGGGGCTTTGCAGCTTGCGTAGCTTGTGCTCGCCGTACATGTTGACGGGACCGTGTTCATCGGGAACGTACATGATCATGGAGTCGATGACATTCATATCGACCTGGAATTTGTCGTAGTTGAAGGCGCAGTTATGGGTTACAAAATCGAACAAACCGGCTACAATACGTCCGGAAAAGACCATGTCACGGTTTTTCTTGACAGTCACTTTCTCATCGGTAGGATACACGTTGACAATCTGGGCGTCGCTCAGCACGAAGAATTCGCAGCCGGTCACGCGCAAATCCTTGCTGACCAAGTCGTAAGAGGCATAGTGTGTTTTGGATTCCAGAATGATATTGTCATAGTCTTTGCGGCGCACATCATTGTTGAGGTACTGGGAGATTTTCTTACGGTAGATGATTTTGTCGTTGGTGACATCGTACTCGATGAATCCCCGGGCGGCAAAGTCAATCATCATGGCTTTCATGTCAATCTCCGATTTCTTGAACCAAGCCACAACCTCGTGCAGGCGCAGAGGCTCGTAATTGTTGGTTTTGAACAGTTCCCACAGGGTGAACAGCGGGTTCACTTCGTTAAAGCCCCAAATCTTGCGCATGATAGTCGGGTCGAAAAAGTTCTGGGACTCGAATAAAGCGGGACTTTCGCTGGTGGTGCCCACAATAGGCTTGAACTCAATGCGTTCCTCGTCGGTCTTCCAGAAAATGGATTCGGCGGTGATATCCATTTTGTGGTAGGAGTCGAAGAAGGGTGTACGGCCGACTCCCTGTTTGGGTCTCGAAATCAGCAGTTCTTTGGTGGTTTCGTTGTATTTGAAGTTGGCGGCGGGGTGGTAGATGGAGTCCTCGTCGATGAGGATACGGATGCTTGCATCCTCTGCTAGCACGTTGCCGGGCTTGAACAGGAAGTTTCTCGCATAAACTTTGACGATGGTCTTGCCGTCTTTCTTGACGTATATCTGCGACAAATCATTGTCCTGCGCATAGCCTTGGATAGAGCTTCCGCGTAGTTCAAATCCACCGATATAATCCACATTCTCATAGATGTTGTTGATGACAATATGCTCGTCGTTGCTGCGGAAACGGGGGTAGGTGGCTTTCTCCTCGGTAGTGGCAAGTCCAGCTTTCTCTTCCAGCACGCCCTTGATGGGTCTGCTGAAATAGTCGGGGTAGGAGAGGGTGGCGTCTTGGGCGGTGAACTTCGGGAAACGCACATCCACGGTATAGTTGGCGATTTTGGCATTGACATCGGCCCCCAGACCGGCCCTGTCCCAATAAACCATCCCTTTTTTGCCTTTGAAAACCAGGCTTGAGGGATAATAGTCGCCTTGTGCGGACACAATGGTCAGACTGTCGTGCGCCGAGCTGCCCACCAAGTCAATGTTGGCGAAACGGATATAAGGCTCTTTGTCTATGCCAATCGCTTCGGCCTCGCCATAGACGGTCCAGCGGGAGTTGGTGCTGTTATAGATGATGCTATGAGTGAAGAAATCGGTGTAAATCTGCATCTTGTCCTTGAACAAGGTTGGCTCGTCATCAATGTGATATTGTATGATTTTTGACCAGGCCTCAAGTTCACCATTAAAGGGGCTGCTCATAAAAGCGGCGTACGCCTCCACGTAAGACTGGAAATGGGGGAACGGGCGCATACGCTTTTTCAGCATCTTGTTGGCCACATCGATAAACACATCCTGGGCTTCGTCTTCCATCCAGGGACTGTTCCAGAATTCGGTGAAGCGAGTCAGCAGGGCGTCGGCCTCTTTCTGCCGCTCCTTGGGCACGGTGGACAAATAACTCTTCACTTCCTCGATAGTATAGGCGGGGTTCTCGGTGAATGAGGTGAACCGCTGAGCCTTTAACCCTATGCAGGAAAATATTAAAATGCTGATTATAAAAAGGATGTGTTTATTCATAAACTTGTTTAATGTACTAATTAATGGAGTTGAAAACTGAAAAATTAACCTTCCTAACCTTCCTAACCTTGAACTTTAATTTTGTAACCTGTCCCAAGACCCCAGTAACCTATCTCTTGACTCCTTTCATCGCGCACCATCTGTTCTTCGCCTTATGCGACTGGTATTCAATGCCAAATTCAGCGGCGCGCTGTTTGATGATTTCCAGGTCGTTGTCTTCATAAAAGCCGCTGAACAGGATTGTTCCTCCGGGTAAGAGGGCTTCGGCGTAGGCGGGCATGTCGTTAACCAGAATGTTGCGGTTGATGTTGGCGATGATGAAATCAAAATGACGGCCTTTCAGGGCGGAAGCGTCACCTAATATCACTTCCATGTCCTCGCAGTGGTTGCGGGCAATGTTCTCGAGGTTGTTGTTGTAAGCCCATTCATCGTTGTCGATGGCGGTGACGGGGTGTGCGCCTCGTTTGTATGCCAGAATGGCCAGCACGCCGGTGCCTGCGCCCATGTCCAACACACTCTTGCCTTTCAGGTCCTCTTCCAACAGATATTCAATCATCTGTGAAGTTGTCTCGTGGTGGGCGGTGCCAAATGACATTTTAGGCTCTATGAGTATCTCATATTCCACACCTTCCATGGCAGGATGGAAAGGAGCGCGGATGTAACAGCGGTAGGCAATCAGCACGGGGGTGTAGTTCGACTCCCAGACGGCATTCCAGTCCTGCTGTTCGATTTCCCGGGTCTCATATTGGATGTCCACATCCAAGCCGTGGTTCTCCAGTATGTCTTTGATATTGTCGGCGTTGTAGAGGGTGTCCGGAATGTAGCACAGCAGGTCGTTGTCACTGTCCCCGTCCATGAAACTCTCGCATCCGGCGTCGGCTAAAAAAGAGCTGAAAATCTCCTTCCACGGGTCGGCGGAGGAGAAATGGATTTTAATTTCGATGTAATTCATTTTGTTATAAATGCTTGATGATACTGCTATATTCAATTACGGCCATGTCTTTTGGGGACATGGCCGCAGCTGTTTTTCTTATTCAACGAACTTGCCCGAGGTGGTGAACCATACTTCCTGTTCCACCTTGGTTTTCTTGTCGGCGATGATAACCTTATAGAAGTTTTTCTTGTCCAAAATCTTCTTTACTGCGTAATATTCCACTATCTTGTTGTTTTTGTAGTTCTGTTTGATGTAGCTGGAGATGCTGCTCAACAGGTTGTCGGGGTTGCCCAAGGTCATGGTTTCGGTGATGGTACCATAGCTGTTGATGATGCATATTTCCTTGCCGCGGGTGCCATAATAGCTGGCACTGTAGCTGCCGTCATTGGTTTCGGCCCAGGTCACACCGGTAACATGCGGATATTTGGCCTTGAAGGCATTCAGCACATCCTTGGGAATATTATCGTTGTTTTCTGTCTTGTTCGACATGTTCATCTTCTCGTAGTATTTCTCCAGCGATTCATCCTCGGCTTTTTCTTTGGGCTGTCCACCCATCTCGTAATTTGGATCCACAGTGCGCAGCAGCTTGCCGGTTTTGTCGAAGTAGAAAGTGGTGACCAATTTCTGCTTCCAGTTATCCTTCTCGTAGATTTCCACCATGGTTACGTCTTGTTTGTCGGCACGGGTCTCCTTGATGGCATTTTTGAAGCGGTAGCCTTTGTAATAGGTCTGCAGGTGTTTGGCCATGTTGCCGCTCACCGAGGCTTCGGGCAGTACGGTAAAGGTCTTTTCCCATAAGCCTGATTTGGTGATAAACACTTCATTGCGTTGTTCGCGAGCGATGAAGTTGGCCACATAGAAGGTGTCCACCTTGAACCAGTGTAACTCTTCGGGGCGTTGCGCCTTCTTGGAAAGAGCGGTTTTCACAGCGGCGGGCACACTGTTGGCGTCAATGGCTTTGTTGCCTCTTTCGTCATACACAGGTTTCTCTTCTTTCTCTTTTTTGGGCTTGCTGTTGCTGGCAGTGGCGGGTTTGCTGGCGGAGCTGGCTGCCGAAGTGGTGGGCTTACTGGCCGACTGGCTGCTGGCGGGCTTGCCCGTGGTAGAAGTGGTTTTGCCGGCGTTGCTGGCGGTGCTGCTGGTGGCCGGTTTTCCACTGTTAGCGGGTTTGCTTGCGCTCGAGCTGGATTGGGCAGGCTTTCCTGCCGACTGGCTGCTGGCTGGCTTTCCGGTGGTAGAGGTGGTTTTCCCAGCGTTGCTAGCGGTACTGCTGGTGGCTGGTTTGCCTGTGTTTGCGGCTGGTTTGCCTGCAGTAGAGCTTGATTGGGCCGGTTTGCCAGTATTGTTGGATGCAGTGGCTTTGCCGGCAGCAGCACCGCTGGCACTTGCCGCGGCGGGTTTGGCGGCAGCCTTGGGGTCAACCACCGACTTGGCCTCCTTGTCGAAATTGGCGGGGTCGTGGCGCTCCTTCAGGACACCTACCTCGTTGAAGGTGAGAATAGAGGGTTCATAACCCACACCTTCCGGTCTGGCCTCTATATAATAATGTATGCGCACGTTGGGCATTTCCTGCAATTGCGACACTGCGATAGAATAGTTGGAGAAATTCTGTTTCACATAGTCCGTGATGGCAGAGGGCAGCTCGGCGCGCGGCACAGGATATACGGTCTTTTGCCATTGCCCGTTTTTGGTGATATAGCATTTGCCGGGTGAATTGTCCTCTTTGAAGTTGGCGATGTAAACACCGTCACTCAGTTCCCAGTAAAGAATCTTGACATTGGAGTATTCAAAATCCATTGTCTGCTTCACTTCTTCCGGAACAGCGTCGGGTTTCAGCTTCTGGCCGTGCAAGGGAGTGATAGCCGTCAGCAGGAATGCCATCATAGCAATGAGTGAAAGACGTATTGTTTTCATAAATGTCGGATTTATTCTGCTAATACTAATATGTTATTCTGAAGCACTTCGGCGGTGCCTCCGTTAATCTCGTAGAATTCGGTGTTGCCATCGCTCTGTTGTACCTTGACTTTCCCCTTTTTGAGGGCGGCCACCATTGGAGCGTGGTTTTCCAGAATTTCAAACAAGCCGTCCAGCCCTGGCAACTGTACCAGGCTCACTTCTCCGGAGAAAAGCTGCTGGCCGGGAGTGGTGATGTCTAATTTCATGGCTTCTTTTTTGAGATTTATTTAGCGGCCTGTGCCAGTTCTTTCTCACCTTTTTCAATGGCTTCCTCAATAGTGCCCACATAGCTGAAAGCTGTTTCGGGCAGATAGTCCAGGTCGCCGTTCAGAATCATGTCGAAGCCCTTGATGGTATCTTCGATGTTGACGAATTTGCCTTGCAGGCCGGTGAACTGTTCCGCCACAGAGAAAGGCTGTGACATGAAACGCTGTACACGTCTTGCGCGGTGTACCACCTTGCGGTCCTCTTCCGACAATTCCTCCATACCCAGGATGGCGATAATATCCTGCAATTCGGTGTAGCGCTGCAGGGTCTCTTTCACGCGCTGGGCGGTTTCGTAGTGTTTTTCGCCCACAATGTCAGGAGTCAGGATTCGGGAGGTGGAATCCAACGGATCCACAGCGGGATAGATACCGAGGGAGGCAATCTTACGGCTCAACACGGTCTGGGCATCCAAGTGCGAGAACGTGGTGGCGGGAGCCGGGTCGGTCAAGTCGTCTGCCGGCACGTAGATGGCCTGCACGGAGGTGATGGAACCTCTTTTGGTGGAGGTGATACGCTCCTGCAGCGTACCCATCTCCGTGGCCAGGGTGGGCTGGTAACCTACTGCCGAGGGCATACGTCCCAGCAATGCGGAAACCTCGGAACCAGCTTGGGTGAAACGGAAGATGTTATCCACAAAGAACAGGATGTCCTTGCCACCAGACTGCTCGTCACCGTCGCGGTAGTATTCTGCAACAGTCAAACCTGACAGGGCCACACGGGCACGTGCTCCAGGGGGTTCGTTCATCTGTCCGAAAACAAGGGTGGCTTGTGATTTGGCCAATTCATCCTTATCTACCTTGCTCAGGTCCCAGCCGCCTTCTGCCATGCTTTTCTTGAATTCCTCGCCATAGCGGATAACGCCAGACTCAATCATTTCTCGCAGCAAGTCGTTACCTTCACGGGTACGCTCGCCCACACCGGCAAATACGGACATACCCGAGTATTTCTTGGCGATGTTGTTGATTAATTCCATGATTAACACGGTCTTGCCTACACCAGCACCACCGAACAGACCGATTTTACCACCTTTGGCATACGGCTCAATCAGGTCGATAACCTTGATGCCGGTATAGAGCACCTCTTGGGTGGTGGACAGGTTCTCGAAGGTGGGTGGGTCGCGGTGTATTTCCTTGCGTTCTTTGGATTCCAGTTTGTCAATGCCGTCGATAGCCTCACCGATGACGTTGAGCAAACGTCCGTTGATATTGCCGGTAGGCATGCTGATCATCTGTCCTGTGGCAACAACCTCCATGCCGCGGCTCAAACCGTCGGTGGAGTCCATGGCGATGCAGCGCATGGTGTCCTCACCAATGTCCTGTTCGCATTCCATAATAAGTTTTTCACCGTTAGGACGGGTAACCACCAACGCATCGTAAATGTTGGGCAGAGTGGTGCCTTCGCTGAACTGTACGTCAACAACAGCTCCGATAATCTGTTTGATTTTTCCTTTGATTTGTTCTGACATTGCTTTATTTGTTTTTTTGTATTATTTTATGCTGATGTTTTATGCGGCATTTACCTTTCCCGCATTATGATTTTTAATCTATCTCAACTCCCAAACTCCTACTTTTCAGGTTTCAGTTTTCAGTTTTCCG
>JAFXSR010000046.1 GCA_017525505.1 Bacteroidales bacterium
CAAACCTTGTATTCGTTAGAAACCATTGAACGACCAATATACGGAAGTAAGAGATTGGGAATATTACGGCAACCTGTTGATTTGTTTTCCAGTGGAGATCCCATCATATCAAATTCCACTATTGGCATGAGGCAGTATGAGCTCACTGATCATTTGGGCAATGTGATGGCCACCATTCTCGACCGCCGCCAACCTTACTCCTCAGGTGATGACACCTATAAGCCCTATATCATTAGCACCACCGACTATTACCCCTTTGGCTACCCCATTCCCAACCGAAGTACCAACACCGGGGGATATCGGTACTTTTTTAACGGACAAGAGGTTGATAATGAGGTGTTTGGGGAAGTGGCGAATTTCGGCTATGAATTTAGACAGTACGACAGCCGATTGGGTAGGTGGTGGGGAGTAGATCTTGAATGGAAAAAGTCTCCAGATATAAGCCCTTTTATTTTCTGTGCCAATATTCCAATAATAATGGTCGATTTGGAGGGAAGAGAAGCATGGAAACCTGACAAGAAGGGTCATCTGATTGCACAAGAAAATGACAATTTCAAAACTTTATCAACGTTCATGAACATATCAACAAGAAAAGCAAAAAAACTATTATCGGTTTTTAATGGAGATGTAAGTTTTGGTGACAAGTTAGAATTGTTTAATAATCTTTCTGCTTCAATAGCTCATGAAGGAGGTCTGTCGGAAGAACAAGTTACAGACATGATGGACAATATGTTTATGTCAGGCATGGATGAGCCTGAAGTATTAGACGCCATAAAAAAATTAGCCAGTCCGAATGATTATTATAATTGCTGGAGTGCGGCAGTCGCTGGTGTTAATGGTCAAACTCTTGGCCCTGAAATTTATACTATTGCAACTCCTGAACGATTTAAGAAATCTCTTAGTAATTTTGTTCAAGTGAGTCCCGATAAGGCAAAATTTGGAAAAACAATTATTGCATTTATGAAAGATGGTGAATACACACATGCGGCAGTATATTATGGTACTGACAATGAAGGAAATGTATATGTTTACACCGAGAATGGACCATATTCCAAACCAGTTATCATGACATTAGAAGCTTTACAACAACAATATGAAAATATATATGGAACTGTTAGTGGCTATTATAATTAATTTTCTAACGGCATTTCCTCAAAATACACAAAAGGATACCATATTTCTTAATTCAAGAGATTATACTGTGATAGAGGATTCTGCGTGTTTTGTCCGTTTAAGGATAAGTTCGGATACGCTAAGTTCTCGAATTTCTCAATCCCCAGAAGCAGTTATAGTATTTTCTATAGACTCTAATAAATATATTGCAAGAGGAAAACATATTTTATTTGCAGCTTCAGATCCCAGCAATTGTAATGCCTATTTCTATTATTGCAAAGATCGAAATATTTCAATACAAAATGATATATTGATATTGCATACATGCTTTTATTTGGGACCAGATTTGCAAATAAAGCATAGGAAGGGGAAACCAATAAATAGACGACGTTATTTTCAAAAATATTATTTTCCAAACAACCGATAACAACATATATATCCTTACATTTGTCCCATGAACCCACCCCTCACATACCGCTCAAAATTCACCAGTCCCGATATCGGGGGATATCGGTACTTTTTCAATGGACAAGAGGCTGATAATGAGGTGTTTGAAGAAGTGGCTAATTTTGGCTACGAATTCAGACAGTACGACAACCGATTGGGCTGCTGGTGGAGCGTGGCCCCTATCAACTTTTCAATATATCAGCCAGAATCGATACAGATTCGATCTTTCCGATATGTTCGTTATGGTGCTTGTAATAACGCAACATGCCTTGTAACAATTCATTCCTGACAGATTTCGGGGCGGCATGCGGCAGGGTGTCATTCATCATGGCAAACAATACGGCACTTGCCGTCGGCGACAAATTCTGCTCCTCATCCACCCAATTGCCGACAAAAGCCGATTGCGTGATGGAAAAGACAGGATGCGACTGGTCGTAGTTAGGAACCGGATAAAAACCCAGAATCTGCGACATCCGCAGCATGAAATCTATATGCGTGTCAGGGCGGACCGTCGCCGCCACATCCAACTGCCGCATTCTTTCTTCAATAAAGGCAAACAGCTGCTGGTCAGCCCCATAGTCATACAGCAGGCGGTACAGCAACTCGCCGTAAAACATCAAGAGGGAACTTTTAACAATATCAAAAGGAATATCCACATATTGATGATAGCACGTTGCCTCTTTGAGATACATCAACTGGTTGAGTTTACGGTCATCGAACTGCAGCTCCAGCATTGAGAGGGGGGCAAACAGAGGCAGCAGATGTTTGTTTTTGGCAGAAAAAGCATTTTTAATGATAAAGGTCTGGGTGCCATACCGCTCCGTAAACACTTTTACCACAATACCCGAATCGGCATATTTGGTTTTATGCAGCACAATTGCCTTGGAGGTGACAAACATGAGCCGGAATCATTTTAATTAGTTGACAAACAAAATTCTGGCCACATTTTTTTCCTTGCCACTCTTGCTGGAGGAAAAAACGAAATATACCCCTGTGGCTGGACGCCGTCCTTTGAAATCCTTACCATTCCACACCAGCTCGCCCCCATTGGCATAGCCTTGCCAGATCAGATTTCCGGCGGCATCCACAATCTTGCAGAAGGAATTCTCCATCAGGCCGCTTACCGCGATCACGCCGGAATATCCACTGTGTACTGGATTGGGAAAAACCTTCACATCTATGTACCACTCTTCTTCACCTTCGGTGGCCGTGCCCCGATAAGAGCAGATGCCCTTGTCGGTGCTGAAAAACACCTCGCCCGTAGTGCCGTCAATGGCAATATCATAGATCACATTCGACAACAAAGAAGAGTTTTCGGCTGTAAGGTGCATCAACTCCTCCGTTCCGTTCTCGCTGATGAGAAACGCACCGGCCCTGGTGGTACCCATCCATTTGCGGTTGGCACCGTCAACAGCGATGCACGAGACCTCCTCAAGTTCCAGCAGCACCGCCGCATAACCTCCTTGCTCCAAAATGATATTTCTGGGCAGCGAGTTGCCACCAAACACTCTGCTGGGGTCATAAATCACCTTTACCCCTTTGTTGGTGCCAATCCACATACGTCCGTTCTTGTCTTCCGTGATGCATTTCACCTCCGACGACTCCACTTCCGCCGCGGCATTCATATCAACCAGCCACAGTCTGTCATCCGTTTGATTTTCAATAGTTTTATTATCATCATACACATACAACGACTGTGTGCTGCTACGAGGAAAAGTAACCCATTTATAGCCTCTTGAATCGACATATACATGCTGGGCAACGGTACCGATATCCCCCCTCAGACTATTGAAGGTCACCCAGGTGTTGTCAGTTTTCAGCACATGCAGAACAAAAGGAGCTCCGGAATTGGCCACCCACAGGTTGCCGTATGCGTCATAACACAGACCCGACACCCTGGCCACCTCGTCGCCGGTCATCCCACGCAAAGGGCTGTTGCTCTGGTCGTAGAAAGTCACCACATGCCCGTTAACGCATTTGTACAAGCCGTTGCCCCATGAAGACACAAAACACTCCTCGGGTTTGTCGGGGTTGACAACCACTTTGACCAAATCATGGGCATCGCCGTAACGCAGGAATTCATAAGAATTGTAAGTCCACTGTTCTTTCTGGAAAAAGCTGCATGCCGGCGCAAAATAGGCAGGTGCCCACAAATTTCGCCCCCCTGCCGTGGAGGCCAACACCCCACCCTCGCAGGAAAGGCTGTATGCTTTGTCGGAATGGGGACCGTCGGATGTCAGCAAAGAGACCTGCCCCGACACCCTGTTCCATCGCCACAAACCATTCTCATCGTCTGCCACCCACACATCATCCCCCTCGGCAGCAGCATGTTGCAAACTCGGGAAAACCCCTCCTTCATAAAAATATTTGAAATCGTAATAATCATTCTCATACACCACCACATTCTGCCAATCCACCATCATAAAAGCGTCCTCACTGACCACAAAAGAGCGGACATCCTGGGCATCAAAACCTGCGTCATAGCGCCAAACGCCGTTCTCCAGCACATAAACAGAATCCGTCACGACAAGCTGCCCGCTGCCGTCATGCTCATCTGAATTGCGATTGACAAACACCTTCTGCTGACATGCGGCAATATGGTTGTATTCCCGAAGCCCCAAGGCTAACTCACGCTGCCAAGCCCCAAGATCGGCCAACGCAAAACTCTGCTTGTCAATGCTATAAACTCCAATATCCGTAGCCAAATAGAAACGATCTGCAGCAATGGCCATGTCGTAAACAACATGATCTCCAAGACTGTTGACATACCACGTGTCACGAATCAGATAAGTGGACAAATCCACCACTACCACGCCAAAGCTGTAAACCAAATAGCATAGTCCGTCTTCAAAACATATCCGTTGTACCGATTTCGAGCCCGAAAGCTGTTTGTTTTTCACATCCGGCACATTGCTCAGACGGTCATCCACTATGAAATCCAAATTCCCATTGGCATAAGCAATCACCAAATTACGCGTGACCTTGTCGTAAGCGATTTTAGCAATATCCACATCCGACAAGCCGTTGCTTTTGGACCATTTATACATGTCCGATTCTTTTATATCATTCTTATTCTCAGCAAAATACAGAATCCCGCTTTTTCCCGCCGCATACACTTCATCGCCTACCGCCACCGAATAGAAGCGATTGTATGCCAGATGATTGCGGAAGCTGCCAATGGACGTCTGCGCCGACAGCATCACCGCCATGAATGATATACTGAGTACTGACAATAATTTTTTCATGAATCGGCCTCCTTATTTTTTATCCACCACAATATTTTTCATATAACGGATGGGAATATATGAGGTTATAATACTGATTATCAAAATAGTGAACAAAACCATCACAAAATCCAGCCATTCCAGTTGCACTGGATAATAATTGATGAGATAGCCGCTGCTGCCGTCACCCAAGCCCACAATGTGGAACTTCATCTGCAGAAAACAAACCAGCAGGCCAATAAGTAAGCCAGCCAAGCCACCCAACAGAGAGATAAAGCCACCCTGCACCAGGAAAATCTTACGTACCAACGACTTGCGGGCACCCATGGCATAAAGCACCGACAGGTCATCCTTCTTCTCGATGATGAGCATGGACAACGTTCCAATCATATTGAAACCGGCCACCACCAAGATAAAGGCCAGAATGACAAAGACCATCAACTTCTCGGACTTCATAGTCTTGTATAAGGATTCCTCCTGCTGATATTTGTCTTTCAGAATATAATTTCCATCTAAAACCTTTTCAATGGAAGCCCTGATTTTGGCATAGTCCTTCGGATTCTTCAGTTTAAGCTCGATGGAAGTCACTTCGTTCTCATAATTCATAATGGAACGCGCAAAATCCAGTGGCACAAACACATATTTCTCATCATATTCGGTATAGGAAGCGAAAACGCCCGCCGGAATGACATAGTCGATATTGAATGCCCGTGCCGGGTCTGAAAGGTTCTTGAGCAAACGCTTGGGGTAATACACCTTCAGTTGTTCGGGACTGTGCATATTCAGTTGGATATTGCCGGCAGCTATCGCCCCCATCACCGCAGCGGGGCCTTCACTGTATAGCAGTGTGGCATTGCCGTCAATCAGCAAGCTGTCGATGCCGGTACTGTGCAGATAATCAGGAGATACCCCCTTGACAGACACAAGCAGCTGTTTCTCGTTGTAGGTCATCAGAGTCATGTCTGAAACCACCTCAAACACTTCTTGCACACTCTCGAGTTTTTGCAGCTCAGCCATCGGAAAGCTGTCTGTGGCGAAGACTTTTCCTTCCTTCGGAAGAATCTGATAGTCAGGGTTGAATGAATTAAAGCTGCTGCGCACCAAGCCCTCCATGCCGTTGAACACCGACAACACGATAATCAAAGCGGCCGAGCTGACCATGATACCGATCATGGAGATAATGGAAATCACATTGATGGCATGGTGTTTCTTTTTGGAAAACAGATACCTCAATCCGATAAAGCGGGCCGTTTGAAATGAATTGCTTTTCAAGGCTACTGTTTCAGCAAGTTTTCAATATTTTCAATATAATCCAGAGAGTCGTCGATAAAGAAATCCAGCTGCGGGATGATGCGAAGCTGGTTTTTCACCTTTTGTCCGAGGCGATAACGAATTTCCTTGATGTTGGACTTCACCGCCTTAAGCACTTTTTCGTTGTCTTCAGCATTAAAAATGGAAATATAGCTGCGGGCCAGTGACAAGTCCTTGGTAACGGAGGTTTTGGTGACGGTAATCATGCAGTCATACACTGGAATGCCGTCAGCCAAAAAGATTTCCGCCAGTTCTTTTTGGATTAGTTTAGCTATTTTCTGTTGTCTTGTTGAGTCCATAGTTTTATTATTGCATTTAAAAATGCAAAGATACAGTTTTTTGTTGAATTGTTGAATTGTTGATGTGTTTAATATATTTTTTCAACAATGCAAAAAAAGTACCGAAGGTACGATATCTCAATAACCCCGCACGTCAGTATGGGGTCTGGGAGAGGGAGTAACATCAACTCTCGATCTGCACACATCGACAGAGCATGATGAGGCCCGTAGGGCCGAAAAGAATACAGACAGGGGTGTAACCCCTGATACAGACAGGGGCGCAGCCCCTGGTAGAAAGGACCACATATATCATCGCGGCACGTGTTGTGTTTGCCATGATGATGTGTTATGCTTGCCGCGAAAGTGAGGGGTGATGTTACAGTGCCTCAGGATCTTGACAGAGTGAGACACCTTGGTTTTGAGTCTGACGATGTGTCGCCTCTTCGAGGCTCAGAGACATGTGTGGGCATCCTCTCACCCCACACTAACGTGCGGGGTTACTGAAATGGTGCCTCTTCGAGGCACAGGCTTAGTCTTCACAAACCAATGAAATCTTCAGCTGCGACTGGATTGTATATGTTTGAAATACCGTATCCTCACCGTGGTATCCTCAATGTCAATAACACCGGATGATCTGCCATCTTTGGAATTGAATTCAAGCAAACAACAATTGGGGCTCATACTCAGACGGTTGATAGGTCTCGACTTTTGCAGAGGATCAATACACTCAAAATGCTGTCCGAGATCCGTCACCATGGTCAGACTATCGCCATCCAAACGTGCGATATAGGTAGTTTGCGGTGTATTTACCACCACATAAACATGGTCATCCACGCAAAAAGCCCCCTCAAAAATTGTATCACCATGGCGAATACCATCGATATAATAATAGTTATAAGATGAACTGGCTCTATATGATGTCACATCATTTACAATTTGAGCTTCGTCGATATAATCTTCTGCAAAATACCCATCATTTTCACCGCAAAAACGACAACCATCAAAAAGAAGTATTGGCCTCCCATGTCAGTTGTTTTTCAACAAACAACAATCCACATCCTACTTTTACTTGATATCGATCATCTTCGTAGGCAATATCAGAAACGTTTTGAACTCGTTGCCATGTCCAGTTTGTCTCATTCAAGAAATATCCAGGTTGTATATCCGGCCATAAGTCACTGTTGTATTTATCTAAAGATTTCACATAGAGCAAGTTGTCTCTGACGAACATGTCATAAGTGATGGTAAAGGTTCGATTAAAATCTTCAGGAAGCGCCATGTTTTTGACGGGGCCATCCATTTCTGGCACAGCCACAACAATAGCATTGTCCCAGTCAAAATCGTAATAACAATAATCCCCAAATTTAAGGAAATAATAACCATGGTATTTGACAGCACGCTCAAGTCGCCAAAACTTATTCTGGAAATGCGTGTCTTTGTCAGAATTGAAATATACATTTATGGTATCGGTGCTGACCGTGAATTGTTGTGCCCGCAAATTGGGCACCATGCCACACAGTATCATCACCAGTGCAAGCGCTATGAATATTCTGTTTTTCATCATGGCAAATAAAGTTATCACTCTGTTACGAATTTAAAAGGAATGTTGAAATACACTCGTTTAACCGTGCAATATTCCGAATGCCATATAAATTTCGGCATCAGCTTAACAACTCTTATAGCTTCAGCGTCTAATTCTGGGGTTAACGATTTTAGTATTTTTGGTTCTGAGATACTGCCGTCAACTTCCACGACGAATTCTACCAACACTGTTCCATCTGCCTCCCGAGATCCTTCAGGCCTGTGGACATTTTCTTTAAGAAAGGCCGATAATGAGTCCATTCCACCTGGATACTCGGGTACACAATCGGGCTTGTCAAAATATGACGTATTGCTACTGCCCGTAGGTTGTAGGTCTTTGTCATTTACCCATTCCCCGTTAATAACCCAATAATACTGTCCTGGTGGCAGTTGTGCGGCTTGTAAAATCACATCGCGGCGCCAATACTGCTCAGGTATCGTGATTTCCCTAACAATGTGATCATTGTATGTTTTCACCTCGCAAAAAGGATTAACGCATTGGTTATCGATAACCACAGTCGGATATTCCTCAAGGTCATTCATCAGGAAAATTTCCCGTGACCAAGCCGCAAGGCTGTCCGAGTACATTACATCGTAAGTATCACCATCTGAATTACCGTCTGGAATTTTAAGTCTAATACAATCTTCGCATGTAAGTATACAAAACCATTGCGAATTGTTTTCCTGTACGTTCCAATGACCTGCTTTAAAATATCTTTCAGGAAACTCTTTCTTGAACTCTTGCGTCAAAGCTTTACAAACCTTCATTTGTCGATTTAAAACTGCTGTGTCATGATGTTGCACAGCATAACACAGACTGTCGGCCATGCGTACTAAACGCATTGTGCGACCTTCTCTGGGCACCCAAACGGAGGCAAGAGTTCTACCATAGTTGAAGTAGTATCTTGTGCCGTCAAGGCCTTGGGGTTTGAGCTCGAGATGAGTGGCTGTCAAAGTAGCACATCTGAATAGTGTTGATAGTTTTTTACATGTCTCTTCTGAAACTGGCAGCGTCATTGTTTTCACAGACACAAGCTTCAATGGATCTGGTTTATGAAAATAGTTATAATCATAAAGTGCATTCCAAATGCTTTTATTTGATTGGTTTAATACCAATTGATTGTTCTCAATAATCAGAGCTTTTTCCGGACGAAAATAGAATGTTTTATTTGAGGCTTCCCATGTGGCACTCCCTTCATATTCCACTCCTGAGATCAACAAACGGAATAGTTTTTCATCACCATTTACTTCACTACTATATATTCCGTATGATTCAGGCTTGAGGAAATCCTGTGCCCGGCCACATAAAACGGTGGTCAGCAAGAGTAGTATCAGGGTAATTTTGCGCATAATGATTGTGTTTGCGTTGCAAAAATATATAAATTTCACGAACCGTCAGGTTTCTGGCCTCATATTCCGCCGAAATCGCTTTCAATCATTAACCACCTCTTTTCAGCTTCCGAATAGACAAATTTGCAGGAAATCCAATCGCTAACAGCAAGAAGCCAGCCTCTTTTTTTTATTTCATCTCCCCAACTCAGGTAAGATGACCTAATGACAATTTCAAGCGTGTCGTGATGAAATTCAACAAACGGGCATTCTGCAACATTAAACCTTTTTCTAGACTTTATTTTTTTTGTCAAAATCCATTTTCGCGGATTACTTCCATCGTATGAATAAATAGTCGTAATGCCATTATTCTCACATTTGATAACTAAAGGTTTATATTTAGAGTATTCTTCCAGCTTCAACAGCATCATATTTGAATAGCCTGAGCCATTCCCGAAGAGAAGGTAAACGGAGGTGTCATATAGATAACCTCTGTTCACATCATTAATACGAAAATGGAATTTACCCATTGTGTCTATTAGGGCATCAAGCGTTTCGGCCGCTATCATATCTAAGGATTGTTTGCCCTGCATGGTGGATGAATCTTGCGCACTTGCAGGAAATATCAGTAAAAAAGACAAAACAAAAATTGCGACAAACTGCTTCATATTATACTTTTGGGGGCAAAGTTACACAAATTTCTCGAATTGCAGGCAGACGGATAAATTTTTGCAAAGATGCGATGAAACGCGTCCGTTGATGCATAAATTGACAGTATTGTTAACACAAGCTACCCTTTATTCATTTTGGAAGGGATAATCCTATCCACAATTACAATCTCATTATCAAGATGATACACATATATCCAACGACGATTGTGAGACACCATACGCCGTGCATTAGGATGAATCGCTAGCAAAGTCTGAGATGTGGTGCGCGACATGCAACTACCATAGACCGAAAGAGATTTAATCCCATTCCTCATGGCATTAGCATAACGCACAGCTCCTTCCTCTGGCAAAATCTCTTTCAGGAAAACTCTCAACTCATTCATATCGAAAAGTGCCCCATGGCTAATTCTCACCTCATAGATTTGCATAATCTTCGTGAACCAATGAGATTAATTCATCAAAATAGTCATCTACAGACATAGTATCCTCAATGATTTTGTCTTTGCTGGAAGAATCGTCTCCCTAGACATGAGGATGTCTTGGAGTACCGAAGGTACGACATCTCAATAACCCCGCACGTCAGTGTGGGGTATGGAATGCACAATCTAATCTAATCGCGGCATGTACTATGCATGCCCTGATGATATGTTGTGCATGCCGCGAAAGGGAGGAATGATGTTACAGGGCTTACAGGATCTTGACAGACTGTGACACCTTGGTTTTGTGTCTGATGATGTGTCGCCTCTTCGAGGCTCATAGACATGTGTGAGCATCCTTTTGCCCCACACTTACGTGCGGGGTTACTGATGTGTCGCCTCTTCGAGGCTCAGGTACAATCTTCGTGAATATCACTTCCTGTAACGTTCCTCCAGTTCAGTACGGTATTTGGCGGCGATATTGCGGGCAAGCTCTACCCCATCGCCTTGGGGCTCGGCACTGAAATTGCCGAGACGCTGGCGCCACCATTGGCCTTCATATTTACAGATGCGTTCGTGATAGGCTTTTTCGTCAAAGGGCACACCGGCCTCAATAGCGGCATTTACATCCTTGAAGAACTCCTTCCAACGATAGGCGTAATAGGTCTCGGTTAGACCAGCCCATGCACGGCTGGCATATTCGTTCAGCAAAGCGTCTTCCTCTCCCCAGGTGGTAATCAAGTTGCGGGCATTGCTCTCAAAGTAGTCCTTGTCTTCTTCTGTTGTGCCAATTGCCCTTGCATCACGGATCCAACGGCCTACAAGAAAGGCACTTTCGGTGGCTAACAAGGGGTCAACATCATCCAAAATGGAAGTCATGGTTTGCTCAATCTGATGATGTTTTTCATAATCCTCTTTGCGATAAGCTTTTACATAATCCGAATACAAATCGCTGAAATAGTTTCCTAGCAACTGGCGAGTGATATTGACAATGTCGAAACGACGGGTACGACTATACACTGTAGGCATCTGCGTCCCTACAGACGCATCGCCTAACAAATGATCGAGGACATCCAACAGGTCTATATTGTTGTATCTGTATGTTGGAGCAATATAATACTGATGATATTCCGGAATATCGCCCATAGTGGGACGCTGGTTGATGCGGACCGTCTGTCCCGGCGAGGACACCTTGTTATATACGCTGTCTGCCAACAGTTTCCATGCGGCACGCATCTCCGCATCCACCTTGCCGGCACGCTGGTCGGCGAGGCACTCCACCCATGCGGGCACATCTTTGGTCAACGGATTGTCCCACGCCTTCTCGAAAACATACTCATACATGATGGGATTGCAGTCGAAGCCCTCCAAAGTAGAGCCGATACCTATAAAATTGTCGCCACCCTTTTCAAAAGCCCGCTCAATACGCACATTCACGGTATCAAGATTGCCAGCCAGCATCGAGTTGCCTCCGAAATTGCCCAGATAGCACCAAATATACGGTACACCGTAGTAGGCATTGGTACGTTCCCATACCGGCTGACGCTCGCAATAGTAGTCAAGCAACAGATGACGCTCCTTCGGGAAGGAGGTGATATAAGCCTCGATGCGGTTGTCCACCTCCCAGTACTGGCGCTCGTTCCAGAACAGCCAAGTCATTTCCAGCCAACGGGCGTCGGGGTCGGCAGCCACCAGCGACTCATACACCTGACGGCTCACACGGCCCAAGTATTCAGGTTCCCAGCTGGGCGGTATCATCTCGTTGAAGATGTCTATGCCATAAACATGGTCCGTTCCGAACATTTCTATCTCTTTGGTAATGAATCTTTTCTGAATATCAGCATACAACTCGCATTCCGGGTCAAGGAACTTGCACCAGCAGGTGCTGTCAAAGCCTGCCCAGTCGCCCAAAGATGCCAAAGGCGCATCAGGATAAATGCGGGTGATGCATGGTGGCACATGTCCCGCAAAGCCTGGGAGCACCGGTTTCATATTGAGCTCACGTTCGCGGGCCACAATTCGCTTCTGCAGTTCCTTCTGGTTTTCGAGCCAAGAAACGGGCAGCGGACCACCCCAGCGGTCGATATTCTGCATACGGTGCCACGGCAGATGTGCCGGTCCAGTAAAATAGCTGCGGATTTCATCGTCGGTCAGTCCCAGTTCGCTCCACACCTCGTACCAAACCGCCTCCTGTCCTGTAATAGCCAGCGGCAAATTGATGCCGTTAAGGGCCATCCAGTCGATAAAATGCTCCCACTGCTCCCAGTTCCACCAAGGCATTGTGTAGCCGAAGGTACAGTAATTCAGGAAGAAACGCTCAGGCACACGAGCCGACAGACTTACTTTCCCGGGCACCTTGGGCATCGTGGCGGGCAACTCCAGCGGTTCTTCTTTGAACCACGAATACTGTGCGAGGCAATAGTATTTCAGGTAATGGTTCAGGCCCACCGCCATGCTGTTGGCATTGTTGCCACGGATAATGAGCTTATTGCCTTTGCTTTCCAGTTCGAAGCGGTCTTCGCAAGCTGTAGCACCATCCGCAAAGAGCGCAGAATCGGTTTCAAGTCGTTCAAGGACAATATTTTTCGAATACTCCGGCACCACACGGTTTACCAGTCCGCGCATCGCAACGCACTCAGGGTCGGTTTCGGTCTTGGTGCAGGCCACACAGAGGACAATGCACAGGATGAGAATGAGATGTTTTTTTTTCATAAAAGGGTGATTTATTGATTATTATTTATTTGTCTATTATTAGTGTCGCCTCTTCGAGGCTTAAAGGAAGTTGGGGCTTTTTCCACCCCAGACTCACGTCTGGGGTTATTGAGATAATGCCTCTTCGAGGCATGGGGACCAAAACAAGGTTCCTTTTACCCCATACTCATATCAGAAATTCCTCTTCGAGTCACAAGGGTATATAATTTGCATTCTATCCTTCTTCATATTCACTTTCTATCTAATCACAACTCATCTTCAACAACATTCAATCCCTGCAACAATGCTTTCAACACCTCGGCATGGCGGCCAGGCACGATAACATGATGATTGCCAATAGGATTGGTCAGGAAATAGGCGGTTTGCGAGGGCTCTGCCAAGCGCACCACCAACTGTGTGCGACAAAGGTCGGGTTGGGACTGATTCCGGATCAATCCGCCCTCGGTGATGAAGCATCGGGACAAGTCGCCAGCCACTTTGCATATCGTGACAGGTCCTTCAGGCACATAGCCGCGGATGCCCACCCCGATACCCGACTCGAAATGTGTGTCCAGTTCGTAACGTTGCACCATATCGAAAGGAATGGTACAATGAGCGAACAGAATTTCACCCGTTTCGGGGTTGATGGAAGCGGGATTGGCCTGGAAGCACGAGACGCCGCACAAAGCACGCACCACCATCATGGTCAGCATGGTGGGCACATCGCCTTCGCAACCCGCCACAATGTCCTCAGAATTCAACTTGGCCAAAGCCCAGCAGCCCGTATTATGCACGGAATCCAGCAAATCGAAACAACGCAAGGTAAAGCCTTGAAGCTGATAATTTTCAATTAAAGATTTCAATGCCAAATAAATACGGTATGCATCCGGCAATGAATTGGCCACAGCGGCCGAACCACAAAGCCCTTTCGAGAATACAGAAGCAACTGTATTACAACAACATTCACCCAGACCAGCTATTTTAAGACTAGCAAACAAACTCTTCACCTCTACCGTTGACATCTGCGGAATTCCCGCTAAAGTCTCCAGCAATTCGCTCATCGGAATATCCACAAACTCCACACCTAAGTTCTGACGCACCTTGGCAGCATCTTTCACGCTCGCAATCAGCCAATCGGACGGTTCACCAATCACACCGAGACGGCACTGGCGCAAATAGTTCGAGGCATCCCCTACTCTTTGCAACATCCTGATTTTGGCAGAAACGTATGCGGCTTTGCCATGCAGAATTTCTCCCTGCATGCCCTGCTGCCTCAGATACGACAGAATCTCCAACGAAGCAGCCAAGGAATTGCTCTTGTCGGAAGCCAAAAGATAAAACGGCTTGGCGGACTGTGCCTCCAGCTGTGGCAAAAGGCGTTTGAAAAGGCCTTCGGTGCCACCCGTCCGCACAAATATCAAATCCAGATCATGGCTGCCGTAGTCGGCAAAATCATTGTCTTTCAGTTCGTACGTCAAATCCAGTGATGATAAAAACTCCTGGGTTAGAGCCGTTATTGCCTGCGGGTCATGCAGTGCGGAAGTTATAGGGTAAATGGCGATGGACATTTTTAGTATAAAGTATAAAGTATAAAGTTTATAGTTGACAGTTGATAATTGATAGTTGACAATTGATAATTGGTTTAGGAGGTTTAGAAAGGTTACACGGTTAGGAGGTTATTAAGTTTATGGATTATGAATTTTGAATTCTGAATTAAATTACAGCAGCCTTTCAACGATTCGCCCCGCCATAATATTGGGCATCCGCTTCACTGAAGCAACAGATAATGATTTGACCTTGGTAGCCGTCACGGATATGAGCCGAAAGTGTTTGCAGAGCAATGCGTGCCGCCTTGTCTTTCGGAAAACCATATACGCCGGTACTGATGCACGAGAACGCGATGCTTTCCAAATGATTCTCCTCCGCCAGCTTCATGGCATTATCGTAACATCTGGCCAGCAAACTCTCCTCGCCCTGCTGTCCGCCGTACCACACGGGCCCCACAGCATGAATCACTTTCTTGCACGGAAGTCTGTAAGCATCGGTCATCTTGCACTGTCCCGTCTCGCAGCCACCAAGTGTTGCACACTCCTTAACCAGCTCCGGTCCCGCTGCACGATGGATGGCGCCATCAACGCCCCCACCGCCAAGCAACGATCGGTTGGCTGCATTGACGATGGCATCTACTTTCAACGTGGTGATATCTGCCACCACAACTTTTATTTTGTCGCTGTATTTTTCCATAATATGATTTTTTTTGATTATACTATTTTGCAACTAACTTATAATAAAGATTATAACATTAACATTAAACATTGTATTCCGCCATATCCTCCGCTGCCATCGGCAGTTCCTCCTCCACATGGATATAGCTTTTATCTTTCGGATTGAAGGTTGCGAGGTAATAATCATGAAGCTGAACCTCAACACGCAACATCGTCTGTTCCAACTGTTTGGGTTTCAACTGGCACTCCCAAAGCACAATCACCTGCCAGCCATTCTCCCGCAGAATCCGGTAATTTTCCTGATCCCGCTCCTGATTCCTCTGAATCTTTCGAATCCAAAAATCAGTATTGCTTTGCGGAATCCTGCAACACTCAGAATTCTCAACCTTCTTTCTATCAACCTTATACGGAATTCCCTTCTCTCCCACCTTTCCAACCGCTACTCCAGAATCCGAATTCTCAACTGTCAATTGTAAACTGTCAACTGTCAACTGAACCCCGTGTCCATGCCAAAAGCACCCGTTCACAAAGATGGCGGTGCGATACTTCCGCATCACGATATCCGGCTTCCCCGGCACCCCTTTTACACACAAGCGGTAGCGATAGCCATGTTGCCACAGCCACTGCCGCACCTTGATTTCAGGCTTGGTATTCCGGCTGCGGATATGCGACATGCAGCGGTGGCGTTGTATCGGGGTCATGATGTCAGTCATAAGTACTGTTTGTCAAAAACGATTTTTTTTAGCTTTTCGATCACGTCCAAATCTGCTGGCAGCCACTGCACGCTGTCGAGCTCATTAGGGGCGAGCCAACGGGCGGCCTCATGTTCGAGGAGGGTGAGCGAGCCGCTTTCTACGGTGCAGAGGAAGCAGTGCATGGTGAGGTGAAATTTGGGGTAATCCCATTCCACAGTATGTAACAGGCTCTCTATGCGGACACAGGTCTCCAGTTCCTCCCAGATTTCACGCTGAAGAGCTTCTTCTGGAGTTTCTCCTGGTTCAATCTTGCCTCCGGGAAACTCCCACCAGTCCTTCCAATCGCCAGCCCCCCGCTGGGTGGCGAAAATGCGACCTTCTGCATCATGTATAATCGCCGCTACAACCTCAATCTGTTTCATAAATGTAAATATAAGAGTTATTTGTGAGTTATAACCATATCATACAAAATGGAATCCAGCAATTCATTTGTAGCATGGTTGTGTTCAGGGCGGAAACTGTTAACGCAATCATTATAATATTCGCTCATACCGCGAGCATACTCCACCAAAGAATTATCAACAACCATCATATCGCACTCTCTCTCCCCCTTCTTCATCAATATCAATTCATTGATTTTATCTACCAAAGCCTTATCCTTGACAGTGGCATCAACAAGCTGCGTAAAGAGCACTGGTGGCAATGACTTGTGGTTTTCAATCCATTTACATGCCAAAATACCTCGAAGATAGTATAGAAAACGCTTTGCCGGGTAGCCTTCTTGTTGGAGAAAACGTTCATTGTGCTTGTTATACATGTGATTGTAGTGATACATGGTCTTCACAGGGTCGAAGAATTGCCGCTCCACTTCGCGGATACGTCTGACAAAAGTCTCATCGGAAAGATACACCTTAGGAGAATTGAACCATTCAAGCAACGATGGATTACTGCGTTTAAGCAAAGAAAGTGCCTTACGGAGTTCCCATCCGGCAAGGTCCACATCATCAGGATACATGTATTCAATGACATCACGCTGTTCCTCCACCTTAAAATACCATTGGGGTTTGTGAACATAGATAAAACGCACGTCCCAGTCGCTGTTTTTCGACTCGAATCCCCAAGCACGACTGCCGGACTCAACGGCAAGCAAGATTTTTACATCATATTCTCGCTCCACATCACGCAAGTGAGCCTGGATGAGCACTTTCTCCATCTTTTCGATTAAATTCTGAGAGCTTAAATCTTCGTTCATATTCATCGTTATTTTGATTTTCAAAAAGTCATTTTTATATTTTTTTCCACTGCATTTTCTGCTACCCAAGGTCTTTTCCCCCTGATCTACATAGAGATTGAGATCAACCTTGCAATAATGCAGCGGTGGCGTTGTATCGGGGTCATAATGTCAGTCATAGCATTACCAGATATAAGGAATGACTTTGTATTTCACCCTTTGTTTGTACTCGCGGTAGCCCTTAAGGCCTTGCTCCAGAACGGCTTCTTCATTACGTATCCGCTTAGCAATAAGCGGAATATAGAGCAGCATGACCAGGAAAGAGATGGGCGAAGCCAGTACCAACGGCATCATCAGGAAAAGTATGTTCGTGGACATATACATCGGGTGGCGGACGATGCCGTAAAGTCCTGTGTCAATGACCTTCTGGTTTTCCTGCACCTCGACAGTTCGCGAGAGGTAAGTATTTTCGCGCAGCACCTCCGCATACAGGATATAGCCGAACAGGAAGAATGTGGCAGCAAGCCACACGACCCAAACGGGCAGCACCAGCCACTGGAAACGCCAGTTCAATCCAGCCACCACAAAGGCTACGACAAACACCACAGCACTCAGCGCCACGACAGCCTTCTGTTCTCGCTCATCCTCTCTAGCATTCAAGCGTTTACGAAGCAATTCCGGATTCTTCACCATCAATATCAATCCTGCAACGAACATCGGTACAAACAAAACGCCCATCATCAGCCACCCCTGCCAATAATGGAACGAACCAGCGGGCAAGAAGATGAGCAATCCGAGAATAACAACCCCCGAAAGGAACTTCATCAAAGCCTGGAAAAAGAGTTTGGTATCCATAGTGTGTTGATTTTATCAGTTCTTGTTGAGGATGACGAGTGCGGCAATGACGCCCGGCACCCATCCAGCCAAAGTGAGCAGAAATACGATAAGTACTGACCCGCAGCCCTTGTCGATGACTGCCAGCGGCGGGAAAAAGATGGCTAATAAGACACGAAGAAGAGACATGAAGACTATTTTTTTAGGGTTTCTAATGCCCGGCAGAGCTGGTCGGGGCAGGAGGTGGCTTTATCGCCACAACGGATGCCATTCAGTATGCCAATGACATCGTCAATCTTTCGGCCTGTCACCAAACGACTGATTCCTTGCAGGTTACCATGGCAACCGCCATAAAAAACAACTTGCTGAATAACATCATTCTCATCGACCGTCACATCGATGAACTGCGAGCAGGTTCCTTGGGTTTTGTAGAGGGTGTGTTTCATATTTGTTCATTTTTTAGTTTTTCCACCAATTCATCGCTGATGTTATTGCCTAATTGCTGGCAAACATCCTGACTCCAGCGTTGGGCCATCTTAATAAATTGACAGTTTATAGTTGACAGTTGACAGTTATTTTTGGCGAACGTTGAATCTTCCGTTTTCAATTTACCATTTTCAATGGCAAGCTTCGCATAGATATAGCCTGCGTTGAAGTTGTCACCAGCCCCTACCGTACTGACAGTTTCTATCGGCTGCACAGGATAAGTCTCGCAGCTCTCAGGCGTATAGACCCGTATCTGGCGCGCTCCGTCAGTCAGTATCAGCGTCTGGCAATAGCGGCTCACCCGCTCATAAATGGCATCGCCGTCGTGCAAGCCGAGAAGGTACCCAAAGTCCTCCATAGAACCACGAACCACATCAGCCAGCCGCATGTTCTCTTCAATATTGGGCATCACGTCGGGCAGGTCGGCGATATGGTTTTTACGGAAGTTGACGTCGTAATAAAGCCAGGCACCCGCCTCGTGTGCCTTACGAAGCAAGCCACCCACCACGGAGCGTATCACAGGGTTGATAGCGAAGAACGACCCGAACAGCACCACATCATTTTTGCTAAAAGTCGGCAGAGGGCCATCGAGCGATACTGACGCATGGTCCTTGTAAAAGACATATTGCGCATCGTTATGCTCGTTGAGGAAAGCCAACGTGATGTGTGACTTGACATTTTCGTGGCGGCAGACGTATTCCGACGACACTCCATTCTCCTGCAGGTAATTGCAAATCAGATCTCCCACGTGGTCGCCACCTACATCTGTCACCATGACACAGTTCATGCCTGCCCGTCCCAGCGAGACGATGCTGTTGAACGTCGAGCCCCCCGGCACAGCCTTCAGCGGCTGATCGTCCTTAAAGAGGATGTCCAATACAGTTTCTCCGATACCGATGATGCGATTTTTAGTCATTTTTTAACCGACACTTTTACAGTATGTTTATTTCCCCTTGCTTAAAAATCTGCAAAACTCCACCAAACTGCGCTGAATGACACCGCCCACCTGTAGTTGTTCTTTATAGAGAGCCACCATCGTGGGTGACATGCTACGATTCAGTGCATAGCGAACCACCTCCATATCAGCATCTTTGCAAAGAATAATACCGATGCTCGGGTTCTCGTTCGAGCGACGTTCTTCCTGATCCAATGCCTCCAGATAAAACTCCAGCTGCCCCAAATCCTTGGGTTGGAACTCATCGGTCTTCAACTCGATGGCCACCATACATTGCAATAGTCTGTGATAGAACAGCAAATCAACCTTGAACGTCTTGCTGCCCACAGTAATGCGATGCTCTTCATCGATAAACAGAAAGTCTTTGCCCATCTCCATGATGAAGTCTTTCATGTGGGCAATAATTTCCCTCCGCAGTTTCGATTCTTTGTACTTCACTGGCAGGCCAAACATCTCCAGATAGACAGTATCTTTGAACAATACGCCACTTTGCGGATATTCGCGTTTCATCATTTCCGACTGCACATCCTTGCTGCCAAGCAGAGAAGTCATGGTATTAGTCTTAATTGCCCTTACAAGCTCCTTGTTCTCCAACTGCTCTTTTCCAGCATAAAGCATATAAAACAGGCGTTCCGAATCGGTTTTGCATCTGTTCATAATAATCTGATGGTTTGTCCAACCTGTGGAGAACAGCACCCTAGGAATTTGTGCCATTTCGAATGGCACAATTACATCGTTTCCTATTTGTGCCATTTCGAATGGCACAATTGTCCTCTTCTCATCAGGTAGCTCTCGCTGATCAGATTTTGACGGATAGTGTTGCATGCCATAATGATTAACCATCTCGTTGAAACTCTTCGATGAATAGGTTTCATAGAACTGCACCATCTTATAGATTGTACGATAACTCCATCCCTTAGACTTGGGACTCCTAGTGTGAATATACTCTGCCAGCATACGCACAACGCCGTCACCCCAAATGGCTTTTTTCAATCTGTCGGAAACGTATGCACCCACTTCCCAAAGCATGCGGAGCGATTCGTTATGCACGGCATACATCGCCCGTTTCTTGTGGACGAAGATAATGCCGCATATTGTATCGAACTCCTTCTTGTATGCCAAAGGATTATTGCCCGTCTCAACAACTGTTGGCATATTGCCACTATCTATTTTTTTCTTTGCCATATTTCTATATCTTTTTGTTTCCTCAAAAATATTTTGCAAAGATACAAAGAAAAACAAGAACACCCATGAATCCTGTGAATTATGTTTGGAGAATAATAGCGTAATAAAGTGTGTATAGAAACGCATTATGTTTTTTTTAGTATTTTTGCAAAGTAATCATCTCTGTGTGGATAAACAGGTGATAATAAAATAATAAATGCAAGCCCTATGACACGTGATCAATTAAGAAAAATCATTAATGAGTACAAAAGACGTGCCGCTGATGGACATAGGTGTGGAATTGATTTATATGAAAGAAACAGACTTATTAAGGTAGTGCATGAATTAGAAGATAATTTTGACTTCTACTTGGACTTTGAAGAAGACCCTGAGGAACTTGATTGTTTTTTAGATATTTATATAGAAAAGGAGAAACCCCGATACAGGTGGGGACATCTGTCAAATCCACCAGAAGAAGATTTAGATTTTGACGATGAAATAGACCTTTGGGATTGGGATTCTATAGAAGAAGAGAAAGAATATTATATTGATGATGAGGGGAATGAGTATAATAAGGAGGATGAGGATTCAGAAGACGAAGACCTTTAGACATCATACATAATTCCATTCTCCGCTGCTATCGGCATGTATTCCTCAACATGGATGTAAGTTGCCGAGCGGTGATAAAAAGTCTTCAGCTAATAGTCCAATAGTTGGATCTCCTCCTGGCGCATCGTACACTTCATCTCTGCCGATTTCAGCTGACACATCCAAAGCACAATTGCCAATAATACACGAAGCAAGGACAATGCTATTTAAGTTTTTCCAACGCGCGACAAAGCTGGTCAGGACAGGATGTATCCATGCTGCCGCAGCGAATACCGTTGAGTTTTTTTGATGACGTAATCTATTTTCTGTCCAACGACCAGTCTACAGATGCCTTGAAGGTTTCCGTCGCATCCGCCCATATAGAAAACCTGCTGTACAATGCCATCGTCATCGACGGTCACATCAATGAACTGCGAGCAGGTGGGCTGGGGTTTGGAGGGGGTGTGGGGCATAGGGGCATAGGTCAGGGTGTGTTTACACTGATCAACAATATTATCGTAATCTAATTTGTAGGTTTAATTTAAACATCAAATCTCCATTTAGATCTTTATAAACCATTGCATATTTATGCCTTGTGGTACTGGCACGTTCGAGATACGCATTTGTAAACAAATAATCTTCAAATCTATTGCGGTCATAAAAATGATAACAAACAATATCGCCGTCATTCTTCACAACAAGATAACCTCCATTTGCATCATATCGGCCTGTCCATAGTGTGGCAGGCATCATTCCAAGCGCAGCTGAGGTAAGAAGATGCTTGGCTTTGTATGTGTAAATCTCAAGTAGGTTGTTGCCTCTAAATCTCAAAGGATTTGTTTCTGACATTGTCTCAATTAATTGGGGAAAGGCTGAAATTCCTTCATCTAATTGAACTATTAGCATTGATGCAACCAAATGCGCCATGTCTCCATCCAACATTCGTATATTACGTTCAAAAACATCATTGTCAATATGACTGTACTGGAGTCTACCACCTTTCCTCAATATGGCGTTGTATCTTTCAATAACCTTATTGCGAGACGGATTGATTTCATTAATGCTCTCAATTTCTTCATTGGTAAGATTCACACCAACTATTTTAAAGGTGAAATTTGTTGCTTCACTTGCATTTAACAATGTAGAGTTTCCGCCAAGTTGGGATTTTATACTAAAACCCATTTCAGAGTTGAGACGAGTACGTTTATCATGCAGAACTATTCTTATATCAGTTTTATCGGAGGATCTTGCCTTGAGTGAATAACAATAAATGGAGTGCATAAACTCTTCAATTAATGGCACAGAAAAAGCCCCGTCGTTTTCTTTTATCTTTTTCAACAGCATTTCTGATTGACTCAAAAACACATCGGCGGGAGTCCTTAAAAGTTCCTCTCCGCTTGCTTTGAAAATAACAATCTCGCTGCCTATTGGCGAATATTTGTATTTTTCTTCTCTTTCCTGTCGAATAATGGAAACAATAGGGTAAACTAAATCCAATATCCTATTTAGATTTTGGTCACCTGCATAGACTTCTCCTTCTCCTAATAGCTTCAATAAAGTGTATATCTCACTCCATTCTCCTTTATTTCCTGTTATTGCCATATTGTTTTGGTTTATCAAGTTTTATTCTTTTAATGATTTGTTCAGCTGTAGCCTGAATAGCAGGAACAGCAACAGAATTACCAAATTGCTTGTATGCAGAAGCATCAGCAACGGGTATTATAAACGAGTCAGGGAACCCTTGCAGCCTTGCCCATTCTCTCGGTGTCATTCTCCGCCAGCCATCGTGGTTGATTTCCCCTTTTATGTTAGTCACGGGTGTAAAATTAGTCAAACGATTGTCTATCACTATGTTGCGCTCACGCCCCATCCCTCCAACAACAATAGCATTTGCTACTCCGTCATCTGAGATAATCTCATAACCGAATCCGTTGCCCTTGCTTTCGTGACGCTTTTTGTGCTCGATTAATGTTTGCTGGTATTGAGTTGAAAGATAATACTTAGGAGAGACCTCTCTGTCTTCCCTTATATCAATGAATCGTTTGGTTTTATCTGTAGGTTCAGGATATTTAAAACTCCTTACCTTCATATCTTTACGGAAACCAACAATATAAATTCTTTCTCTATGTTGTGGAACTCCAAAGTTCATAGCATTGACAATCTCAGGATCGGGTACATAATAATCCAAATCGTTTCGTAGCACATTCAGGATTGTGTCAAGGGTTTTTCCTTTATCATGAATCATCAAACCTTTTACGTTTTCTAAAAAGAATGCTTTGGGACGTTTTCTGCGCAATATTTCTGCCACATCGAAGAATAACGTACCTCGGGTCTCTTCAAAACCACGGCGTTTACCAGCAAGAGAGAAAGCTTGGCAAGGGAATCCTGCACACAGTATGTCAAAACCATCTGGGATATATTGTTTTGTGGATTCTTTGGTTATATCTCCAAAAGGTACTTCTCCGTAATTGGCTAAATATGTTTTTTGAGCTTGTGCATCCCATTCCGAAGAATAAATACATTTTCCTCCCAGATTTTGCATAGCAATACGAAATCCTCCTATACCAGCAAATAAATCAATAAATGTGAATTTAGGATTTTCTGGAGCTCGAAATGGTACAGAAAGCAACTCTGGAAATAGGTTATATTGAATGTCAGGCTCTGCTACAACATTCCGTTGCTCTTTATAATTATCATTATTTAGCAAAAACAAAGCATCTTTCTCAAAAGAAAGAGCATATTTACTATGTTTATTTTGAAGATAATGCGTAACTATTGCAGAATCATCATTCAGTGAAATATTAAATTTATTTCGCATGATCAAAAAAATCTAATTTTTAATTATTCATACCTTACAACACTTTCCATCAACGCATTAATAGCATTAGAGCACTCGGGAGATATTTTCATTTCGGGAATAAAAATCTTTTCAATCGGGTAATCCAAGTGCTTGCAGATTAAATCGATTTGCTTAAGGGTGTATTTGTGGGAATAGCGAGGGTTTTCTATATTGCCAACCTGTCCTCGAGAAATATTCAGCATTTCACTCAACCTTGCTTGACTAATATTCCTCTCTTCACGTAATTTCTTTATTCTTTGTATTATCGCATCTTGATAATCAACAGATTCTGTTTTCATCTTTTATTCTCATTTTGAGTACAAAAATACACATGATTACGTTCTCAAAATGAGTGTGTTTTAATAAATGAGAGCAATGAAAACAAATACAAAATAATCTCGTCTAGACACTTCTAACGAGAAAAAAAGAAGTAATTAAGATAATACTATCCCTTGTATTGGGCTTTGTAAATCATAAGAGGTATTACCATACAACTACACAAAAAGCTCCTTCACCCCCTCCTCTACCCTCTTATATTCTTCCAGCAGATTGTATATTCCGTCCTCGCTGAGGACACCGTGCTTGAGGTCGGAAGGGAGAAGGCCCGCTTCGTCGGCTTCAAAGTCAGTGCGCCAGGCGAGAGAGGTATAGTAGGCTTCGAGGGTGGAGAAGGAAGAGGTAAGGTCTTTATAGTCGAAAAAGACCATAAGGTCAGGGTTAATGCTTGACTTGTTTTCTAAGGCTTGGCGAAGCTGACGGACCGCCGCTTCGCATTGAGAGAAGAGGGTTTCCATCTGGGCGATGCGCACTATTTGTTCGGCTAATTCTACCCGATCCGCTTGTCCTAACTTCAACATCTGCTCAGATTCTATAGCCTGCTTATACTTTGCCGTCCACCTGGGTTTCGCAGCTTGCATGGGCTTCGCCGTCTGTCTGGATTTCACGGTTCTCGCAAGTTTCGCTATCTGCTTAGACTTCAATGTCCGCACGGGCTGTATGGATCGTTTGTTCTTCTTGGCTTTCATAATCATTTTCTTCGGCTTAAGAGGCGCCCTATTCTGTTTTTGCCATTCAGCTCCGCCACCGCCAAAATGCCAAAAGCGATGGCTATGGTGACTTTCAACGCCACAAAGCCCGTCTGCATAGCAGCGGAAGCTTGCTCAGAGACAAGGTTATAGGTGGTCCAGAAGATACCCGCACCCGGCACCAAGGGAAAGATGCCGCAGATGAGGAATACCGTGACGGGACATTTGCGCACCATGGACTGTGACAAAGCTGTGAAAGCGACCAAAGCCGTAGCAAAAAACACCACTCCCACTATCGACAAGGTCGTATAGCGCACCAACAGCAGATATAGCAGCCAGCCCATCATACCGCAAAAACCACAGTCCGCATAGTACCTGCGGGGCACACCGAAAAGCACCGCAAAGGCCATGGTGCCCACAAAAGCCGCCACCAACTGCACCAACAGTCCTGCTGTTTCGGGCGCAGCGGTCAAAGGTTCCAACGGCTGCATCCGTCCAGTTATCGCCGCATCAAAAATGAAGGCAAAAGCCACCCCCAACGCAATGCAAAAGAAAACCAGCAAGGCATCCAACAGTCGTGTGACACCCGCAATGTAGTCCTCGTTGGCCAAGTCGCGAATACCGTTGGTGAACGGCACTCCGGGAATCAAGGGAATGATGGCACCGATGATCATGTTGTTCAGATGGGCACCCATGCCCATTTTATACATCACCCCGCAAAGCACTGTGGCCAGAAACGCACCAGTGAGATTACCTGTAATGCGAGACAAGTGAGGATAAGCGACAAACAGCATGTAAACCCACAACAGCAAACCTGCCACCAAGGCGACCAGGCAGTCCATAAAGCCACCGCCAAAAACGATGCAGAAACCCGCACTGCCCAAAGCTGATGCCACAATCTGCTCCACAGCAGGCTTCGGACGCATGGCGCGGATTTCCTTCAGCCTTTGTTCCAAATGCTCCATATCGCACTTTCCCTCCGCTACCTCGCGTGACAACTGGTTCACTGCCACCACTTTATCAAGACTTGTGCCTTTGATGGGGATGAACTTGGAGCGGGCATAATTCTTGCCAGTGGCCATGATGCCGTTGCTAAGCACGAAGAAGCTTTCGTCCTCCACACCGAAATGGCCTGCAATGCGCTGCATGGTTTCCTCCACTCGCGAGATTTCAGCCCCGTTCTCCAGAAGAATTGAGCCGGCCTCGTAAGCCAAATCCATTGCTTTGCTGCTATCGTCCATTAAATTATCACACATCAATTAATCATTTAAATCACTGAAATTCAAATCCATGTCCATTGACATCATATATTCATACAATCGCTCGCAAAAGCGTTCCACCTGCTTTTCTGTCAAGTCCTTGCCAAAACGATATTTTTTCCCATATATTGTGACCAACACGATGGCATCCTCGTCAATAGCCCGACCTCGGAGTTCAGCCATTGCTTCCGTAATCTCCTTCATCTTGCTTTTACTGTTATACCTTATCTCCGCAATGTCGGCCAAGGGAATACGCAAGTCCTTCTGGAACGGAATTTTCTTGACAACATGAATGACTAAGTCTTTGCCGTCTATTCCTAACTGCTCCTCCCCAACAAATTGAAACCGAAACAAAAAAAAGAAAAACACCGATACAGGAACTGTTAACAACAAATACCACCACAATCCGTGATCTTCAAAGCCCTGATAGACCCATATAATACTCATTGCCGTAAAAGCCGCGAAAACCAGAAAAAACGACATCGCATTTTTACCGGAAGGCTTACAAACCAAGAGTACTTTCATAACTGCTAAAACTATTTTCTCTTCGCACTCAGAATCTTTCCGATGTATATGGAGTGGATGCCGGCGGGAAAGTTCTCATAGCGTTTACGGGGAATCTCCTCGAACCCTGCTGGATCGAAGGGATCACGATAGATGATTTCGCATTCATACACTTCGGAAGCTTCCAGATAATACGGGGCACCATGCTCGGTATAAGCCACATGCAAACCCAAAGCCTCCTCCTTGTTGCCATCCCGTCCGCTGTGAGAGCCCATATAGGCCAAAACATCCTTATGCTCCTCATCAAAGGTCATGACGGTGAAGTATTTGTATTTCTCCATAAACTGATACGTATAGCGGGCAGGAGCCACATAAACCGTAATCGTGTTCACATCGCTGCGCCACACATTTCCCAAAGCGCCCCAGCCAATGGTCATAGCGTTGTGATTGTCCTTGTCGCCCACCGCCAAGAGCAAACCCGAGCCTTTGAACCAGGTGAAGGGATTGCCTTCGAAGTCGTCCGTATAGTCAAACTCGCTGAAAACCACCTGTTCCACCTGTTTTTCGGGCTCCACCGCCTTGCCATCCACGCTGCCATAGAAATTGTAGGACACATTGGCCGGTTTCCACTTGTCCTTGGGCGTGTTAGTGCCATCAGGATAACCAATAACAATCGTATTGAGCGGTATCAGCTTCTTCGGCAGCTGCAACACTTTGGACACCGCCTTCACCCGTTCTTCAGAAGGATAAGTGCCCGTCCAAACCGCACCCAGGCCCATGGCATTGGCGGCCAAAAGGATGTTTTCAGTAGCTGCGGAGCAGTCCTGCACCCAGAACTCTCGGGCACTGCCTGACAAGGCTTTGCTCATGTCGCCGCACACCACAATGGCCAGGGGAGCCTTGGCTGCCATACCGGCATAGGGATTAGCCTTTGCCAGTGCCGCCAGCTGCTGTTTGTCGGTCACCACCACAAAGTGCCAGGGTTGTTTGTTCACAGCCGAAGGTGCCGCCATGCCCGCCCGAAGGAGCTGCTCTATCTTGGCTTCCTCCACGGGTTTATCCAGGTAACTGCGCACCGAGACACGGGTCGCGATATTGTCCAAAACGGCTTTTTCCGCATCATTATTTTGGGCTTTTGAACTGCAGGCAGATGCCAATACCATTGTCAGCACAAAAATAGCCATACCATGTTTTTTCATTATTCTCATCATTTTTTATATATAAAATTTATAAATCATTCTTTTACTGAATATTGCCAGAAATCTTCTGCAGTAGGATGCAAGACGCTGTCAGACAATGTACACACAGATATTTCCCCATCACCGGCCAAACGCTGTAAATACGGCAGAATATACGGGGCTTCCTCAAACTCCTTGCGATAAATCTCATCTTCCACCAAAATATAGTCATAGTCAAACGTCAGCGCATGTGCAACCAACTCAGGATTAGTCCACATCACAGCGTACCCTTCCCTATCCATCATCGTGAAAGGTAGATTCTGCGGATAAGAGAACAAGGTCATAAACTTCAATTCTTTGGAACCATAACCAGCTTCTTCCAACATCCGATTAGCATGCATGTACCGTATAGCAGTCCGCAGTGTATCTACACCCTGTTTTCTACGCTCATTCTGCATGTGAAACGCTTCGGCCGTCATCAAGCCGATGAACGACAATATCACTGCCAATGACAATATCTTACTCCATCGTGATGACGGATTGGGAAGCAGGCTTAGCAGTCCCACCAACAACATTACGATAGGCAGGAAAAGACTATCCAGAAAATAATAGTCATGGTCCATATACTGCGACAACATGGCAGCGACAAACAGCATTTCCCCGAACATCCATATAAGCAACAACCACCAGAAAGATAATTTATGATGAGTTTTATTAATATCTTTTTTCTTAAAGAAGACAGCAACCAGAGCGCCTACCGCCACCGCCACATACAACCAGTGCTGCATCCGTTGGAAATAGTGAAAACGCCATCGGTCATGAACACTTTGAAATATCTGCAAAGCGTCCTCTTTGCTATGGACAGGCAGCAGACTGCTCAAAAACAAAGAGCCGTATTGCTGCCGCAGATGCTGGCTCCACAGCCACCAAGCCGCAAACAAGACCGCACCAACAACAAAAGGCAGCCACGAACTGCGCAGACTAAGCTCTTTCCGAAACACTCGCAATATATGAAAACAAGCCACCGCTATCCACAAAACAGCAAACGAGGTACGGACCATCATTGCAAGGGTTAGCAGCAAAATGCTGACGAGAAGAGTCCATTTTTGGGCGTCTCGCCAATGAAGCACATAAAACAACAGTCCCCCCATCGACAGCGACAAAGCTAACGCAGTGGGAAGGAAAGAAGCACTATAGTAAACATACGACGGAGCGGTAGCCGCAACCATCGTGACTAACAGCGACTTAGCCCTTGATCGGATCAACACATAAGCCATGAGATACAGAGACCACAAACCCAAAATAGAAAACATCAGTGTCAGTCCACGAAAGACCCATGGTTGATGGCTGCCGGTGACACGCATCAATCCGGCAACCAGCCAATGATGCAAAGGCAAATCGCAGGCCGTCACCAAAGACTCCGGCTCCTCAAAACCAAACTGTTGTTTGTTGTAAATGAGCGTTTGCGGATGAAAAAGATCTCCGCCATTGTGAAGAAATCCCAATGCCAACGAATAGTTATCCGCATGCGCCCACGCATGAATATAGGCCGGTGGCTCGTTCAAATAATGAACATTGACAGCCAGCACAATAGCAGTTATTACAAGCAGTGGCAAAAGATGTTGCCTCAACTTGTCCATCATCAATCTCAACGTATGTGTTTTTTCACGCATATCCACTGCTTCTTCTTCAAAATGCAAAAATACTAAAAAACATTATTTGGAATCCATGTTTGGCATAAAAAGAACCATGATAGATGATGATGAAAGGCCAGAATCCATTGTTGATAACTTAATCCACTCATTTAAGGATTCTTAGGTCTATTGTTAATATCTTTCTGAAAAGAGCCAATGTTCTTATTTTTCTTTGTTTTACTTTTGCAAGCCGAATTTGAGAGACGGGGAGACATGCACTACGTGCATTCGGGGAGACGGAAAGACGAAAAAACGGTGGAACAATAACCGAATACCCGAAAGAACGAAAGTGAACGCCTTAACGAGCGTCTTAACACAGGAACAGATCAACAATTCAACAAATCAACGATTCAACATGGAGAATAAAACTATTACTTCTAGGAAAACTGAAAACAGACTGTCATACAATACGATTGAAAATGCTTTGGGCAACACTGGAAAGATTGTGCCTCAGGCTGTTGACATAGAGGAAGCCGTGCTGGGAGCCATGTTGATTGATGCCAACGCAGTGAGTGTAGTCATCGACTCGCTGACCTCCAACATGTTCTACCGCGAGGCCAACCAGATGATTTACAAAGCGATTTTCGACCTTTTTACCAAGTCAGAACCCATTGACCTGCTGACGGTTACCAACAAACTGCGGAAAGAGAAACAACTGGAGTTTGTGGGAGGAGCCTCTTATCTGGCATCGCTCACCAACCGTGTGGCCTCTTCCGCCAACATCGAATACCACGCCCGTATCGTCATGGAGAAGTTTGTGTTGCGCGAGCTGATTTCCGTGTGCAGCAACATCACCCGCGATGCTTACGACGACTCCAAAGACGTACTGGAACTGATGGACAAGGCCGAGACCGACCTGTTCAACATCATCCAGAACAACTTCAAGCGCGACAGCAAAGAACTGCGCACCGTGGTGCAGAACGCCATCCACGAGCTGCAGGAGATGAACAACAAAAGCAGCGACGAGCTGCAAGTGCGCACCGGCATCCGCGCCCTTGACGAGAAAATCGGAGGATGGCAACGCTCCGACCTGATTATCATGGCCGCCCGTCCCGGTATGGGTAAAACCTCTTTCGTGCTGTCCATCGCCCGCAACGCCGCCCTGGACTTCAACAAGAAAGTGGCTTTCTTCTCCTTGGAAATGTCCGCCACCCAGCTGGTTCACAGACTATTCGCTATCGAGTCGGGTATCTCTGCCGAAAAAATCGCCAAAGGCAAACTCAACGAAACCGAATGGATACGCCTGATGGAAAAAATCAACGTGCTTTTCAGCTCCAATCTGATCATCGACGACACCCCTGCGCTCTCCATTTTCGACTTGCGCGCCAAATGCCGCCGTCTGAAGGCTCACAACGATATCGACTTGATTATTGTGGACTACTTGCAGCTGATGCAGGGCAATGTGGACGGAGCCAAGGGCACTGGCAACCGCGAACAGGAAATCAGCCATATCTCCCGTTCACTCAAAGCTTTGGCCAAAGACCTGAACGTGCCTGTCATCGCCTTGTCGCAGTTGAGCCGTGCCGTTGAAACCCGCCCCGGTGTGAAACGTCCTCAGCTGTCCGACCTTCGTGAATCCGGTTCTATCGAGCAGGATGCCGATATGGTTATGTTTATCTATCGTCCTGAATATTACAAATTTGAGGCATTTGAAGACAATACGCCTTCAGAAGGTTTGGCCGATATCATGATTGAAAAGAACCGTCACGGCTCGGGCGGCAATGTCCGTATCCGCTTCCAGAGTCAGTACACCAAGTTCACCGATGTGGACGATGTGCCTCATTTTGTAGAAAATGGTGGGGAAGGCAGCACTTTTGTCGATCCTGCCGCCGGCATTGCCCCCAGCGCCAGCTTCAGCACCTTCAACGCCAGTTTCAACGACGAACCCGACACCAACTTTACCGGCACCGACGACGGAGAAATGCCTTTCTAAGCTATGAAAAAACTATCTATGGAAGAACTCCACCGTGTAAGCCCCGAGGAGTTCAAAAAAATCAAGAAAATACCGCTGACCGTCGTTTTAGACGACATACGCAGCATGAACAATATCGGCTCCATTTTCCGCACCTGCGACGGCTTAGCCGTAGAACAGCTATATCTTTGCGGCATCACCGCCTGCCCGCCCAACAAGGAAATCAACAAAACCGCCCTCGGCGCCACCGAAAGCGTGGAATGGCATTATTTCGAGGATGTAGTGGAAGCCGTCAAACAACTGCAACATAGTGGCTACAAGGTTTTTATGGTAGAACAAACCGACCAGTCCATCATGCTGCAAGATCTGAAAATTCCCCAAGGACAGAAAACCGCCATCATCTTGGGAAATGAGGTGTTCGGTGTCAGCGACAAACTGCTGCCCATCGTAGATGGAGCCATCGAAATCCCCCAGTTCGGTACCAAACACTCCTTCAACGTGACCATCGCCGCGGGAATGGTGATGTGGGAGATCTTTAAACAGGTTTCAGGGGTCAGGGGTCAGTGATTAGGGGTTAGTGATTAGGGGTTAGGTATCAGGGATTAAGGATTCAAAATTCAAAGACTCACCTGATGCGAAGCATCACTCACCTCGAGTGCGTAGCACGAGACTCACCCGTATTAATTACACATTAAAAAAACTTTCAGCTTTCAGTTTTCAGTTTTCAACTTCTCCACGTATTTGTCTTGTAGCGGGATGGACTGGTGCGTTTGGCGGTCGAAACCGCAAATCACACTGTGACAAGTGGTTTTGAGAATCCCCGTTTTCTCATCCACCAATTGCTGCACCATTTTGAAACTTTTGTGTCCAATTTCGGTCACTTTGCTGCAACATACAATTTTATCATTAAATTCGATGCCATTATGGAAATCCATATCCACATGCACAAGCACCAGGTCGAAGGTGCTCCAGTCGATAGGTTCCTGAAAAACATGCTCAAAATAAGCGCTGCGGCCATAATCGAAATAATGGCACTGGATGCCGTTGTTCACATGATTGAACGGATCCAAATCGCTCATCTTGATTTGGATGGGAACTGAAAATTTGAAATCTATTTTTTCCATTTTGAATTCTGAATTACTATTGTTGCGATATTTTTTTAATTTAGAAATTTAATCTATTGACATACAATAAGATATAATTATTCTTTAATTTTTTGATTTGAAATAATAGTTGGATATTGCAAACTAATCCGTTTCGCAGCGGGTTTATACAGTCCTTCGGTGCACATTACATTCGCGCTGCGAAGAGATATACCACATTTTCCATACCCCACACTGCGGCCTACGGCCTGATGTGGGTTACTGAGAGACTGTCTCTTCGAGACATATACCTACAAGGCAGTCTGCTACTCTTCACTGCAAGATACCTGCTCAGGTCATGGCCTCGGAGAGGTCACCTCTCTGTATCCCCTAATCACCATATCCTAATCACTCCTGCCTTCCACCTTCCACCTTTTACCTTCTACCTTCCACCTGACCACTGATCCCTTACCACTGGCATCTACATCAATTTCGCCCTCAACTGCCTCATCCCTTCAGTGGCTTTTTCTTTGATGAAAATAACCTCACGACGGATGGGCTGCACCTCCTTTGGGTCAATAACATAAATCGGAATACCAGCAGGAGCGTAATACAACAATCCCGCTGCCGGGTACACATTGAGTGAAGTACCGATAATAATCAAGATGTCAGCGGTTTGCACATGAGCGGCAGCATCTTCCAGCAAGGGAACCGATTCACCGAACCAAACAATAAAGGGACGGAGAATCCCGCCATCGGCAGCCTTCTCGCCATATTTGATGTCACGGTAACCGATATCCTCCACACAGCGCTTGCCACGTTCACTGCATGCCTTGGTCAGTTCGCCATGCAGATGAATGACATGCGAAGAGCCTCCCCTTTCATGCAGATTATCCACATTCTGCGTCACCACCACCACCTCGTATTGTTGCTCCAGCTCGGCAATGATTTTGTGTGCATCGTTGGGCTGGCAATGCTCCAGCTCACGGCGGCGCACATTGTAAAAATCAATCATCAGTTCGGGATTACGGTACCAGCCATCGATGCTGGCCACATCCTCCACATTATAGTTTTCCCAGAGGCCATTGCTGTCTCTGAAGGTGCTGATGCCGCTTTCCGCGCTCACCCCCGCACCCGACAATACCACTATTTTTTTCATCATTCAAAATTTTCTGCAAAGGTACAAATATTTTAGGATTCAAAGTTCAAAATTCAGAATTCAAAATTCATTGGCACATCATATCCTTGGCTAATTTCACTGGCTAATAAACTAATTTGCTAATTTGCTAATTATTACGTATCTTTGCAAAATCAAATTAAAATAGTCAACTAATTAATAATCAATAAAATAAATAATGAATTTTCGCATTTCAAAGCTCAGAAACATCGGAATTGCCGCTCATATCGATGCCGGCAAGACCACCGTATCCGAACGAATACTTTATTTCACCGGTGTCAACCGCAAGATTGGTGAGACCCATGACGGGCAGGCTACCATGGACTTCATGAAACAGGAACAGGAACGAGGCATCACCATTGCCTCCGCCGCCATCACCGCCCAGTGGAACGATCACCAGATCAACCTGATAGACACTCCCGGGCACGTGGATTTCACCATCGAGGTGGAACGCTCACTGCGTGTCATCGACGGCATGGTGGCCGTGTTCTGCGCTGTCGGCGGTGTGGAGCCCCAAAGCGAGACCGTATGGAACCAAGCCGACAAATACCGTGTGCCCCGTATTGCTTTCGTCAACAAGATGGACCGCACCGGCGCGGATTTCAACGAGGTAGTCAACCAGATGAACAATTACCTGGGTGCCAACGCCTTGCCTATCCAATTACCCATCGGTTCCGAAAACACCTTCCAAGGCATGATCGACCTGGTGGGCATGAAAACCATTACTTTTTCCGAAAAAGAACGCATTGTAAGTGAGATACCCGACGAGCTCAAAGCGCCAGCCATGCAGGCTCGCAACTTCCTCATCGAGAAGCTGGCCGACTACAACGACAAGGTGGCCGAATGCTACCTTGAGGAGACCGACGTGGACGAGGAGGTGCTGAAACAGGCTATCCGCGAGGCTACCATCAAGTTGCTGGTGACCCCTGTTTTGTGTGGTGCCGCCTACAAAAACAAAGGCATCCAATTGTTGCTCGACGCCATTGTCGATTACCTGCCCTCTCCCACCGACAAGGGAGCAGTCATCGCCCACGACCCCGACGACGAGGAGAAGACCATCCAGCGTCAGCCTTCTCTGAATGAGCCATTTTCAGCCTTGGCTTTCAAACTCATCAACGACCCCTACGTGGGCCAGCAAACATTCATCCGCATCTTCAGCGGCAAACTGAGCAGTGGCATGAGTCTGTACAATGTCAACAAAGGCAAGAACGAGCGTGTGGGCCGCATCTTCCGCATCAAGGCCAAGGAACGCGAGGAAATCAACGAGGCAGGAGCCGGCGAAATCATCGCATTGGTGGGTATGAAATACACCCGCACCGGTGACACCCTCTGCAACGAAAACCATCCCGTGTTGCTCGAATCCATCCAGGTGCCGCCTGCCGTCATCGAGATGAAAGTCAACATCGAGGACAAGAAAAACCGCGACAAGCTGGGCGAAGCATTGGCCAAGCTGACCAACGAAGACCCCTCTTTCCATTCGCATTTTGACGAAGAAACCGAAGAGACCATCATTGCCGGCATGGGCGAATTGCACTTGGAGATTCTGGTGGAGCGTATCCGCGACGAGTTCAAGGTGCCCATCAGCGTGGGTGCGCCTTCCGTATCTTTCCGCGAAACCATCACCACCGAAACCGAAAGCAACTACAAGCACGCCAAGCAAAGCGGCGGCAAGGGCCAATATGCCCATACTGTCATCCGCTTCGAACCCAATCCCGGCAAGGGCTTCGAGTTTGTGGATATGACCAAGGGCGGTGTCATCCCCAAGGAATACATGCCCTCCATCCAGAAAGGCTTGCTGGCCGCCATGGCCAAAAGTCCCGTGGCCGGCTATCCCGTGGTGGATGTCAAGTGTGTCCTTCTCGATGGCAGCTTCCACCCGGTGGACTCCAGCGACATGGCCTTCCAGCTGTGCGCCGCCATGTGCTTCAAGCAGGGCTTCAAAAAAGCCAACCCCGTACTGCTTGAACCCATGATGAAAATAGAAGTCAACACCCCCGACGACTACATCGGCAATGTGACCCGCGACATCAACAAGCGCCGTGGCCGTATCGAAAACATGCGCCGTTTCAGAAAAGGCTCGCAGAAACTCGACGGTTTCATTCCGTTGATGGAAATGTTCGGCTATGCCACTGCCCTGCGTAATATCACCAGCGGCCGCGCCAACTACTCCATGGAATTCTATCAATACGCCCCCATGCCCGCCGCCAAACAAGAGGAAATTATCAAGCAAAGAATCGCCGAAGAGAAGGTCAACAAATAATTGTTCCAAAAAAAACTTAATTTCCCCTTGCTATTCCAAGAATTTAATATACATTTGCAGATTAAAATTAAAGTTATGAAGAAATTTGCATTTGTTATTGTAATATGCTTACTTTCAACGAGTAGCATTTTCTCCCAGAATCTCAAATGGGAAAATGACGAGGAAAAATCTTACCAAATCCCCGTGGGACTTTGTACATGGGAGGATTTGACGCAAGCGGAATTTAACAGTCTTTTGAAGGAATATTCTTTAGACGTGGTTTTGAACGCCGATGCGACAGTTAAACTTGCCGAAGTTCTTGAATCACAAGCAAATACAAAGTATGAAATCGACGCATACTTTGGCGCATGGGATGAAGAGTCACTGAAGCAACTTCCTCATTTCTATGCTTTTGCCATGACCATGGGAGCCAAATATCAACAGTCCATCGAATACAAATTCATCGGCTGCAACCGTGAGTATAATAATGGTATTAACGACATGGTGCCCCCCACATTGCCCTATTTTGCGATTTATCGCATCGATAATGGGGAACGCGTAGTTATCGGGGAAATCCTCGAAAAGCCTGAAAGTTCTTTTGAAGAAGATGTTTTGAAAATTATAAAACATTAAATTATATGCTCGTAGTCAAAACTATTGAAGAATTAAAAGACGTGGTCTTCCGCGTTAAAAGCAATGGCAAATCAGTAGGACTTGTTCCCACCATGGGCGCCTTGCATGATGGACATCTGTCGCTGATGAAAAGAGCCAAACAGGAAAACGAAGTAGTGGTCTGCTCCATTTTTGTCAACCCGGTTCAGTTCAACAACCCCGAAGATTTGGAGAAATACCCCCGCGATGTGGAGGGTGACCTGAAAAAAATTGAACCTTACGTGGATGTGGCTTTCACCCCCACCGCAAAAGAGGTCTTCCCCGAACCGCCAAAAGAAGTATATGATTTTGGCCAACTTGACAAGGTGATGGAAGGCGCTTTCCGCCCCGGACATTTCAATGGGGTGGGCATTATCGTCAAACGTCTCTTCGACTGGACCACCCCCGACAAAGCGTACTTCGGCGAAAAAGACTTCCAACAGTTGGCAATTATCAAGCGTTTGGTAAAAGATTACGGAATCAAGACCCAGGTCGTTCCCTGCCCTATTGTGCGTGAAGCCAGCGGCTTGGCTATGAGCTCCCGCAACCAGCGACTCTCAGTGGAAGACCGCATGAAAGCTGCCAACATCTATCGTATTCTCACAGAGTCATTACGACTGAAAGACGCACCCATCCAGGAAATCAAGGATTTTGTCATCAGTGAAATCAACAAAATTGACGGTTTCAAACTTGACTACTACGAAATCGTGGATGACACAACCCTCCAGCCTGTGGAGTTCGCCGACCTGTCAACAGGTATCATCGGCTGCATCGCTGTCTATGTTGGTGAAGTGAGATTAATTGATAATATTCGATACAAATAATTCATATTCAGTTTATTATAATCGATATTGACTTAAACATCCAGTAGAAAATGCAAATCGAAGTATTGAAATCCAAAATCCATCGGGTGACAGTTACTGAAGCGGATTTGAATTATGTGGGTAGCATTACCATTGACGAGGACCTGATGGACGCTGTCAATCTTATTGAAAACGAGAAAGTTCAGGTTTTAGACATGAACAATGGCGAGCGTTTTGAAACCTATGTCATCAAGGGTCGGAGAAACTCGGGAGTGATTTGCCTGAACGGTCCCGCCGCCCGCAAGGTACAGGTAGGCGACATTGTGGTCATCATCTCATACGCCCTCATGGATTTTGAGGAAGCCAAACATTTCAAACCCAGCATTATTTTCCCCGAAAACAATAAAATCTAAGATAACATGTACAAATTGATATTAGTCAGACACGGTCAGAGTGTCTGGAATCAGGAGAACCGTTTCACAGGTTGGACCGATGTGGATTTGAGCGAACGCGGCATGAACGAAGCCCGCGAGGCCGGTGCAGAGCTGAAAGCCGGAGGCTTCAACATTCGCTATTGTTACACCTCCATGCTTACCCGCGCCATCAAGACCTTGAACATCATTCTGGACGAGATGGGACTTTTATGGCTTCCCGTAGAGAAAACCTGGAGGTTGAACGAGAAGCACTATGGTTTTCTGCAAGGCATGAACAAGAAAGAGATGGTGGACAAATACGGCAGCGAACAAGTGCAAATCTGGCGCCGCAGCTTCAGCGTGGCCCCTCCCGCCATCCCGCTCGACGACCCGCGCCACCCCGCCCACGACATCCGCTACCAAAGTTTCCCCGAAGCCGAAGCTAAGCCGGGTACGGAATCTCTTTTAGACACCACCAAGCGCATCATCCCTCTGTGGGAAAACAACATACAGCCCAAGTTGCAGGAATGCAAAGAGGTGCTGATCGCCGCCCACGGCAACAGCCTCAGAGGTCTGCTCAAACATCTGAAACAGATTCCCGATGAGGAAATCGCCGCCCTGAATATCCCGACCGGCGTTCCACTCGTGTTGGAATTCGACGACAATATGAAATTGGTAAAAGACTATTACCTGATCGACGAGGAAACCCTTAAGAAAAAAATCGAGGAGGTCGCCAACCAGACCAAAAAATAAGTCCTCGGATGGCCCGTCCAAAAAAGCCGACATATAACTTTAACGATTTCTTTGGCAACAGAAACCAGTACCATTTGGCTGGAGCGCAAACCAAGGAGTCGTTTTTCGTTTTCCTGTCCACCATGGAGCGATACCTGAAGACGGACGTCCACTCCATCGGAGAATTCGAATACAGCGACAAGAATTATGACTGCTGTTATCAACTGGCTTTTGCCCGTCTCAACGAGCCCTGCGACATCACTTTGGTGATTCTGGAGAACAAAAGCACCCTGTTCAATCAGAAAGGCTACCCCACTTCCAAGAAGGAAAAGAACCTGTCGTTCCATACCCTCTCTTTGTTCGACGAATTCTGTTACATCCTGAACTCACAGGGCATCTGCCTCCATCAATGGCGACACACCGACATGGACTACCTGCTATTGTATTATGCGCGCAAAGAAAGCAATGTTGGTGAATTTGAGCAGGCACTCTCGCAAATTCCCGGATGCGCTGTCGTGAACGATCACGACCTGTTTGCGGAAGACCTCACAGACCGCCAGAAAAGTGCGAAACGCAAATTCTTTGAGGACATTTTCTGCGATGCCGAAATCCGTATTTTGCGATGGGAGCAGGATCATGTGGCGCAACTGCTGTCCAACAACACGAAAATTCCTGACAACAACTTGCCGGAAATCTTCAAACTGTACGAAGACATCACCCCCATCTTCACCAGCGAATACCTTCGTTTTGCCGAAATCGACCCCAGCTACGAAGGGTAAGAAATTTGTGTATTATTCAAGATTTTTATGTAATTTTGCATGTTAAAATTTCATAACAATGCAAAATACCAAAAACCTTACCTTCAGCATGTCGGTGATCGGTGCCCTGTTTTTCGTCTTTGGCTTCGTCACCTGGCTCAACAGCATTTTGATGCCTTATCTGGAACTTACCTGCAACCTGAACAAATTCCAGGCCTCGTTTGTTCCTTTCGCCTTTTATATCGCCTATTTTGTCATGGCTATACCCTCGTCGCTGGTACTCAAAAAGACCGGTTTCAGCAATGGCATGGCCCTGGGACTGATCATCATGGCTATTGGCGCGGTATTGTTCATTCCCGCAGCCATGACCCGCACCTACATGATCTTCCTGCTGGCCCTGTTCATCATGGGCATAGGCTTGTCGCTGCTACAGACGGCCTCCAACCCCTATGTCACCATTCTTGGCCCCGTTGAGTCAGCCGCCCGTCGCATGAGCATCATGGGCATCTGCAACAAGCTGGCTGGCATTATCGGTGTGCTGATTCTGGCTAACACCCTGTTCTCCACCACCGACGGTCTGGTAGAGCAAATCAAGGCAATGGACCTGGCAGACCCGGGACGTGAAGTGCTGCTGCAGCAGCTGTCCAACAAGGTCATTGTGCCCTATCTCATCATCACTGCCATTCTGATTGCCTTGGTAGTATTTGTCAAGATTGCCAAATTACATGAAATACAAGAAGATGAAGAAGGTTCTGACACTGCCGGTACGTCCCGCAATTCCATCTTTGCCTACCCCTATCTGTGGTTAGGTGTTTTAGCCATTTTCTTTTATGTGGGAGCCGAAGTTATTGCCATCGACTATCTGAAGACATACGGAAACTCAATAGGCTTACCGGAAAATGTCACCAACATGCTGCCCGCATATGCGCTGGTGGCATTGATTGTGGGTTATCTCTTAGGCATTATCACCGTGCCAAAAATTCTGTCTCAGCGCATGGCCCTGATTATCCAGCTGTTATTATCCATCGTATTGGTGGTGGTAGCTCTATGCACCAGCGGCATTGTGTCGGTAATCGCCATCATCTGCCTCAGTTTCGCCCATGCCATCATGTGGCCCGCCATCTGGCCGCTCTCCATCCACGACCTGGGCAAATACACCAAACTCGGTTCCGCCTTCCTGATCATGGCCATCGCCGGCGGTGCCATCCTGCCCTTGATTTACGGCAAACTCTCCCTCGCTTTCACCCCTCAAATAGCTTATTCACTGCTCTTTGTCAGCTATGCCTACATCCTCTTCTTCGCCACAGTGGGGTGTAAGATGGGAACTAAGTAGTGCATTGTCACAACCCCATACTCGCTGCGCTTCATATGGGGTTACAAGAGAGGAGGCCTCTTCGAGGCCGTGACCAGAACAAGTGTCTTGCAGCAAAGTGTATCAGACTGTCTTACGGATATATATATCGAAGAGACATTCTCTCAGCAACCCCACATAAGGCCGTAGGCCGAAGTGTGGGGTATGGAAAACGCGGTGTACCTCTTCGCAGTACGAATTTAATGTGCACCGAAGAACTGAATAAACCCGCTGCGAAATGGAGTAGTTTGCAATATCCCACTATCATTTCAAATTCCAAAGACTCCCCTGATGCGAAGCATCTCTCACATGAGCGCAATGGAACTCCACTAACCCCTAATCACTAACCCCTAAAAATCAGCACATTAGCACATTAACTAATTTGCTAATTAATCTTCACCACTTTCTTACTCACAACAGTGCCATTATCCATCAGAATCGACAGATAATACACTCCGGCGGGCCAGTCCTGGCAATTGATAACCGTTGCGCGATGCAAGGGATATTCGTCCACAAACTGTCCCATGGCATTATATACTTTTACCGAAGCCAGATTCTCACCTCTCAAAGTGAAGCGATCTACTGCAGGGTTGGGATAAAGCAACACAGATGCCTCCAACGACTGGTTTTGAATGGACGTAGGTGCGTTCACCACAAAGCGATGTGGGTCGGCAGCCCCGATATAAGGATGCTGCTCTCTCCTACCCGACTGGTCTTTTGCAAAGAGGTAATAATCAACCGTATCCAAGTCCTGCAATCCCGAAACAGACACCTCGAAAGAGCTACCTCCAACGGAAGTCAGCGCAGTATGCTGCCATGCACCATGATTAATTCTGTAATACGTTAAAACTGAATCCGTCACCAATGACTGTCCACTCAGAGCCTTGATCTCTGCAGTCAGCGTGGCGGCACCATTTTGCATCTCCTGTGCTCCCAGTAAAGGATAGTGTTTGATATACAGCATACCCTTGTCGGCCAACTCGTGCGTGCGGCAATGCAAGGCATCGGTATTTTCCCAGGGTGTGCCACTGACCTGCATCACGGGCACAATGGTATAGCCCGGCATGGCTTCCTGATAAACGGCAATGGCATCATCGTCCCACTGGGAACCAGCGATAGGCACAAACACATGGTCGTTCAAAATCAGTGAATTGGTATAAGGAGTGACCAAAGTACCCGTTCCCGGCTCAAAGACCCTAAATACCTGATAGTGGTTACCCCACGGGGTAGTGGCATTGGCGAAAACAGCGGCGGCAGCCTCATAGTCGGCATAACGGTAGTCGCTTGTCGGCACCTGGGCTACCAACACCTTGTCCACCCCCAAGAACTTGCCCCAACAGTCAATATGAAAAATATAATCATCCATAGGATCCTCAATAAACATATAATTATTGATGCCCAGATATTCATGGGCCATTTGACGCAATGAAGCGACAGTTTCAGTAGGATTCTCATCAATGAGCAGCTGTGTGGAAGCCGCGGTTCCATAGCCGTCTGTCATATAATTTCCTCCGGTGTGCACCATCGGCATCACATAACGGTTCATATTCAAATGCTGCACCACATACTCCAAAGAGGCATCGTCATTCGGGCGCTGCGGACGGTTGTAAGTGAAGTCGATAACCGCCACCTGGTCATTGCCATCAATAATGAACCATGGGCCATAGTCGCGAGTCCAATAAGAGTCATTGGGAATTAACCAAAACTCCACATTCGACATATTCACGCCATTCTGGGCAAAGGAGGAACTAGCAATATCCTGATAATAAGCAGTTCCCACCAACACTTTCACCTGAGTAATCTGCGAAAGCTGAGCCACCAGACTCACCGGGATTCCCAACGGGTAGCGAATCATCACCCCCATCATGGGCTGGAACTCCGCCAAAGCGGTAACTGGTCCCGACGGCGCAGCAGTGGCGTTGCGAGCCGCCTTCTCAGGCAAAGTGTGCATCAACAACTGCTCCTCGGCTGTAAGATGATGCGGAAACGCAGGATGTAGATCGTAAAGTTCTGATTGAGCGAAAACAAAATAGTTAGCTATACAAAGCAAGCCGACAAGTACAATATTTTTTTTCATTTCTGATGATTTTTCAGGCGGCAAAAATACGATTTTTTTGTATTTTTGCAGAGATTTTTTTCAACACTTATAAACGAAATCTTTATGTCACTAATCAAATCCATCTCCGGCATCAGAGGCACCATCGGCGGCAAAGCCGGTGACAACCTCACCCCCATTGACATTATCCAATTTACCAGCGCATTTGTCACCTTTCTGCGCAAAGACGACAGCCAAAAGAAGCTCACGCTGATTGTAGGACGTGACGCACGTATCTCTGGTGACAAAATCAACCAATTGGTTTGCAGCACTCTGCAATTTATGGGCGTGAATGTCGTGGATTTGGGTCTGTCCACCACCCCTACAGTGGAAATGGCTGTTATTCAGCAACATGCCGATGCCGGCATCATCATTACTGCCAGCCATAACCCCATGCAATGGAATGCCTTGAAACTGCTCAATAACAAAGGAGAATTCATTTCAGGAGCAGAAGGAAAAGAATTGCTGGATATTATTGACAAACAAGATTTTACCTATGCTGACATCAAGAATTTAGGCAGCTATACTTTTTACGACCACGCTATCGAAGACCATGTGGACGCCATCATGAAGCTGCCATTGGTGGATGCTAAAGCCATTACCAAGGCCGACCTTTCGGTCATTGTGGACGCTGTGAACTCCACGGGAGGAATCGCCCTGAAACCACTGCTCGAGAAGTTGGGAGTGCGCAAGGTGAAATTCCTGTATGGCGAGCCCACCGGCATCTTCCCGCACAATCCCGAACCGATTCCAGAGCATCTGCATGAAATCTCCAACGAGATGAAACGCCATTCTTACGACGTGGGCTTTGTGGTGGATCCCGATGTGGACCGTCTGGCCATTGTCAAGGACGACGGAGAGATGTTTGTGGAGGAATACACATTGGTAGCCGTGGCCGACTACATTCTGCAACACGAAAAGGGCAACACTGTCTCCAACTTGTCCTCTACCAGAGCTTTGCGCGATGTGAGCCGCCAATATGGTGTGGACTACAACGCCTCGGCTGTCGGTGAGGTAAATGTGGTGGCCAAAATGAAAGAGACCAACGCCATTATCGGTGGCGAAGGTAACGGAGGCGTGATTTATCCCGCCCTGCACTACGGCCGCGACGCCCTCGTCGGCATTGCGCTGTTCCTCAGCTATATGGCCAAAAGCAAGAAAAGCTGCACCGAAATCCGCCTGCAATATCCCGCCTACTTCATCTCCAAAAACAAGATTGAATTACAGCCGAACATGAATGTGAAACACATTCTGGACAGCATTGCCGAAGCTTACAACCAGTACGAGGTAAACCGCATTGATGGCGTGAAGATTGACTTCGATAATGGATGGGTACATCTGAGGACCTCCAACACCGAACCTATCATCCGTATCTACGCCGAAGCCGGCACCGAAGCCCAAGCCGACCACCTGGCCCAGAAAATCATGATGGATATCCGCGAAGCGATGAAAAAATGATTCGTCGTGGAAAGCGAAAAGTTCATGTCAAAGTCCAATAATCCGTTGAAGAAAATCCTGTTGATATGCACGATTCTGCTGGTGGTCCTCTCCTCTTGCTTCCGTAAGCATGACAGGACGCACCACCATATCGAGACCGAAGGCTACACACTAACGGTCAATGGGCAGCGCATATTCAGGGACAGACAACTGGCTACTATACCCAAGGACACCATTCTGACATTCGGTGACACCGTGACTTTGCACGATGATGTAACATCGGTGGCAAATCAGATTGAAGGGCTTTCACAAAACCTACGTAGCTATAGCGAACCGGGCCACTTCAAAGGCGATTACATACTAGACCTTGAACTCATTCATCATCCAGGTAGCGACCATGCAGCCAATGCCAGCGCTGTACTGGCAAACTTGCGCGATTGGGGTTACATCGATATTGACACCACCGATTGGCAGAAAATCATCATTGTTCGCAAAGGAACTTGCCTGAAAGATTACACTATAAAAAGCACCAGCAGTTATGATTATTCACCATACAAGATGTATGTTCCTGACGAACTGGAGTCAGACAGCATTGACAACGTCGCATTAGACCAATGGATGTTTGGATTGATGGACTGGCCTCTCAGCCACCCCGATGAGTTGATCCAATTCCTCACCACCCACGGCTACGACACCATAAACGCTGGTTTTTCACATAGACAAATCTACCCTCATGCCTCCCTAAGTTATAAAAACAGTGAGTTTATCTATTATGGCGGTAGAACTGCAGCAAAATCAAAGAAAACAGCAAGAAAAATCACAAAAGAGATACGATCCTTATGACAGAGCAAAGGCGCACAATGTATATCTGCCCCGTTTGTGGTTACAACAAATTGGAAGAACCGCCGTATGACGAATTCGGACTCCCGTCGTATGTCATTTGCTCCTGCTGCGGTTTTGAATTTGGATTTGATGACAAGGCCGAAGGTAATTCTTTTTCAGAATACCAGCAACGTTGGATTGATAAAGGATTTCCTTTTTTTAACAGCAAAAAGAAACCCTCTAATTGGAATGAGCGTGTAATGAGGCGGCAGTTGGAGAATATTAAGAAGGGAAAATAGAATGATATTTTTTTCTATTTTGCACCAATAAAACCCCTCCAATGTGAAGAATCATCAAGATCAAAGTAATATGTTACGCGAAAAGGTTTTCAAGCGAAAGAACAGCACGAATCTTAACAGCCCTTTCATAAAATACGGCTGTGAGATTGTCAAATACCAACCTCAATACTATAAGGATGGTGTTTATACCAAAAACGAATGGACTTCTGTTAGCGACATCGGGAGAAGCTTTGACGGGGAAGTGTTGACCAAAGAGGAATATCTGAGAGTCGAGTCCGCATACGTTGATACCGTAAAAGAACTTTTGGAAGTTTCGGGTGTCAAGTTCTTGACGATTGTTGATCCAAGCACTTTTTATTTGCATCGAGAAAAGGCGTTTAACAAAGAGAACAAAGCTATGTATCAGATCGTTCCCTCTTTGAAAGAGGGGCAACGCATAGCAACTTCCAAGATAGATACGGTTTTGAAAGCTTGTTTGAGGGAATTGTTCTGGTGTGCATTGGTAAACGAGGCCAAAAAACTGCAAGTGGATGTTGGATATGACTATTACCTTCATTTTCACAGCCGCTTGCCGGAAGAGACCATCAGCAAAATTGCCCGAAGTCACGGGTTATATTGTAACCCGCGATAAACAGTTTGAGAACTGGAAATTGGACTTACTTAAAAATAATTATCGACCTACACATTGATATCAAAACGACTGATTATGATTGACCAAATTATTGAATACAACAAGACATTCGTGGCGCAGAAGGGCTACGAGAAGTATATCACCGACAAGTACCCCGACAAGAAGTTAGCGGTGCTGTCGTGCATGGACACGCGACTGACGGAGCTGCTGCCCGCCGCCCTCGGACTGAAAAATGGCGACGCGAAGATCATCAAAAATGCGGGAGGACTGGTGATCTCCGCCTTCGACTCCGCCATGCGCAGCTTGATTGTGGCCATCTACGAGTTGGGTGTACAGGAAATTATGGTGGTAGCACACTCACACTGCGGTGCCTGCCACATGAGCTACGACCACTTCCACCATGAGATGATTGCCCGCGGCGTGACGGACGAGACCCTCGACACCATACGCAAGTGCGGCATCAAACTTGACCACTGGTTAGAGGGTTTCAAGGATACCCCAACTTCCGTTCGCAAGACTGTGGAGACCATCCGCACCCACCCGCTCGTCCCGAAGGACATCGTGGTGCGAGGGTTCATCATTGACTCGGAGACAGGGGCGTTGGAAGAGATTCAATAATGGTGGCCTGCCCTACATCGAGGTGGTGGAAGAAGCACTCTGTTTTGGATGAATCGACTCAACAGTCAAGCGGCTGTCTGACGGAAGGTTGGCGCAACGCCTCTCGCCGCGCCGCAAAGGCAGTCACTGGACGGAACTGAACCGGCAACGCTGCGCCGACCTGGAACACCGCAGACTGATGACGGAGGCGGGACGGAAAGCGATAGAAGACTCTCTGACTATGGGTTCGGATTGCCTATAATCGAACCGTATCATCAAAACACCGCATGAATATCTGCGAAAAATAAAAACGTGGAAATAAAGAACTTTGGAAGAATAAGCATGGCTAGGCTTCCGCTGGCCATAATGGTAGTGGCTTGCAGCCTGCTGCTGACGGCTTGTCACAGTTACAGCCGGCTGGTGAATGGGAGCAGTGTTAGGGCAGTGGCGGACAGTGTGTGGACCTACAGTCTCAGTCACCCCGACGGCTTTACGATGAACCTAGCCACGATGACGGAACCCACAGTGGGCGTTGTGGTTGCCTACGCCGCCACACAGGGTTGCCACTCCCGCAAACAACTTGGCCGTGTGGTGCGGCACGCCATACGTCACGATGGCTATGTGGGCGGCTGGCTCGACACCTCCGACAGTCTTTACCACTTCGACAGTTCCCGCCTTTTCCCTGAAGACTCCATCGCCGCCGCCATCCGTTTTGGCGTTAAAAACAAACAGCTTGCAGTGTATGTGCTGTCAAAAGGGGCCGAAATCCGATTGAATACTCGATAAACTTTCAAGTCCCATTTTTTAGAACCCCACTTTCACCCCAAAGTGGATTTTTCCTGTCTTGAACGAGATAGGACTATTGTGTTGATGTCCAAGAGCATAGCTTAGATAGAACATACCCGCTTTGGTATCGAAAGACAGTCCCAATCCAAAACCAAAGGGAAAATCATGAAAATAATTGTCCGGAATATTGCGCTCGTACCATGCGGCATTGAAGAAAGCATTGATATAGGAACGCTTGGCAAACAGAAAACGCAACTCCGTCAGAGCAATGGCATACGAGGAACAATAGAGCGCCTTCTCGTCAAAGCCCTGTAAGGAATTCATGCCGCCGATGCGGTACAATTCATTCATGTAATGATAATTACCGAACATTGTCCCCCCGTTGGCACCTAACACCAGCACCCAGCGGCGATGAAGCGGAACAAAGCCCATCAGCTCCCCCCGTAAGCGATAAGAACTCGACCGCATTTCCAGCCCCTCGTAAAACGACTCGTCGGCCTTGGCATTCCTGACTATTTTGCGTCGCCCCACACTGCCGTCTATCAGAAAAGAAACACCTTTCCGAGGATTATAAATATAATCCAACCTCCTGATATTAAATTCGATACCATACATAGACTTGTTATAATCCATCAAACCTGAAGACGGCGACAAAGCCGAAGCCGCCAGAACACGCGAGGTGGTGTAATCAAAATAAACTTTGGCGTAGCTATTCCCCATAAAAGAGTACTGCAAGCCAATCAAGTAATTCATGTTCAGATAGCTGGTATCTTTTTTGTCCAACAAAAACTGGCCATCCACCCCCAGTGGTGTGCGGAACAGGTACGGAAAGTTCAGCGCCACCGTCAGATTCTGCGAATAACGCTCTGTGCTGCGCCATTGCAGGGCAATGCGCTCCCCTATCTTGAACAAATTCCGCAAATCCAGATTCAGCTCGCCGTTCAGCGACACTTTGCCAGTGCGGTCATCCACGGGCACCAAGCCGATATAGCCATCAAACTGACTGCATTTCCGTCTGTTAAGATAGAGATATAGATAACATTTGTCGTTGACAAACTCGATGGACGAAGGTGCCGCCTCCGTCACAAAAGGCAATTCCGCCAGTTTGGAAGGTATATCCGCCACCACACTCTCCCTGTACCCCTTCTTACGCCGCCATCCTAGATACGGATAGAGATAACTTCTTGATAGTTTGGCATCTCCGCTCACAATAATGCTGTCGAACACCACATACTCATGCCTATCCACCACCAACTTGGCGGAGGCTTGTCGTTCCTCCATCCCGAGACTGTCCAAGCGCACCTCCACAAAAGGAAAACCGTTATTTTCGTAATACGAGACAATCTGCTGCGAGAACCTCGGATAGTCTTCCAAATTCAGCAAATCATGACGGCAAAACGACAAAGTGTTGGATTGGCGCAATAGCTGGTAAGTCGCCGAGTCAATAGACAAAGCCACCGCATAATGCGGTTTTTTCCCTTTATTTTGACCAAATGCCGAAACAAGGCCAAAGACAAAGATGAGCAGCAAAATTGTAAATCTATTTATTCTCAACAACTTATTGTTCTTTTTAATTATTGATATAATATAAAACTACAAATTACGTTTTTTATTATCTTTGCAAAATTAAAAAAAAAGACGATATGAAGAAGATAATGATTGTAATTGCTATGGTTTTTGCCGGACTTTTGGTATTCTCAGCATGTGACACACAACACAAATGCGCCGCTTACGGTCACTATACCGAGGTGGTGAATGTGGATGACAACAGCAACCAGCTCTAAGCCCAAGGATGGTGTCCGGTGAAAAAAAGACAGCTCCCATCGTCAAAGCAAGTCTGCTTGCAGGCGTGCTGATGGTTCTTGTTTTGGTCTCACGGGCACAAGACGTAGCCGACTCCACCGAGCATGTGGTCACCGCCAAGGAATGGAATTTCAATCTCGAAATCAACACTTCGGGAGCAGGGCTGTGGTTTCAGTACGGATGGACACCGGACTACTACAACAAGCACTTTGTGGAAGTGGGCGGTGTGTACAACCGGCATCCGAAGGCAGTGCGGGTCAAAAGTGCCCTTTACAACGGCAGCACCTCATTCTGTTACGGGAAACTATGCGACCTCTTTCTGTTGCGGGCAGGCTACGGCTACCAACGCACCATTCACCACAAGCCCTATTGGGGCGGGGTCAGCATCCGCTACTCGCTGTCGGCTGGTCTTTCGCTGGGACTGGTGTTCCCCACCTATCTGCGAGTGGTTGATGACTACGGCTTTGTTAAAGTGCAAAGGTATGATCCTGATGAGATTGACGCATCAGAAATCATAGGTCATGCTCCATTCTGGACCAACTTGTCCCATATCAGCTATCCACATCCGGGATTTTATGGCAAAACGGGCTTTGCGTTCGACTTCAGCAAAAAAGACCAAACCATCCACGCACTGGAAATTGGCATTTGCATCGACATGATTTTCCCTTACGTGCAACAGATGGCCTTCAACAAAGCCAAACCCTTCTACCTCGCTGCCTACCTTTCGTATGACGTGGGCAAAAAGAAGAAGATTTATGAGAGATGATGATATTAGGTGGAAAGTAGAAAGTGGGAGGTGGGAGAATTTAAGAATTAAGAACTGAAAACTGAAAACTGAAAACTGAAAGTTCTTTTTAATGTGCCAATTAACAATGTGCTAATGTGCCAATTAAACGGAAAACGGAAAGTTGTCAAAAGATATGTGATAAAAAACAAATCAACAAATAAACAAATAAACAAATCAACAATTAAACAAATCAACAACAATGACAAGAGACACACAAATTTTTGATCTCATTCAGAAAGAAAGAATCCGTCAGACGAACGGTATTGAATTAATCGCTTCAGAAAACTTTGTAAGCGATCAAGTTATGGAAGCCATGGGTTCTGTGATGACCAACAAATACGCCGAAGGCTATCCTGGAAAACGTTACTATGGCGGTTGCCAGATTGTGGACCAGAGCGAAACCATCGCCATTGAGAGAGCCAAAGAGCTCTATGGCGCATGCTGGGCCAACGTACAGCCTCACAGTGGTGCCCAGGCCAACATGGCCGTTTTCTTGGCTTGCCTCAACAGTGGCGACACTTTCATGGGCATGGACCTGAACCACGGCGGTCACCTCTCACACGGCAGCCCCGTCAACTTCAGCGGTATCAACTACAAAGTGGTGGGTTACCAGGTGAAAGAAGAGACTGGCACAGTAGATTACGAAGACATGGAGAAGAAAGCGCTCGAGTTCCGTCCGAAACTGATCATCGGCGGTGGTTCAGCATATAGCCGTGACTGGGATTGGGCTAAGATGCGCGAGATTGCCGACAAAATCGGTGCCATCCTGATGGGCGACATCAGCCACCCCAGCGGACTTATCGCCAAAGGTTACCTGAACAATGCCTTGAAATACTGCCATATCGTCACTACCACCACCCACAAAACCCTCCGTGGACCTCGTGGCGGTCTGATTCTGATGGGCCAGGATTTCGACAATCCTTGGGGCAAAACCACCCCGAAGGGTGAAATCAAGAAGATGAGTGCCCTGCTCGACAGCGCCGTGTTCCCCGGCACACAGGGTGGTCCCCTCGAACATGTGATCGCCGCCAAGGCAGTGGCTTTCGGTGAAGCATTGACCGACGACTACGACCGCTACATCCAGCAGGTGATGAAAAACGCCAAGACCATGTGCGCCGCCTTCATCGACAAGGGTTACAAGGTTATCAGCAACGGTACCGACAACCACCTGATGCTCATCGACCTCCGCACCAAATTCCCCGAAATGACCGGTAAGGAAGCTGAGAACGCATTGGTATCCGCCGACATCACCGTGAACAAGAACATGGTTCCTTTCGATAGCCGTAGCGCATTCAAGACCAGCGGTTTGCGTGTGGGTACTCCCGCTATCACCACCCGTGGCCTCAAAGAAAACGAAATGGGCGAGATCGTTGAACTGATCGACGACGTATTGAGCCATCTCAACGACACCACCGTGGTTGACAAGGTAAGAGCCAAAGTCAACAGCATGATGTCCAACCGTCCTTTGTTCGCTTGGTAATATCTGAAAACACTTGAATCACAGGACTTTGCTATTGGAACAATAGGCTGCACAAGCATAAAAAGTCTCGGGCAAAGTCCCGTGATTTCCTAAACTAAAACCAACTGTCAATAGTGGAAATCAACACACGAGCCATCAAGCAGCGTTTCGGTATCATCGGTTTTGATCCCGAATTGGACCGTGCCATCAGCATAGCGGTACAGGTGGCCCCCACCGACCTGTCGGTGCTGATTACCGGCGAGAGCGGTGTGGGTAAGGAGAATTTCCCGAAAATCATCCACGAGCATAGTCCCCGCAAACACGGTCCATACATTGCCGTCAACTGCGGAGCTATCCCAGAAGGCACCATCGACTCGGAGCTTTTCGGCCATGTAAAAGGCGCTTTCACCGGGGCTACCGAGGATCACAAGGGGTATTTCGAGATGGCCGACGGCGGCACCATTTTCCTAGACGAGGTCGGTGACCTGCCCCTGGCCACACAAGTCCGCCTGCTCAGGGTTCTGGAAACCGGTGAGTTCCTGCGGGTGGGCTCTGCCAAAGTGCAGAAAACCAATGTCCGCGTGGTGTCTGCCACCAACATCAACCTGGCTAACCACATCGCCAAGGCCAAGTTCAGAGAGGACCTCTACTACCGACTTAACACCGTGCCTATTACCGTGCCGGCCTTGCGCGAGCGCAAAGGCGATATCTTCCTGCTGTTCACTAAGTTCGCCTCCGATTTCGCCGAGAAATACCATTTCCCGCAAATCACCCTGACCGAAGGAGCCAAGGAAGCCCTGACCAACTACGGCTGGCCCGGAAATGTGCGCCAGCTGAAGAACGTGACCGAGCAGATGTCGCTGATAGAGCAGAAACGCCTGATCGACGAGGTGACCATCGCCAAGTACCTGACCAGCCCTACCCCATCGCAGCTGCCCGCTTTGCTGCCTTCCGAAAACAGTCATCACGAGCAGTTCGAACGAGAGCTGATTTTCAAGTTCCTGTCGGACATGAAACGCGAAGTGGGCGAACTGCGCGAACTGGTACACCATGTTATCGCCGGCGACCTGAAGCCATCTGAATTACAGCAAGACTATCAGCACATCCACCCTGTCAAGACACCACCGGTCATGTACGACCTGCCAGCAGACGATACCACCATCTCCATCAGTAAGGAAAACATCGACAAATCAGAGCCTTTCCAAGAGTCTGAAATCATCGAAGACACCCATTATTCTCTGGTGGACAACGAGAAAGAAATGATTATCAAGGCTTTGCAAAAACACAACAACAAACGTTCCGCCGCTGCCCAGGAACTGGGCATCTCGGAAAGAACGCTGTACCGAAAAATCAAGGAGATGGGAATTTGAAAAAACTGAAAACTGAAAGTTAACAATTAAGGGGGAGATGGTGTGAAGATTATTGGATTATTAGATGATGGATTTAGGATTAAACATTAAACTCTAAACATTAAACAAATACCTCATGAGTTGCTGTGGAAGGATTCGAAAGTTGACAATCATCATTTTGATGATATCAAGTATAGTGCTGTCGGGCTGCCGTATGACCGTATCCCTGACGGGCGGCAACATCGACCCGAGAGCCAAAACGGTATTGGTACAGACTTTCAACAACAACTCATCGTTGGTCAATCCCACACTCAGTCAGGATTTCACCACCGCCCTCAAAAACAGGATCCAGAATCAGACTCCTCTCACCATCATCAACAACGGCAATGGAGACTACACGCTGGAAGGGGAAATCACCAATTATACCATCACCCCTATAGCCATTCAAGGCAACGATGCCGCCGCCATGAACCGGCTTACCATCACGGTGCGTGTGCGGTTCATCAACAGTTTAGACGAGAACCAGAGTTTTGACCAGACATTCTCACGCTATGCCGACTATAACAGCTCTCTTAATTTCACAGCCGTGGAAAACACTTTGGTCACCGAAATTAACGATGCCCTAACAGAGGACATCTTCAACAAAGCATTTGTCAACTGGTAATTATGGAAAATATCTTTATCGGCAACTATATCGGCACTGAACTTTCGGCCAACGATCCAGGCAAACTGCTGAGCTACTACCATCAGCAGTACCCCTGTTCGAATGTTCTCTCCATGCTCTATCTCAAGATGCTAGAAGATGAGCGCCCCAAAGATTACGAGAAAAACAAGTCCGAACTCCTGCTGTCTGTCTATAACCGCAACAAATTCCACCAGTACCGCCTAAGCCTGCTGCAAAACCCCATTCGTTCCCTCCCGGAAGAGAAAAAAACTGACCCAATCGCTTTCGTCCCACCCCAGCACGTCCAAGAGGCCGCCACAAACGCTGTCAGTGCCGACACTTCTGTCATCGACGAAGTACGGAAAATCATTGAGAGAAAGCCCGAAGAAACCACAGATGACGACGCAAGCGGCAAAGTGAATTATGACGTGGTAGTGGCCAAAAACTTCGATGCCCCAACCATCAACCTGGAAGACGACCAGTCCACCGTCATCGACTCATTGATTGCAAAATTCGGAGGCAATCCTTCCACAATCAAAAAAGCCGCCCTCATCCACGAACCGCTCGCCAACTACTCGGAAGGCAGCCTGGACGAAGACGAAGAGATTGTAAGTCTAACATTAGCAATGATTTACGCAGACCAAGGCTATCCCGGAAAGGCCACCAAGATGCTCCAAAAATTAAGCTTGATTTTTCCGGAAAAAAATAGTATCTTTGCAAGTCATATTGAATTGATCAAAAACGGAAAATATAATCAAATAAATTAAAAAGAAATGTTGACATTAGTAGTTGTATTAGTTGTTATCGCCTGTATTATTCTGGCCTTTATCGTATTGATTCAGAACTCCAAAGGTGGCGGTCTGGCTTCCAACTTCGCAGGTTCCAACCAGATTATGGGTGTGAGAAAAACCACGGACTTTCTGGAGAAGGCCACTTGGGGTCTGGCGGCATTCATCATGGTGCTGTGCTTTGTTTGCGCTTTCCTGGTGAAGAACGAGTTCAAAGCCAACGATCCTTACGCAGGCACTCAGACCGAGCAGGTGGACGATACCACTGAAGAATAACAGCTCAATCAAGGATTTAACTTAGAAAGAGGATTTCAACATCCTCTTTTTTTTTGAAAAATGAAAGGCAAAAACTGGTTTTACTATCTCTTGCTGGTGAGCTCCGCCGCACTGTGGGGCAGCTCTTTCATTTTCACCAAACAGCTGCTTGAGCTTGCCGACCCTGTGGTCATCATCTGTTCGCGCGTGATGATTGCCGGTCCGTTTTTCCTGCTGCTCTGCCTCCTGTTTTTCCGCAAGGACCTGCGCATTGCCCGCAAGGACCTCCCTATCCTCTTTGCCTTCAGCTGCTTCGAACCCTTTCTATATTTCATCTTCGAAACTTACAGTCTCACCCGTTGCGATGCGTCCATTGTGTCCATCATTGTGGCCACCATTCCCATCGCCACGGCATTTCTCTCCATCTTCTACTTCAAAGAAAACTTCACAAAACTGAATCTCTTCGGTGTTTTTGTATCTTTTTCGGGCATCTTTCTGATGCTGTTTCCGGCTTTTATGAACGCCTCCGTCAGCGTGACCGGCGTATTGTTGGCCTTTGGTGCCGTCTTATCCTCCGTAGGCTACATGTTTTTCCTGCGCAAGCTCCCGGAGCACTATAATCCGGTTGTCATCATCACCTATCAAAACCTGATCGGCCTGGCTTTATTCACCCCGCTGATGCTGCTGATCACCGACCATTCGACACTGGGCAGCCAGTTGGGAGCCCTTTTCAGTCCCCCGCAATTGTACTATCTTGCCAGCCTCGCCATCCTCTGTTCCGCCTTGGCTTTCATGTTCTACCTGCAAGGCTTACGGCATTTCGGTGTGGGAAAAGCCAACACCTTCACCAATCTCATCCCCATCGTCACGGCAGTGTTGTCGTTCTTCCTCTTGCAAGAACAATTCCCCTTATACAAGATTCTGGGCATCATCATCGTCATTGTAGGTATCTTCCTGGTACAAAAGAAAACTTCGAAGCTGTAATCTTCAACCATTGATGTAGACGATTACTCTGCGGGTGCTACGCTTTGCCATAAACTTGTTTTGTGGCAAAGATGGCCTTTAGTTGTCCCTTTTTCCTCTTACCTTTACATCCAAAGGATGTTCTTGAATGAATCTTTGGTATTCTTCTTTTCTCTGAATATCATCAGTGAAACATAAGCCATAAATATCGTCCGTCAAAAAAATATCACAATCATATTCAGCTTCATTAAGTATAACGTTGTTGTCTCCTAACCACCCATAATTCCAATCACAGGGCATAATATTATAAGGATCCATGGAATTTAAACTGCATAATGATAAATTGAAGCTATTCCCAACAGCAACATTACAGCAATCGTTTTCCACTTTTCTTGTAACTATTTTGAACTTCCTCTCTTTATTATAAGCATATATTATCATGTAGTCGTTTGTGGAATCTATTCGCTCAATTACAACTTCACATTGAATACTTTTACAACCCTCAGGTATTTGTGCAAAACAACTGCTAAAAATCGAAAAAAGAAGTATTATACATAATATTTTTTTCATAATATCACTTTTTTGGGGAAGCTTACAGATATAAATCATTTGATGTCTTAATCTTTCGAAAAACCACTGATTCATACCAGATTGTTTAACAATGCAAAGATAATATAAATTTTCATTCCTCATTTCATTGATAATATTTATTTGAAAAACAGACCAGAAAATATATTTTTGAATATTTTGTAATTTATATCCAAATTAATTTGTATATTTGCAGCTGAATTTCAGGTTTTGTTAATAAAATCCGGATGTAAAATTTGACTTTGTTAAATTTAAAGCACTATGGGACAGACTAGAAAGACTGAGTATTATCTTGATTTGAGAACGGATTACGGATTCAAGCGTGTATTTGGAGAAAACCCAGATATATTGAAGAGCCTGCTCAATGAATTCCTCCATGAGGTTATCGGAAGAAAGATTACCGATGTTGTTTATCTACAGACAGAGATGCTTGGATTCTCGAACAAGGAGAAGAGAATTATCTTTGACCTGTATTGTGAGGACAAGATTATGAACAGGATGATTGTGGAGATGCAACGAGCCGAACAGGAGTATTACGAGAGCCGGATGTTGTACTATATGGGGAGGAGCATCAGCAAGAGTGTGAAGCGTGGAGACCTGAAGTACCGAATGCAGAAGATTATATCGTTACATTTACTTGATTACAAGAGCGTTTGGTTTAATAATTCGGATGAATTGGTGCGGACTATACAACTAAAGGACGATAAAAATAAAATTTTTTCAGAAAAAGTTGCTATAGTTTTGGTGAATTTATGTAATTTTGCAAGCAGAAAGAGGACGATTGAGCTTCCAAGTCTCCGTCACAAATGGGCGTATTTGCTGAAGAACATGCAGAAAATGACCCTGAAAGACGAGGCCAAAGAAACAGATCCAATCTTCAAGAGACTATACGAGGAGAGCAGATTGTCAAACTTAAACGAAGAGGAAATGGAAGAATACAAGAAAAGCGTATTGGAGTACCAAGATGTGCAAGACGCCATCGAATGTGCTAGCAAAAGGAGTGAGGCAAGGGGCATGGCAAGAGGTGAGGCGCGTGGTGAAGCAAGAGGAATAAAGGCTGGCATTGCAGAAGGTATAGTTAGAGGAGAAAACAATGCCAAGCGTGCAATAATTGCACAAATGCTCGAAAACGGCCTTTCTGTTCCTATAATCATCAAATTAACAGGCCTTTCCGAGGACGAGGTTCAGTCGTTAAGTTAATAACACAGTTTTCTTATAGATTTGGCACTGCGTGCTAATCAATATGGCAGTCTAATATCAGAAATAAAGAATAAGGCTGCCATAATATGACAGCCCTACAATATTAAAATGTAATTTGAATTCTGAATTCTGAATTCTAAATTTCTTTTAGTTCTTCAGCGCAGCAATTTCCTTGATAGCAGTGATGGCAGCATCGATATCGGCTTCGGTGTTGAAAGCGCCGATGCTCAAACGAACGGTACCGTGAATGTCGATGGTGCCGATACCTACGTGTACCTTTGGAGCACATTGCAAACCGGTACGGCAAGCGATATCGTGGTCCACATCCAGCATCGTACCCACATCGCCAGCTTCGAAACCATTGATATTGATAGACATCACAGGATTGTGATTTTCCACCGACTCAGCACAATATAAGGTTACGCCAGGCACATCTTTGATACCGAGACGCAGTTTCTCCCACAGTCTCATTTCCTGAGCATGAATATTCTCCACACCTTTCTCCATCACCCATTTCACGCCCGCATGCAAACCAGCTACGCCCAAAACATTCAGAGTTCCAGCTTCCAAACGATAAGGATATTCATCCAAATGGCCGGGATAAGCGGAACGTACACCAGTGCCTCCGAAGCGGGTATGCTTGATCTCGATGCCTTCGCGTACGTATGAACCGCCAATACCGGTGGGTCCCATCAGGCATTTGTGACCGGTAAAAGCATAGCAGTCAACACCATAGTTAATCATATCCATGGTATTGGCACCAGCGCCCTGGCTACCGTCCACCACAAAAATCAAACCGTGCTTCTTGCAAATCTTACCGATTTCAGCAATGGGCTGCACAGTGCCAATCACGTTGGAACACTGGGTGCAAACCACAAATTTGGTATTCGGTTTGATGGCTTTCTCAATATCATCAGGATCCACATAACCATGTTTATCAAAAGGCACGTAAGTCACCTCGATAATACCTCTCTCCTGCATCACATACAAGGGACGGAGAACAGAGTTATGCTCAAGCATAGTGGTAATCACATGGGCACCTTTTTCCACCAGACCTTGTATCAATATGTTTAAAGAATCCGTAGCATTATAACTGAAAGTCAAACGATTGGGATCGTCACCACCATTAAACAACTTCGTAAGCATTTTACGAGTTTCCTCAACCATTTCGCCTGTTTCAATAGCAGCGTCAAAGCCCGAACGGCCAGGACTGACACCATGGTCGCGGTAAAAGCTGTTCATAAAATCATAAACCTCTACAGGCTTTGGGAAAGAAGTTGCGGAATTGTCTAAATATATCATATCTTTACACTTTTAAATCGGCGGCAAAGATACAAATTTTCTGTTAACAAAAGTTAATTCAGTGATTTTTTTTTGTACAGAATCTGCCCTCTCAAACTCAAGCCTGCGAAGGAAAGCGCTTAATCCAGCTTCAGCACAGCGAGGAATGCGGACTGCGGCACCTGAACGTTACCAATTTGGCGCATACGTTTCTTACCCTGCTTCTGCTTCTCCAACAGTTTACGCTTACGTGTGATATCACCGCCGTAACACTTGGCGGTCACATCCTTACGCACCGCCTTCACCGTTTCGCGGGCAATAATCTTGGTACCGATAGCCGCCTGGATGGCAATATCGAACTGCTGTCTGGGAATCAGTTCCTTTAATTTCTCGCAGATACGGCGACCGAAAGCATAGGCATTGTCGGCATGAATCAGCGATGACAAGGCATCCACGGAATCACCATTCAGAAGGATGTCCAGTTTCACCAGCTGTGCGGGTTTGTAATCTGAAATATGATAATCGAAGGAAGCATATCCTTTGGAAATACTCTTCAGTTTGTCATAAAAATCGAAAATAATCTCACCTAAAGGCAAATAGAAAGACAATTCGATACGGTCAGTTGAAATGTACGTTTGGTTAATCAGCGTGCCGCGCTTGTCGAGGCAGAGTTTCATTACGGGACCGATAAACTCGGCCTTGGTGATAATCTGCGCCAAAATGAAAGGCTCTTCCACATGGTCGATGGCATTAGAGGCGGGCATACCTGAAGGATTATGCACCTCCAGCACCTCTCGCTTGGTGGTAATGACTCTGTATGACACATTAGGCACGGTGGCAATCACATCCATGTCGAACTCTCTATCCAAGCGTTCCTGCACGATTTCCATGTGCAGCAGGCCCAAGAAACCGCAGCGGAAACCGAAGCCCAATGCGGCGGAGGATTCTGGAACAAAAGTCAAAGAGGCATCGTTCAACTGCAATTTCTCCAGCGAAGAACGCAGCTCCTCATAGTCATCAGCATTAGTGGGATAGATACCGGCAAACAGCATCGGTTTCACCTCCTGGAAACCCGCAACCGCCTCTGAACAAGGATTGTTGACATGGGTAATGGTGTCACCTACCCTCACCTCCTTGGAAGTCTTGATACCTGAAATAATATAGCCCACATCGCCAGCGGACAGTTCCGCCTTAGGCTCCTGGTTGAGGCGCAACACACCGATTTCGTCAGCATAATACTCCTTACCCGTGGCCATAAATTTCACAAAATCGTTGGTCTTAATCGTCCCGTTTTTGATACGGAAATATGCGATAATACCTCTATAGGAGTTGAAAACAGAGTCAAAAATCAATGCTTGCAGCGGAGCAGCAGGGTCTCCAACGGGAGCGGGAATTTTCTCGATGATAGCGGCGAGAATCTCCTCCACGCCCGCACCGGTCTTGCCGCTGGCCTCGATAATGTCAGAGGCGTCGCAGCCAATCAAATCCACTATCTGGTCTTTCACCTCGTCGGGCATAGCGGCCGGCATGTCCATTTTGTTCAGCACCGGAATGATTTCCAGATCATTCTCAATGGCCAGATAAAGGTTCGAAATCGTCTGAGCCTGAACACCTTGTGTGGCATCAATCAGCAACAAAGCACCCTCGCAGGCGGCAATGGAACGGGAAACCTCGTACGAGAAGTCCACATGGCCCGGCGTGTCAATCAGGTTCAGCACATATTCCTCTCCTTTGTATTTGTAATTCATCTGAATAGCATGGCTCTTGATGGTAATGCCACGCTCACGCTCCAAATCCATATCATCCAGCACCTGATCCTGAAAATCACGCTCGTTCACCGTACCTGTATATTGCAGCAAACGGTCGGCTAAAGTACTCTTACCATGGTCGATATGGGCAATAATGCAAAAATTCCTAATATTCTTCATCATGACGGCAAAAATACGAAAAATTTACTCTTCCTCCACACAATCCTTGTACTGTTTTTGCAGGGAAGCTCGCTCACGCTGAATTTTGTACAATTGATTTGCCAAATCCACCGAATCTATCTTCCCCTCCTCATAACTGTAAATCCAAGCCTCCTCCGACTGGTCATAATAATGCATGATATCGTTGTAATACGAGCATTTCTCCTTCTTGCACGAAATCAGTCCCAGAAACATGAACACCACCACGCCAAACGCTACCATTTTACCACTAATACATTTCAATATTTTCATATTCAATGCTTTAACCTTAAAAGGATAAACAAAAAAATTTTTGCAAAAATACAGATTTTTGTTGATTCTATATACTTTCTATAACGAATTGTTTATGACAAAAATTTTTCTAAATTTGCACTTTAAAGAGTTTTTGTCTCCAAAAAAACATAACATACTGAAAAGCAGAAATTTATGAAGAAATTTATACTCCTTTCCTTTTGTCTGTTTTCCCTAGTTTCTTTTGTTTTTGCACAAAATGTGGTTACCATTGAGCAATGTCAGGAATGGGCTGTAGCACAATCATCCGCCAATGTTCAGAAAGAGTTGAACGATAAATTGCTGAAAGTCAAGTTGAACAATGCGGCGTCTCATATTTTCCCAAAACTGGAGATCAACGGTGAGGCCGCCTATCGCTCGGATGTGCCCCAGCTGTATCCTTACGTTGACGGGGCCGACACCTTCAACAACCATCAGTATTTTATAGGAATTGATTTCGAGCAGGTGATTTTTGAGGGCGGAAAGCTATATTACGGACGACGCTATGAGAAACTGGCCAATGAGGCGGAGATTTACAAGGTGGAGATTGCCATCAACGAAATGAAGGAGCAGGTGATCAAGCTGTACCTGAGTCTGCTGATTCTGGACAAGCACCTACACATCCTCAACAATGCCGAGGAGGTGCTGCAAAAACAGCTTGCGCAGCTCAACTCGCTGCAAACCAACGGCATCATTCCCGCCAGTGCGGTATCACAGTTGGAAGTCGAAATGTTGAAAGTGGGACAGAACAAGGGAGAGCTGCAAGCTAAGAAAGAGTCGCTGATTGCCTCCTTGTCGATTCTCACGGGCAAAGACCTCTCCAAAGTGGAGTTTGCCGTACCCGATGTACCCTCTGTGGATATCAATTCCGAATCGGCGCGTCTGGAGTACAAAATCTTCGAGAACGGAAAGGAGACCATGGAATTCCAGCGCAAGCTGCACCTCGCCAACAGTCTTCCGCGCATGTCTTTGTTCGCCACCGGAGGCTACGGCCGTCCCAACAACAACTTTTTCAACCCGAATTTCCACTGGTACTATGAAGTGGGAGTACGCGTTAACATTCCGCTTATCGACTGGGCCAAGAGCACTGGCGTGTCCAATGTCATCAATTTGCAGAAGGCCATCCTGACCAGTCAGGAAAGCGATTTCGCCAAGGGCAACAACATTGCCATCCAGGAAAAAAGATTTGAAATACAGCGTATTGAGAACATGCTGGTCATCGACAAACAGATCACGGAAAAGCAGAAAGAAATCACCGCCGCATTCTCCATACAACTGCTCAACGGTACCATCACGGCCTACGACTATATCAAGCAGCAAAACGACGAAACCCAGTCGTTGCTCGACCAGGAGGTCCATTCCATACAATTACTGAAAGCCAAATATGAGCTTTTGGCGCTGACTGGCCGCCTGTAATCCCAAAGGGCTATTGTCCGTGATAAACCAGCCTGTCGGTCTTCGCAGCGTAACCACACCACACTCCCGTCACATTGTCACCCTTGATATTTGAAATGGTAGGAGCCGGGTTTGTAAACGGATTCTGGCCCAGCGAAGCGCTGTTGCCGCCAGTGTTCCAGAACTGATAGCTGTCATAGTCAATCAAACCATATTTCACGTAAACGGTGTCGCCCGGTCGATACGACACACGGAAATACTCTTTTTGCTCCTCTTCTGTCATCAGTGGCATAAAGAAAGCGGAAGGATTGGCTCTGAGGACCTCATAATTAAAAGTAAGTCCATTGAAAGTGGCATCATCAAAAGCCACTGGCAACGTGGTCACCCACACTCTGTCACGTATGGTTTTGCAACGGAGCTTTACAAAAAACTGGTAGAAGTTCGCCTCCTGCGGATCATCGGACAAAAGCACACGGATGGTCTTACGGGTGTTGCCCATCAGGTTCGACTCATTATAAAAACCAATGGAATCCAAGTCGAAGGTATGCAAAACACGGGTGGAAGCGGTATATTTCTTCCCATGCCACTCTATTTCCAGGTCGTAACGCATGTTTTCCCTACCCGGAAAACGTCCGACATAAGCATAACGGAACGGTGATTCGTCACACGGGCCAAAGGTCAAGCGCTGCCCTTCTCCATCCTCGGCATACACAATAACCGACGCATCCATAACCAGCACATTGTCCATAATATAATTATAGTCCATATACTGGAAATACGGCACACTGCGTGACAGCATCACCCTGGGAGGCTGTCCATTCTCGATATAGCCTTCCACTACCAATTTCGGCTCATAGTCTGGCAAATCCACTTCTATTTCAGACTGGCAAGCCTGAAACAGCAGTGAAAAAAAGAGGCTAACTCCCAATAAGAAATACTTTGCATTCATTATTTGATCTTAAAATTCCAGGTTATTGACGGCATGATCGGCACGAGACTCATCTGGTAAGCCTTGGTCTCCATTTCAAAGACGCGATTCGACAAATCCACATTGGTTTTGGTTTCATAGAAGATGAAGAAAGGATTCTTCCGGTTATACACGTTATATATGGAGAAATTCAGGCTAGTTTCGAAGTGGCGACGTTTGGCGATAAACCAATCCAAGGAGAAATCCAGACGGTGGTATGGTCCCATGCGGTACTCGTTGCGCTTGCTGTATTCCTGCACCATGCTGCCGTTGAATTCGTAAAAGCCCAGCGGAACGGTCATGGCATTGCCCGTGGCATACACCCACACCAACGACACGGTCAGTTTGTTTGGCAAAATCTCGTACGACAGGTTGATGCTCACATCATGACGACGGTCGTGCTTGGCATAGAAGGGTTCTCCGCCATTCAGCTCATCAAAATGACGTTTGGTAAAGGACAGGGTATAGCCCACAAAACCGGTGAAGCGGCCCTTGCTTTTCTTGAAGAAAAACTCCACGCCAGTGGAATAACCATCCCCGAAAGTGTACATCTGGTCGGGATTGATCATCAGCGAATTGAAAGCCAAGCCGTCCTTATACTCCGCCAGATTATACATCTTCTTGTAGTAACCATCGATATAGGCCTCAAACATGTTCTTGTGGAAATTCTGGTACAATCCCAGCGACACCTGCACACAAGCTTGCGGCTTCAGCAGGTCTGTAGAAGGCATCCACACATCCACGGGCAGCGAGATGGTGGACAAAGGAATCTGGTGGAGATACTGGTAGTTGAGGGTTGCGGAAGCCTTGATAGACGTATATTCCGCCACACGGAAGCACATATTCAAACGGGGCTCTAGCCTGTTGTATTGGGAGACCCGTTGTCCCGGGCGATACACGACAGAATCGATGACCATATCCCGATTGTCGAGGATATAACGGGTAAAGCTGCCCACATGTTCAAAATGCGAGTAACGAAGACCGATGTTGACTTTCAACCATTTGGCGATATCCCATTCGTCAGAGGCATAGATTCCCAACTCGTGGGCATACAGCGGAGTGGTTTTCGGCAAGGAGAGATTGATTTGGGACCCAGCCTCCACATCGTAATCATTCGGTCGCATCACATGATATATGTAATGCACGCCAAAACGCAGGTTGTGTTTTGGAGACGGAAGGTAAGTCAGTTCGCTCTTCACCGCATATTCCTCCAGTCCCGACTTCAGCTCAAACTTATACACATCCATACTCATCAAGGTGGAGAAATCATAATGGCTGAACGTAAAGAAAGTGTTCAGGAACAAACGGGGAGAGATGATGTAGTTCCAACGGGCGCTGGCCATGGCATTGGCCCACAGGAAATTCACCTTTAACATGTCGGAACGTGACTTGAAACCATAGCAATCACGCCCGTAGTAACCTCCAAAATACAAGCGGTGTTTGTCGTTGATCACCACATTGAACTTGGCGTTCAGGTCATAAAAATAGAATTTCAGGCCCTTCATCTGATGTTTTTTGGGCAGGAAAGGCTGAATCAGCAAATCGACGTATGTACGGCGACCGGAGATGATAAAGGAACATTTGTCCTTTTTGATAGGGCCCTGGAGGGTAAATTTGGAAAAAAGAAGACCTATACTGCCGTCGAACTCATACTTTTTCATATTGCCCTCTTTCTGCGACACGTCGATAATGGATGACAGACGGCCGCCGTAATATGCGGGAATTCCGGACTTATAGACCTCCACATTCCGGATAGCATCGGTGTTGAACACCGAGAAAAAGCCGAACAAATGGCTGGCATTATAAATGGTGGCCTCATCGAGCAGCACCAGGTTCTGGTCGGCGGCGCCACCACGAACATACAAGCCGCTGTTACCCTCGCTACCGGAAGAGAAGCCCGGCAGCAGCTGCACAGCCTTGAGGATATCGGCCTCGCCCAAAAAAGCGGGCATCTTCTTGATGGCCTGTACCTGCAGATCCACCTTGCCCACATCAACGCTGCTGACATTATGGTCGCCCTGTTGTCCGGTCACCACCACTTCTTCTGTCAGGATGGCCGCAGGGTCAAGGGCGATATTCATGCTTCGGTTGCCTTCCAGCTGAATCATTTCGGAATACTCTTTGTAGCCCATAAAAGACACTTTGAACAGGTAGGCACCCGGATAGACAGAGACAGAATAAAAACCCGCCTTGTTGCTGACGCAACCTTGCGGGTTAGAAGGGTTGACCGTATCGGTCAGAACAATATACGCACCTGTTATCTGCTCCCCACTGTTTGCATCTACCACAACACCGGAGACAGTCACCTTTTGGGCGAATGCAACATGCAACACGGCGAGGAGAATCGCCAATAACCAGAGCTTTTTCAAAACTGTTATTCTCTCACTTTCAAGATAAAACCTGTGCCATGGACATTGCAGATCTCGACCTTGGGTTCGAATCCTGGCAGATACTTGTCGTGGCGACCGCCATTCGGGTTAAGATGCTCCTTCTTGACAGGTTCGATATTGATATATGAACGGAGCTTGGTCAGGAAAACATCCATGCTACGGCCGACGGAATAATCCTCGTCGCCCCAGACTTCCTTCAGAATCACCTCACGAGGCAGCAGCTTGTTCTGATGCTCACACAACAGCTTCAGCAATTCAGCCTCCTTTCGGGTGAGGGTACGGGTTTTCTTCGGGTGAATCAGCTGCATGGCACTGTAATTGAACTCGAAATCACCGAATTTGTAAATCTTCTCCTGATACAACGGATCTCCCTCTTCCTTGAAACGACGGGTACGGCGCAAGATAGCCTCGATACGGAGTGCCAACTCCTCTGTGCTAAAGGGTTTGGACATGTAATCGTCACAACCCAGTTTGAAACCTCTGATTCGGTCTTCCTTGCTGGCCTTTGCGGTCAGGAAAATCACCGGAACATCGGTATCCAACTTGCGAATTTCCTGCAACAGGGTGAATCCGTCTTTGTCGGCCATGATAACATCCAAAATACAGATGTCAAATAGGCCTCTGTTGAAAGCCTTGGACGCTGAGTTACCATCACTATACTCAGATACCTCATAGCCAAGCATTTCAAAGTAATCTCTCAATACGTAGCGAAGATTCTGACTATCTTCAACTAACATAATTTTACCTTTTTTCATTTTATTTTGTTTTGTAACGATATCTTTACCTTTCATAAGTATATAACGAATTGATTATCAGCTAGATTCAATTTATTTATCCAATTGCAAATATATAAAAATAATTTAATACAAGTATGATTTGTTAAGTTTTTTTCTTGTAAAAAAAGTTAACACACTGATTATCAGTCTATTATTTTTCAACAACATTCATCAAAGACTGCCAAAGTTGCTCTGCAGCAAGGTCCCACGAGAAGCAATTTTTTCTTTCCCAACCTTTTACAACAAGGTCTGATCGGAGACCCTCATCCTGAATTTTCAACATTGCATTCGCGATATCGTTTTCGTCGAAGGGGTTCACCAGCAAAGCCGCCCCGGCAGCCACCTCGGGCATCGACGTGACATTGGAAGTAATAACCGGCACTTTGCAGCGGAACGCTTCCACAATAGGAATCCCAAAACCTTCAAAATAAGACACATATACAGAAGCATGGGCAGCTGCGGTAATCTCATGCAGTTTCGCTGCGCTGAGATGCCCCAGAAACACCACATCCGGCTTGCAGTCCATGCCCTCATACGCTTGCCGTATATCCTCGGTCCACCAGCGTTTCTCCCCCACAATCACCAGCTTTATATCTGAAGCCGACTGCTTTTTAAACATGTCGTAGGCGCGAAAGAGCCGTGCCAGGTTTTTTCGCGGATGAAGCGAACCCACGAACATGAAATAGGGTTTACCCAGGGTATATTGGTTACGAACCCGCTGCTGTTCCTCAGCTGAAAGCGGCACAAAAATCCCGTTGGCGCCATTGTAAACCACATCTATCTTTCCGGGATCGATACCATAGCATTCGCATATATCTTTTTTTGAAAATTCGGACACCGTGATGATGCGCCGCGCCTTATGGGCAAATTGTGGAAAATACTTGCGGTAATGCCACAGCACCAGCGAAGGCATGTCATTGGGGAAATGCTCGAAACTCAAGTCGTGGAAATGCGCCACCGAAGGCACCTCAGTACGCAGACTCAAATAACCATCGGGAGAATAAAACAAATCGGGTTGTAATTTGCGCAAAAAACGTGTGACCGACAACTCGAAATACAATATATATAATAAGGGATGACGGGCCGGCGGCATCAGCACAACCGGGGTCACATTGGATGAAAACAAATATTTCGGGTCGGGCTTATGGTCAAAAATAAAATAAAACTCCACCTCAGGATGCGACAACACCATACGGCGCAGGGTCTCATACATCACCCATCCAATGCCTTCCAACTTGTCGGGAAGCAACAACCGTGTGTTCACCGCTATCTTCAAAATTATTTTTTTGCAAAATTACAATTTTTTCCGGAATCTTCACGTTTTTTTTCGTGGAGACGTGGAGACGTGGAGACATGCACTGCGTGCATTCGGTTAGGCGTTATAGCAATTATCGTCTTAACGAGCGAACGAAGTGAGCGTCTCCACGCCTCCACGCCTTAACGAAAACAATTGGTACATTAACTAATTTGCTAATTTGCTAATTATTTTTGTATCTTTGCATTTTTAAATACCAACTGACAGTAATGATTGAGAAACAACATACGGAACATTTTCTGGCCAAGACCTTTGCGGGTCTGGAAGAGGTGTTGCTACAGGAGTTAGAGGCGCTGGGGGCACATAACTGCCAACAGCACAGTCGCTCCGTCACTTTCGAGGGCGACCTTCCCCTACTCTACAAAGCCAACTATTTCTGCCGCACCGCCCTGAGAATACTTTGGGAAAAGGGCCGCTTCACCTTCCGTGACAACAACCAGTTCTACGATGCCATCTACAAATTCCCGGCGGAAAAATACCTGTCGAAGGACGGCACCTTGGCCGTCAGCGCCTCGCTGACGGAGAGTGACTTCAAGACTCCGCTTTTCCCCTCAGTACTGGCAAAAGACGCCATCTGCGACCGTTTCAGAAGCATCTGCGATGAGCGTCCGTCGGTGGACAAGGAAGAGCCGGATGTACAGTTTCATCTGCACATTTACCGCAACACCTGCACCTTATATATGGACAGCTCGGGCGAGTCGTTACACAAGCGCGGCTACAAGGTATCGGGACATCCCGCCCAGATCAACGAGGTGCTGGCGGCGGCCATGATCAAGCTCAGCGGCTGGCACGGCGAATGCGACTTCATCGACAACATGTGCGGCGGCGGCACCCTTCTCATAGAGGCCGCCATGCAAGCACTCAACATCCCCGCCGGCTATTACCGCCACCACTGGGGCTTCTTCAACTGGAAAAACTTCGACCGCCGGCTGTGGAACAAAATCACCGACAGTGCCGACATCAAAGAGAATGTCAAAATCAACTTCTATGGCTACGACATCTCAGGACGATATTTAGGCATGGCCAAAGCCAATGTCCAGGAAGCTGAATTGCAAGATTTTATCTTTCTGGAGAAATCAGACATGGCCGACACCCGCCCCGAGCGCACCCCCGCTATGATTATGATCAACCCGCCCTATGGCGAGCGCTTGGAGGTTGAAGACCTCAAGACCTTGTACAAAAAAATCGGCGACACCTGGAAGCAGTATTTCAGTGGCTGCACCGCTTGCATCATCAGTTCGGACATGACAGCCCTCAAGAACATCGGCCTTCGCCCCTCCCGCCGCTTCAAACTCTTCAACGGCCCCCTCGAATGCCTGATGCTGAAGTTCGACCTGTACGCCGGAAAGAAATCAGGGGACAGGTTACAAGTTAACAATTAACAATTATTAGAGTTCATAATCCAAAAATCCATAATCTTTAATACTGTAACCCTCCTAACCTTCCTAACCTTCCTAACCTTCCTAACCTTCCTAACCTCCCTAAC
>JAFXSR010000047.1 GCA_017525505.1 Bacteroidales bacterium
CTGAGCCCTGTGCCTTATAATAGGCCTAGACCTAACACGTGGGAATATGTTTTTGATCATTTACCTGATATAACTTTTTTTTCGTTAGGATGTGCTCTGTTAGGCGCATTGCCATTATTGCCGTTAAAGGATGAATGATAATGGTAGGAGGTTGTCCTTATTGGACTGATTGCCTTGGCTGTGAACTATTCTAATAATTCAGGCTTTAACCGCCAGAGATATAAATAATATTAATATCTTTGCCCCATGAACCTACCCCTCACATACCGCCCCAAACACCCTATTCCCGATACCGGGGGATATCGGTACTTTTTCAACGGGCAAGAGGGTGATAATGAGGTGTTTGGAGAGGTGGCGAATTTCGGCTACGAATTCCGCCAATACGACAGCCGATTGGGCAGGTGGTGGAGCATTGACCCGAAGTGGAGTGAGTACCCTAGGGTCAGCCCGTATGTGTTCTGTAATGGGAGTCCAGTGATGTTGATGGATGTAAAAGGGGAGAAGGCATCAGAAACCTCTTCACTTTTGATTGGAACTGAAATAGATTTCAAACTGAATTTGAAATTGGAGTTCAAGCCTTCTACTCGTCTTATAGAACCTCCTAAAGAAGGGAAATTACAAAGACTGAAAGAGAAAATATCAAATGGATTACATAGGATTGATATGGCAATAGCCAACCCATATTCGCCAGATCCACTTGAAGGTCATGGAGATGCATGGGAAAGGGAATTCGCTGAAAAAGCAAAACCATATGCTATGGGAGGTGCTTTAATGATTCCTTCAGTAGGCGTTCCTAATGCCTTTAAAACTATAGTCACAGAAAAAGATATATATGGGGTTGATGCAAGTCAGATGGATAAGGGTACCTCATGGATTAGTCTTGGACTGACTACGGCATCTGCTGCTATGCCAGAACTAAATATGGTTAATTGGACTTATACTATTGCAACAAGTGCCAGAGCTTCTATAATGTACAAGGAACATGAAAAAAATGAAGAAATCCAAAGGAAGCATTAACATAATTCTTGTGTTTAGTATCACATTTATTATAGTTATTATAAGCGAAATATACATATTTCATAATTTCTCACAAAAAGGTTGCTCTCCATGGACTATGGATGAGATTAAAGAAAGGTGGATGGATTTTGTCATTTTAGGACTGGTAACATCTATACCTATTACGTTATGGTATAAGAACAAAAATAAAACAAAAAAGTGATCAATATGAATACAGAATGTCGAACTATAATGAAACGAAGTGGACAAGCGGCTGATAATGAGCCATGATTAATTTTTTTTCCGAAGATTCTCTTTTATCATTTTTCTGCAATATTTTCAGTACCTTTGCCGAAAATTTGTGAAGATGAAATGCAACTACCACACTCATTGTACTTATTGTGACGGCAAGGAGCCGATGGAACTTATCGTAAAACGCGCCAACGAAATAGGTTTGAACCATTTGGGCTTTTCCTCCCATGCGCCCGTGCCTGGCGAAAACGATTTTGCCATCGACGAGGCAAGAATTCCCGAATACGTGAAGGAAATTCATTCGTATCAAGAAAACTCCAAGACACAACTATTCGCAGCTTTGGAATGCGACTTTATCCCCGGTATGACCCAGCCGTTCGACCATTACCGCAACGACTATAATATGGACTACCTCATCGGCGGTGTGCATCTAGTACGCCCTGTCAACGACGACCGGCTTTGGTTTATCGACGGCTCAAAGCGAGAAATTTACGATGATGGCCTAGACCAGCTTTTCGACCATCAGGTGGAGAAAGCTGTCACCCGTTTTTGGGAGCAAACTTTCGAAATGCTGGAGCAGGAACACATCGACATCATTGCCCATATTGACAAAATCAAAATGCACAACCAGCACCGCTTTTTCACCGAACAAGAGCCTTGGTACATTGCCTTGGTTGACCATGCCCTTGATTTGGTGCGCAAACACGATGTTATCCTCGAAATCAACACCCGCGGGCTGTACAAAAAACGATGTGACAGCTTTTATCCCTCAGACTATATCTTGGCGCAAGCCCGGAAAATGCACCTGCCCTTCGTGGTCAGCAGCGATGCCCACAAGTCCGAGGAACTTGATCTGTATTACAACGAGGCCGTGGCGAAACTGAAAAGTTCCGGCATCGACCAACTGGTATATTATAACAACAAAAACTGGCACGAATACTCCATCTGATGAAAACATTTATTGACACTCATGCACATTTAATCAAAGAATACTATCCCGACACCCTTGACCAAGTGGTGCAACGGGCCATTGATGCCCGGGTTGATCCTATTATCCTGCCAGGCGTAAACGCTACGGGAATACCCGAACTGCTGGAATCCACAGATCGATACAAAGGACACATCTACCCCCTGATTGGCCTGCATCCTGAAGATACCAAAGCCGACTACAATGAGGAACTGCAAACCATCGCCGGCTATCTGGATGATCCGCGCGTAATCGGCATCGGTGAAATAGGTCTGGATTTCTATTTCAGCAGGGAATTCGAGAAAGAGCAGATTGATGTTTTCGACATACAATTAGGCTGGGCTAAAGAGCGAAAAATGCCGCTGTCGCTGCACATCCGCAACGCCTATGAGGAAGCCATTCCTGTGCTGAAAAAATACGACCACAGCGGACTGAAGGGTGTGTTGCACTGCTTCTCGGGAGGCATCCAGGAAGCCCAATGGGGCATCCGTTTCGGCTTCACCCTGGGAGTGGGCGGAGTGGTGACCTTCAAGAACAACAAACTGCAGGACATTGTCAAAGAAGTGGGATTGCAGCATATTGTGCTGGAAACTGACGCCCCCTATTTGGCCCCCGTGCCCTACCGTGGCAAGACCAACGAAAGCAGCTACATTCCCATCATCGCACAGAAAGTGGCGGAAGTGACTGGCGAAAGTATAGAGAAAGTTATGGAAGTGACCACAGAAAACGCAAAAAGGATTTTTAATCTGTAACGTTTATGAAGATTTATGTGTCTTTACAGTAGGAACGCAATGTTTGCGTCCCTTTGGAAAAATAAAAACTATGATGATAAAACGAAGCATTATTTTCCTATTTTCCCTGCTGGTAGGGGCATTTTTCTCCACCGCTTTTGCCCAGCAGAGCGATGATCTTTTGCAAGTATTGCAGGCGGAGCTTCAGAAAAACAAAGCCCAGTTCGACCTGAACCAGTCGGAAGTATATCTGCTCAGCTATCGCGTGGATGAGCAAACCTCGCATGACGTATGGAGTTCCTTGGGCAGTTTGATCTATAACCGGCAACAGACAGAACGCACTCTGACCGTGCAAGTCAGAGTCGGCTCTTACGAACTGGACAACTTTCATGAACTGCGAGACGATTATTCGGACTATCTGTCGGGCATTTCCACTGTGACGCTACCTTTGAATGACGATTCTCAGGCTCTGGCACAGATTATCTGGCGGGAAACTGACCGAGCCTACCGGGAAGCCAAGCAACGCTACGAAAAGGTAAAAGCCAATGTGGCGGTTAAGGCAGAAGCCGATGACCACGCCCCCGACTATTCCAATGCTGCCGTGGAAACCTATTTTGAGCCAGCCATTATAGACAACTTGTTCCATGAAGACGAGTGGATTGACCGCACAAAAGCACTGTCGTCAGTTTTCAAGCAAAACCAGGACATCCAGACTGGCTATGCCTCCATCAACTATGAGGTACTGCGAAAATATTTTGTCAACAGCGATGGGACCAGCATAGTGCAGAACTTTACCAGCTGTCATTTGTACCTCAGCGTGGAAGGACAGGCTGACGACGGTATGGTACTGCCTTTATACCACTCCTATTATGCTCATACACCTGACCAACTGCCTGTACAAAGTGATATGCTCATCGATGCGCAAGTGCTGAATAACAAACTCAGCCAACTGGTAAAAGCACCTGTGGCAGAGGCTTATACCGGTCCCGCCCTGCTGTCGAAGGAAGCCGCTGGCGTTTTCTTCCACGAAATCTTCGGGCACCGGGTAGAAGGCCAGCGCCTCAAGCAGAGCACCGACGGGCAAACTTTCAAGAAAATGTTGAACGAGCAAGTGCTTCCCTCGGACATATCCATTTTCTTCGACCCATTTTTGAAAGATTACCAAGGGCTTCCGCTTAACGGCCATTACCGATACGATGACGAAGGTTTTTTAGGCTACCGGGTACCTGTGGTGGAAAATGGTATCTTGAAGAAATTCCTCATGACACGAACCCCCATCGACAGTTTCCCCATCTCTAACGGTCACGCCCGTGCCCAAGCCGGCTATCAACCCGTATCACGCCAGTCCAACCTGATTGTGGAGACCTCGCATCCCTACAGCGATGAGCAACTTCGCAACATGCTGATAGCCGAAGCCAAAGCACAAGGAAAGGCCTACGGTTATCTGTTCGTCTGTGTGCAAGGCGGCTTCACCACCACGGGACGCTACATGCCCAACGCCTTCAATGTCACCCCTCTGGAAGTCTATCGCATTTATGTGGACGGACACCCTGACGAGCTGGTCCGCGGAGTGGATTTGGTGGGCACCCCCTTGTCCATGTTCTCCAAAATTGAAGCTGCCGGCAGCGAGCATGGCAACTTCGCCGGCACCTGTGGTGCCGAGTCCGGTGCTGTTCCCGTGGCCTGCTGCTCCCCCGCCCTTTTTGTCAAACAAATCGAAACCCAAAAGAAAAGCAAAAGCCAGCAACGCCCCCCAATCATCCCCAAAAAGTATTCCAGCTATCAGGGCAACAACGACTTTGAAACCGTGTGTTTCGAAGCCATGGAAGACGAAATCGAGCAAAACATGGCCATGCTACATCTTGATAAACTACAAGCACCCTACTTTATCAGCTATCTGATCTCCGACGCCACAATCACCAGCATTTGTACCTCTTTGGGCGGAATCCTCTACGCCGAACAGCTGCCCCACCGTGACAAGGATGTCACCGTTTTGGTGGGCAACGACAAATGCAACAATACCCATTACTTCGACTTCAACAAGCTGGTGCGCGGACAGAGCAATTCCAAAGGCACGATGGCCATTGACAACAACTATTACAATATCCGCCAAAACCTGTGGTTAACCACCGACATGCTATACAAAGCCAATGCCGAAGAATTGGAGGCCAAGAAAGCGGCCATCCAGCAGCAGAATCTGCCGCAAAAGCAGTTGGATATGCCCGACCGCAGCCCCATTGTCAGCAAAAGTTTCACGGAAGAACAAAACTCCTCCCCTCTCGACAAGGCGCAATACCAATACAAGTTGTCTGAACTGTCCAAACTGTTTGCCCAATACCCCGAATTCACCAACTCCGGCGTTAACTTGTATGCTTTTCAGGCAAATGCTTATTACATGGATAGCGAGGGTCTGAAATACAAGCAGCCCTTCAACATTGTCTGTCTCAACATTTTTGCCGAAGCACAAGCTGAAGACGGCGAACCCATAGCCGATGTACTGAATATTTTCAGGAATGATATTCAGCAACTCCCTTCTGAAAAAGAATTGGAAAAAATGATTATTGACTTCGCCAATCAACTGGATGCCCTGCGCAAAGCACCGGTGATGGATGAAAGTTACAGTGGCCCGGTGATGTTTGCTGACGAAGCCGCCGCCGTGCTGATGTCACAATGTTTTTTCCAAAACCCCGACGGGCTGTTAGCTTCGCGCAAACCTATTTTCTCCTCCCCAGAGGTGGCTCAATATTACGGCAATTATGCTGACAAGGACAATTCCACTGCCCTGCTGATGAACAAGAAAATTGTTTCCAGAGACCTGACCCTCAAAAGCAAGAACACCCTCACCCAATACAATGGCATTCCTCTCATTGGCAGTTTTATGCATGATGCCGAAGGCTATGTTTCCGAAGACGAGCAACTGCTGATAGAAAACGGGGTGCTGATGCAACTGATCAGCGACCGCCAACCCGCCGACAATGCCGCATACAGCAATGGTCACCGCCGTCTGGTCCTGAATCGCGGCAAACTGACCACCGGCCTCGGTCCTGGTGTGGTGGAGATGAGCTACAAAAACAAAACTTCCTATAAACAGCTGAAAAAGAAACTTATCGCCATGGCCAAGTCAGAAGACTACGACTATTGCTATATCGTGACCAAACTGGCGGATAACAGTATGTGGCCCTATCCCGGCATGAACAAATACATGACCTCCGACGGCACCATGCACCCCATATACTGCTACCGTATCAAGGTGAAAACCGGTGAGGAAGAGCTGGTGAGGATGGTCAAAATGCCCGTACCACGTATCAAAAGTTTCAGGCATATTGCCGCTGTCGCCGCTGAACAGCAAGTGTATAACACCATGCTGAAAGGTAGCGGTTCCTCTTTTTTCCCCGCTTACGGATCCAACCTTTACGGCATCCCTGCCAGCTTTATTCTGCCTAAAGCCTTCCTCTTTGAAGAACTGGAAATCAGCAACGACCCCGACATCAGCCTGCAAAAGAAACCTTTTATTGACAATCCTTTGAAAAAATAACCGTGCATCTTTTCGTCACCATACCTGCCCTGAACGAACTAGACTACCTGCCCCGAACTCTGCAAGCCCTGGAAAAGCAGCAAACCAAGGTTTCGTTTTCAGTGTATGTCTGCGTGAACCAGCCCGATTCCTGGTGGGAACAAGCTGACAAAAAAGACATTTGCGAGAACAACCGGCAGTTGCTGTTCAAGCTTCGCAGGCGACACTATGCCTTTCCCTTGCATATCCTCGACAAAAGCTCGCCCGGCAAAGGCTGGGATGACAAAAATTTCGGGGTGGGCTGGGCACGGAAAACGCTGTTCGACCATATTATGGGCATCGCTGACCCTGAGGATATTCTGGTCAGCATGGATGCCGACACGGTCTTCGGTGAACACTATCTTGACTCGCTGGCACAAAATTTCACCGCCCATCCGCAACAGCAGGTGGTTTCGGTACCCTATTATCACCCCCTGACTGGGGATGAAGCCGCCAACCGGGCCATTCTGCGCTATGAAATCTACATGCGCAACTGCCTGCTAAACCTCTACCGCATCGACTGTCCCTATAATTTCACGGCTATCGGTTCTGCCATCGCAGCAAAAATCAAAGCCCTGCAAAAAATCAACGGCATCACCCCCATGAAAAGCGGAGAGGACTTTTATTTACTGCAGAAACTGCGGAAAATGACACCCATCAGCAACTGGAACGACGAAATGGTCCATCCCGCCGCCCGCTTTTCCGACCGGGTCTTTTTCGGCACCGGTCCCGCCATGATCAAAGGAAGCCAAGGCTTATGGGACAGCTATCCAATATACCACTACAGCCTTTTCAACGAGGTGAAAAAGACCTACGACCTCATCGACCGATTATACACGGAAGATTTGAGCACTCCTTTTATCGCTTTTCTGAAAGAGCAATTCAAAACCGATAATTTGTGGGAACCCTTGCGCAAAAACGTCAAAGACTTGAAACATTTCAGACACGCTTTTCACGAAAAAGCCGACGGCCTGCGGGTATTGCAGTTCCTGAAAGCTGAACAGACAAAGCTGAACATCCGTGATGAGCAGTCCTTGCAGGACAACTGGCCGTTACTTATCTCCACAGCATCGCCAGATTTTTTGAAAAAGGACTTCTCTTTTCACACTTTGACCACGGAACAACTGGCAGAGCTAAGGGAGATGTTGTTTGAGGAGGAAATGAAGAAACGGAGGAGTTAACAATTAGCACTCCCCTCGAGCGCAGCGACCCCCTCAAGGGTGCAGCAATCTCTGGCAACGAATGCATGCGGTTGTAACGGCAACAGTCGCATTCGATACGTCCCTACTAATGTTATTTCTTCTCACTTTCAGTTTTCACCTTTCAACTCAATAAACACCGGCAAATGATCCCCATAACCACCAATGTAGCGCGGCCCAAGGAAGGTACGGAAAACCTTGTAACCCCCGTACTTCTCATCAGGCTCCACCATAAAATCCTCCTTGAAAATATGCGCCTCGCCATTGACAATATGGATACCCGAAAACGAGGTGTCTATTAAAGACGGAGAAACAATAATCTGGTCAAGACAACCCCAGAAATCCTCGTGTTTGTGCGTTCCTATATTATTCATTTTCAAGAATCTATACATCAAATTATACAGCGATGCCGTGTCAGTTTGAGCTCTGTCGGCAGCCCCCAAAGTCCTGCACACACTCTCATCAGTAGGATAGTCGTTGAAATCTCCCATAATGATGATTTTTGCTGAAGGATACAATGACAGAAGCGAATCCACACAATGCCGCAACACTTGGGCATAATAATTCCTTTTGGGCACGGTAGCCCCGTAGCCGCCATAACGGGAGGTCCAATGATTGACGAAAAGGTGCAAACTATCCCCACAGAGGGTCTTCGCCACCACATACAAAATATCTCTGTTTTTGGTGGCCGGCTCAAAAGGGAACACTACAGCAATCGCCTCTTTATGAATAATTTGCAAACGATCCTTGCGATACAGCAAACCCGTCTCCACCCCTCGTGAATAGGGCGAGTCAAAATGCACATAACCGTAGTTGAATTTCTGCAAAGGAGAGCGATGACAGAAGCGCTGAAAAACACGGTCATTCTCCACCTCCGCCATCGCCGCCATGTCCGGCGGCTCGCCCTCCCCCATGGCTATCAGCACCTTGGCGATATTGTTCACCTTCTTCACATACTTGCCGTAAGTCCAATGGTACAAACCCTCCGGCGTGAAATCATCATCCCTAAACAGCGAATCATTGTCAGGATCATACAAATTCTCCACATTATAAAACGAAATCAGCAGACTGCAACTGTCCCGCTGTGCCAGCAACACAACGCTTGTACATATAAAAGCAATAAAAGTCAGTATCGTCCTCATGCCGAAAATTTTCGGCAAAGATACAAAAATTATTTATATAATTAATGTATAATGTTTGAATAATTTTTGTTTATATTTATTTCGAAAGAAAAACTACATGCTAACAATTTCTCCGGTTTCAAAATCCACCCTGAAAAACTTGTTTTCTTTGCCATTGGTAATGCCGATAAGCGGTGCCTGGAGGGTCCTGTTGTAGCGGCCGGCCTGTTCCATCACCTCTTGTGTGAGCTTGACATGCGGAGCCTTGCACTCCACCACCATCCAAGGCTTGCCTTCCCCGTCAAACACCACCAGATCGTAGCGACGTGACAGTCCGTTCACGGCGATTTCTCGCTCCACCGACAGATGCGAGGCAGGAATATTCTTCACCGTCAGCAGAAACTGGATAAACTGCTGGCGCACCTCCTCCTCGGGAGTGGCCGGCACCCATTTCTTCCGCACCGGGTCGAAAAATTCCTTATTATTGCCTGTTATCCGCTGTCTGATCATAGAAGTAGAATTCAAAATTCAAAGTTCAAAATTCAAATTATAATTTTCAACTTTCAGTTTTCAGTTTTCAACTTAAAAAAACTCCCCTATCCTTTGTCCCGCAGATATATCTTTTCTAGCACCTTCTCCTCGTTCTCCCAGCACAAATCCTCCGCCGCTATTTTGCAATTGGCTTTCATTTCATTATATAACTGTTTGTCATTCAATAAGATATTTATTTTCTCGGCAATGCATTCAGGTCGTACATCTTCCACAATCAAACCCACTTGATACTTCTGGATTATCCTTGCACGTTCCACTAAATTTGATATCACCAACGGAGTTTCCGCCTTGATATATTCAAAAATCTTATTGGGTAAACTGAACTTGGCATTTAAGCATACATCTTGGTCTAAATTGATACCAATATCGGCTAAATAAGTGTAGTTGAACAACTTTTCCGGTGACACACGAGGCACAAAGATGACCCGCTCTTCCAGCTGGAGCTGTTGCACTTTTCGTTTCATTTTAGGAACCACAGAACCTGCTCCCACCACCAACAACACAGCTTTCGGGTCAACCAACGGCATAGCCTCTGTCAGCTCAACGCCACCCCGACCTTCTATCAAAGCATTTCCTTGAAGAATAACTATCATCTTATCCTCAGGCAATTGCACTGAGGAGCGACTTTCCGTCACAGGAGGAGTTGCTTTCGGGGGAATATTCCGCACCAAATGTGGCCGAATACCGTATTCCTTCTCATACTGTTCCACAATAGACTGGCTGACCGTAATGACATCCTTCAATTTCGGGAAACAGAATCTCTCAATACTTTTCCACACATGTTTTACAAAAGGACGATCGGCAATAGACAATTCCCCACAGAAATACTCATGGCTATCATACACCAATCGTTTTCTTTTCAACTTGCTAACCAAAACATTGGGCAAAAGCGTGTCCAAATCATTGGCCACAAACAAGTCAAAATGATGAAACAGCAGGTAGAAAAAAAGGCGTATATTGTATTCCGCATAAAAAAAAGCGCCTTTTCTGAACAGCAGGCGCAATCTATGCGTTTTATACGCTCTGGGGGCCAAAGCAACGGAATCGCCATAACGACGGCCCACAAGTGTAACATCAAACCCATTGCGTGTCAAAAAGTTGCACACTTTATCGACACGCGGGTCTGTATAGAGGTCATTGGTGACAGACAGAACAACTTTATTGTTCGTCTTTGCCATGGCAGTTCTTGTATTTCTTACCGCTACCGCAGGGGCAGGGGTCATTACGACCCACTTTCTTCTCCACGCGGATAGGCGCACTGCCCTTACCTCCGGGAGCCACCTGACGGCCACTGCCCACCTCCTGACGACCGGTTTGCAGTTTCTTAGCGTCAGACTCAGGCAACTTGGCTTCTTTTACCTGGGCATTCTCGGAAATCGGGATAGTACCCTTGGTCAGGAACGAAACAATCTCTGTGCTGATACGTTCCAGCATCTGCTCGAACAAGCTGGCCGACTCAAGTTTATAAATCAACAGCGGGTCTTTCTGCTCGTAAGAGGCATTCTGCACCGACTGCTTCAAATCGTCCAAATCGCGGAGATGTTCTTTCCATGCATTGTCGATAACTGCCAGCGTAATACCCTTCTCGATGGACAATCCCACCTCACGGCCCTTGGTCTCGTATGATTTCTTCAGCGGAGCCACCACCGTCAAGGTCTTGAACCCATCGGTGAACGGGATGGCGATATTCTGGAAGCGGTCGCCCTGCTCCAGATATACCCGCTCAATAATCGGGTACGCCATATTGCTCAGCTGCTGTATTTTAGCCTTATAATGCTCATAGATGAAGGGGAACAACTCGTCGGCCAGTTTCTGCGGACGCTCCTGCAGGAAGCGGTCGGAATCGAACGGCGACTCACAGCCGAAAGTGGTGATCATCTCTTGGCAGAAACCCTCGTAATCCTTGGCACCCCAGTTGTTTTCCACCACAATCACACACACATCATAGAACATCTCAGAAATATCGATGGCCAAACGGTCGCCAAACAAGGCGTTGCGACGTTTATCGTAAATATTGCTACGCTGGTGGTTCATCACATCGTCGTATTCCAGCAAGCGCTTACGAATACCGAAGTTGTTTTCCTCCACCTTCTTCTGAGCTCTTTCAATAGATTTGGTAATCATGCTATGCTGAATCACCTCACCTTCCTGCAGACCCAGGGTATCCATCACCTTGGCGATACGGTCGGAACCGAACAGACGCATCAGGTTGTCCTCGAGAGACACATAGAACTGGGAACTACCGGGGTCACCCTGACGGCCGGCACGACCACGCAGCTGGCGGTCCACACGACGTGAATCGTGGCGTTCCGTACCGATGATGGCCAAACCGCCCTTCTCTTTGATACCAGGTCCTAACTTGATATCGGTACCACGACCTGCCATGTTGGTGGAGATGGTCACCGTACCCGCCTGACCGGCCTCAGCCACAATGTCTGCCTCTTTCTTGTGCAACTTGGCGTTCAACACATTGTGCACAATACGGCGACGGGTCAAAATATTGGACAGCAACTCAGAATCCTCTACCGAGGTGGTACCTACCAGCACGGGACGGCCTTCTTCGTGCAGTTCCAGAATCTTATCAACCACTGCGGCCAGTTTCTCACGTTTGGTCTTGTACACCATATCCTCTGCATCGATACGGGCGATGGGACGGTTGGTGGGAATCACCACCACATCCAGCTTGTAGATATTCCAAAATTCACCCGCCTCGGTTTCAGCGGTACCGGTCATACCCGACAGCTTCTTGTACATTCTGAAATAGTTCTGCAAGGTAATGGTAGCGTAGGTCTGTGTGGCGGCCTCCACCTTCACGTTTTCCTTGGCCTCAATAGCTTGGTGCAGACCGTCGGAATAACGGCGGCCTTCCATGATACGGCCTGTCTGCTCATCCACAATCTTCACCTTACCGTCAATAATAACGTATTCCACATCCTTTTCGAACATGGTATAAGCCTTCAGCAGCTGGTGGATGGTATGAATACGCTCCGATGCAATGGAGAAATTACGGTAAATCTCGTTTTTGCGTTCCTGCTTGGCCTGCTGGTCAAGGTCCTCTTTCTCCAGTTCAGCGATCTCAGCGCCCACATCCGGCATGATGAACATCTTGGCCTCTTCCGCATCCTTGGAAATCAGTTCGATACCCTTGTCCATGATATCGACGGTATTCTGTTTTTCCTCAATCACAAAATACAACTCGTCATCAATAAGATGCATATTTCTATTCTGCTCCTGCATGAAGTAGCCTTCGGTCTTCAGCAATATCTGCTTGATACCCTGCTCGCTGAGGAACTTGATCAAAGCCTTGTTTTTCGGCAGACCGCGCTGGGCACGGAGCAAGAGCACAGCTCCTTCGTCCGTCGGTTTCGGGTCGGGATTCTCGGCCAGCAGCTTCTTGGCTTTGGTCAGAATTTCAGCCACATAAACTTTCTGGGCATTGTATAATTTCTCCACAACAGGTTTGTAGAGGTCGAATTCCTGTTGGTCGCCACGGGGCGTAGGACCTGAAATAATCAAAGGCGTACGGGCATCGTCAATCAACACGGAGTCCACCTCATCGACGATGGCGAAATTGTGCGGACGCTGCACCAGCTCGGTAATGTTACGGGCCATGTTGTCACGCAGATAGTCGAAACCGAACTCGTTGTTGGTACCGTAAGTAATATCCGCAGCGTAAGCTTTGCGGCGGGCTTCGGAATTCGGCTCGTGCTTGTCGATACAATCCACCGTCAAACCATGGAATTCGTACAACAGACCCATCCACTCGGCGTCACGCTTGGCCAGATAGTCGTTTACGGTCACCACATGCACACCCTTGCCCAGGAGAGCGTTCAGATATACCGGCAAAGTAGCCACCAAGGTTTTACCTTCACCCGTGGCCATCTCGGCAATCTTGCCCTGATGTAACACCGTACCACCTATCAGCTGCACATCATAATGGCACATATCCCACTTGATCATATTACCACCAGCGGACCATGTGTTGTGGTAGCGGGCCTTGTCGTCCACAATCTCTATGCAGTTTCTGTAGGCGGCAATATCCCTGTCCATCTGGGTGGCGGTTACCTCAACGATTTCATTGTCTTTGAAACGGCGGGCAGTCTCTTTCATCACTGCGAATGCCTGAGGCAAGATATCATCCAGCACCTCCTGCGTTTTCTTGTAGGAGCGGTTCTCCAAGTTTTCCAATTCCTTGTAGAAATCCTCTTTCTCCCTGATGGGAATATCATAGTTATTGTCCAAATACTCCTTGATTTCAGCTATTCTATCCTCTTCTTCCTTCACCGTTTCCGCAATTCTCTGCTTGAATTCCACGGTTTTGTGACGCAACTCGTCATTGGAGAGGTCCTTGATGGTCTCGTATGCTGCCAACGTTTTCTCGAGATAAGGCTTCAATTCTTTCATATCTCGGTCAGCCTTGGTCCCGAAAAGCTTACTTAAAAAACTCATTATTTTCTATTTTAAAATTAGGGTGCAAAGGTACGGAAAATTCCCGAATCTATCACCGAGAGATTAATTTTTGTGGAAGCACTACGCATCCACAGCTACCGCATGAATTTTGCATTTAATTATTTTTTTCCATGACTTTTCGCTTGATCGAAAAGTCACCAAAAAATCAAGCCGACATTTTTTTCTCCTACTTTTCGCTTGATCGAAAAGTAGGCAAAAGATCAAGCCGACGGTAAGTGCAGCCGCACAAGCCTATTCCCCCCAACCGTCGACACTGCCCACGCACGCAACGACAGGGTTTAGTTACTGAGGTCTGTTGGACGAATGCATACGTAGAATTGTAGGGACGCGATTCATCGCGTCCGTCATACGTGTTTGCATTCTGCATTCAACCGTCAATAGGTTGATATTGCCATACATTTGCACGTCACCAATGTAAGCAGGCCTTTAGGTCTGCAGGGCTAGGTAGCCCAGGGCATCGCCCTGGGGAAGAAGCACCGCCACCCTGGGGAATGAATGGAATGTGTATATCGGTCGCGGCGCGGGTTGAATTTGCGCCGAAGCGGTGAATACGACCGCCGCGAAACGGCCTCACCAGAATAGAGGGGGAGAAAACAGCAGTAAATGTAATTTTTCTCAGAAAAGCAATAATCAAAAAAAATGTATATTTGCAGCCGCAAATCTAACATTGTTTTTTCATTGAGCTGGTTATGAGGTTCTGCCGACTTAGTGACTACAGATAACAATAGGAACCTGGATCAAAAAAAAATCAAAACATGAAAAAGAAATTTCTTTCATGGGGTACTGCTGCGATAATGGTGTTGACCATAATTTGCGTGACTGTAGTTTCCTGCAAAAAAAATGACAAGAGTAATGAAAACATTACTTCGCTTGTAGTGGGAGTTTGGTCTGGCACAGAAGGCAATACAGATTATAAACTTACTTTTTCGGCTAATAAAACCGGATTGTATGAGGATTTTTACCATTCCCCCTCTGGCGAAGTTGAACATCTGTACATGTCTTTTGACTTTACCATGACGGACAGTCAAAATGGGAGTATCACCCTTCATGATGACGATGGGTCTTATTTGGCGGGAGATCCGGAGATTTTGTATTTCGAAATCATCAGTGGAAATATGGTTCTTTACCAGTACCACTATGGCAGTAAGGAAACACTGTGCTTGTTGCATAAAGAGTAATGCAAATTGCAGATTCTTTTAGGTTTCGGTGGCAATTTGGCCCTCTGTTCTTTACCATCCTGACAGCCTGTCTGATCTGTACAAACAGGCTGTCGTGGCATATTCTGACCACTCCTTTGCTGACAGCATTTCTTATCAGTATTCCCACATCTTTATTGCCCAAGATTTTACGAACAGTAGTACAAATTGCAATTGGAGAAACCGTGGTGGCAGTGTGTCTGGTAGATGCCTATTGTCAAATTTACCTTAAGGTACCGATATCTCCACATATTTTCAGCGTTATTTCGCAGACGAATCTTTCGGAAGCCGGTGAATTCCTGTCCACTTTCATAGGTCCGAGTGTTTTCCTCCAATGGCGTATCATTGGACTGTTGCTTGTGGGTGTATTGTTTCCATTGTCTTATATTCCTGCTATAAAAATTAGAATTGAAAAACGCTTACTACATCTTTTCCCAAAGGGACGACGCACCTGTATAGTGATCACAGTACTGCTGGTTATATGCTTGGTGGTCGAGTTGCCAGCCACAATACGTTTCTTACAGTTTTTCAGGCATAGGGCAGATCCTGATTTTGTAGAAAGCCTTATTTTCCGCAATTATCACCAAGATATGCCCACGCCATTGCACCGACTTGCGTATTCATGGCAAGCTACCAACATATCCATGCGTGCTATGGAAATGTTACGAGCCAACACCTATGGTGCCACTATCGACAGCACAAGCCATCGCTCCCCACATATTGTACTGGTCATCGGTGAGAGTTTCAACAAACATCATTCCTCTCTTTATGGCTACACTCTCGCTACTACACCATTGCAGCAACAACGCATGGAGAATGGCGAGTTGTTTCCTTTTACGGATGCTGTGACCCCATGGAATATCACCAGTAACGCTATTCTCCATCTTTTTGCTGTAGGCCCCTATGATTCTGATGGAACGTTAGCCCATCGCATACTCTTCCCTATCCTCTTTCAACGGGCGGGCTACGAGGTGACGTTCTTTTCTAATCAATTCAGAATCAAAGGAGTCTTTTCTGGAGCTACCAGTGTTGCAGGTAACTTTTTTCTATCTGATAAGGAAATGAGCGATTCTCTCTTTACCTATCGTAACAGTCGTTTTTCCCCAAAAGATATGGGTATTGTGCGCCAGTTGTCGGAGTATTATGCCGAGAAAACCATCACCCCTTTCACTCTTGACATCATCCATCTCAAAGGACAGCATTTCGATTATAGTCAACGTTATCCAAGCGAGGAGGCTTTTTTCTCTGTTGAAGACTATGCAGACCGTAATCTTGACAGACAGTCTATGTTGACAGTAATGCACTATGACAATGCTACGCGCTACAATGACCGTGTGCTTGACAGCCTTTTGTTATTCTACGAGTCTATGGAGGCAATCGTTGTTTTCATTCCCGACCATGGAGAAGAGGTCTATGATGATCTTCCTGTGCAGGGGAGGCTTTTTCAAAAACCAGACTTCTATCAAGCCCGCAATGAATATGAGGTGCCCCTATGGATATGGTGCTCGCAAAGTTATTCCGAGTTACACCCTGATATAGTTGCTCTGATTAAGGATGCTACAGGACGACCATTAATGTCTGACAACATTCCACAGTTGTTGCTATACCTCGCCGATATCAACAGTCAGTGGACATCCGAAGAGCAGAACGTCTTGTCCACCTCCTATCACAAGAACCGTCGAATTATTGGTGGTGAAGTCGATTATGACAGTATCGTTACAAATGATTGAACACAAAAAATAAAATATGCGTAAATACTTAATCGTCATTATTTTATGTAACTTGTGCGCTATTTTTTCACAAGCCCAGTCCACTGGGATCATCCCCACTCCCCAGCACGTGACTTTTCAAGACGGATATTATGTCTTGAAGGATAATCAGCAGCCTGTTATCGAAACACAGTTGATTACTTCATTTCCCATTGATACCAATGCTGATCAGGCATATATCTTGGAGGTGAAAGCAGATAAGTTTCTGATTCAGGCACTCACGGAACAAGGCCTGTTTTATGGGCAGCAAAGTGTGAAGCAGTTGCTGCACTATTTCAGGGACGAGTCAGGACGAGTGAGCATCCCTTGTATGTATATCGTGGATTATCCCAAACTGAAATACCGTGGCTGGATGGACGACATCAGTCGAGGCCCTATCCCGAATATGGAGTTCCTGAAACGTGTTATCGCCACCTTGGCTGAGTATAAATTCAATTTCTTCAATCTTTATACAGAACATGTTTTTAAGTTGGACAAATATCCCGATATTGCGCCCACCGACGGGTTGACTGCGTCCGAGGTAAAAGAACTGGAAGACTATGCCAAAATTTTTCATATTGAATTGATTGGTAACCAGCAGTGTTTTGCCCATGCCGAAGAGACTTTCAAAATCCCCTTTTACCAGCCTATGGCCGATACCAAGTACAATTGGAATCCGGGCGAGCCCAAAACCTACGATTTCTTGCGATATGAGTTAGAGACGGTAGCCAAGGCATACCAGTCGCCGTTTTTCAATATCAATTGCGACGAAACTGAAGCCTTGGGTAGCGGCCGCGCAAAGGATTACGTGAATAACAACGGAGGATCTTCACAGGTTTATGCCCGCCATATCCAATGGGTGTATGATGTGCTGAAACCGCTGGGCAAGCGGGTGATGATGTGGGGCGATATTGCCGCCAAAGATCCGGTGATCAGTTCGCAGTTACCAAAAGACATGTTGATGCTGATCTGGAGCTATTCGCCGTCCGACAGTTATGCGGATATGATAGAACCTTTCGAACGCCAAGGATTTGAGTTCATGGTAGCACCTGGCATGAGCATGTGGGGCTCGGTGTTTCCCAGCGAGGAAACTTACACCAAAAACATTGCCAACCTGGTGCGCGATGGCTATCAGCATGGGGCTATTGGCATGATGAACACCGCTTGGGACGACTCGGGCGAGTCGCTGTTCAACAGCACCTGGCACGGCATGGCCTGGGCTGCCGAGATGAGCTGGCAACCCATTGGCAACACTGAACCCACAAAGGCCGACCAGGAGCGGACGGAAAGATTGCGTGTCTTCAACGAGGCATTCGCCCATACTTTTTTGATGCCCGACAATGGCTTTCATTTGATGAAAGAGCTGGAGCATGTGGCCATTCCCAATTTCTTCAATAGTCTGGCACTGTACGAAAGCGTGTGGGATTTCTATCCTTCCAAAATCAGCGAGACCGCCTATCAGCAGTACCTGCAAACCAGCCAGTTGATAGAAAGCCGGAAAGACCAATACAAAACCACTGCAAGCGTTAGCCAGCAGGCGTCCCAATACGATGCGGCCCAACGCATTGCCTGGTATGTGTGCCTCAGATTGCAGACTGCCTCCAGAATCGGTATGCTGCGCTATAAGGTCAGCCAGTACCTACAGGACAATAAGCAGTTTTCGGAAGAAAATATCAAAACCGATATACAGGAGACCATCAACTTGCTCCATGAGACCAAGTTGGCCTATATGAAGCTGTGGGACGAAGAGTGCCGTCCCTATTGCCGTAATATTGTGGAAGCACGTTATGACCAATTGGCACAAGAATTGATGGATATTCCGTATCATGTCATCATCTCGTCAAAACAAAATGAAAAAAATGAGGTTGAAGTCAGTCTCCGCACGCTGTTCAATGATCAGGAAATCTACTATACCATAGACGGTTGCGAACCCCAGTTAGGAGAAAACTACCATGCGCCTTTTGTGCTTTCGCAGTCCGCAACGGTACATGCCATGACGCTTAATCCATTCAAAGAGAAGGTTTTATCAGAAAAATACATCCTGATACACAAAGCCTTGCAGAAAATCGCCCAACTCAACACGGCCTACTCTGAATACCGGCCGCAATATGCCGCTTCGGGCAAGATGGGATTGGCAGATGGCATTATCGGCAGTGAAAGTTATTTGGATGGCTGTTGGCAGGGCTATTGGGGCAGCGACATTGACGTGGAATTCGACTTCGGGAAAACCACTGCCATTCATGAATTTAAAACCCGTTTTCTGCAAAACATCCATGACTGGATCATGTGTCCGCAGACGGTGGAATTATATACCGCCAAAGATGGTGTGAACTACACGTTGTATCAAACGTTGACTGTCCCCAATGTGGAATATACGGCCGAGAAGACGGGCATTTTCACGCTTCAGCTTAATGACTTGACCATCAAATCGCGCTATATCCGTGTGGTGGTGAAGAATGCAGGTCCCTTGCCCTCGTGGCATCAGGCTCCCGGCCAACCCTCATACATTTTCTGCGATGAGATGATATTCGATTAGCGGAGACAATGCGCACAGCGCCTCAATAGGAAAAGAATTATAATCCCTCCTTGATTTCCAACAGCAACTGTTTGACCTTGAGGAGCGTATCCGCGATATGGGCATTGCAGGTTTCTTGCATGAAATTGCTTTTCATGGCCTCCTTGGCACCTTTGAGGGTATAGCCCTTGGTTTTGGTCAGATAATGGATGGTTTTGATAATATCAATATCCTGTCGGGTATAATATCGCTCGCCTTTTTTATTCTTGAACGGCTTGATTTCAGCAAATTCCTTCTCCCAAAAACGCAAGGTGGCCGGAGTAAGGTTAAACATCTTGGCCGTATCTCCAATACTGAAATACGAGCGTTCAATATCCATATTCATCAGGTCGTCTTCCATAGCTATTCCTCCTCTCGGGCAGCGGCCCTGCGATTGTCTTTCTCCTTGATACTCTCACGTTTGTCGTACATTTTCTTGCCCCGAGCCAAGGCGATGTCTAATTTCGCATAGCCTTTCTCATTAATCCACAACAAGGTAGGGATAATGGTGGTGCCTCGGTCGTTGAGTTTGCTTTGCAATTTCTTCAGTTCCTTTTTGTTGAGCAACAGTTTGCGGTCACGCTTGGGCTCATGGTTGTTGTAACTGCCATGGGCGTACTCGCTGATGTGCAGGTTATGCACCCACAGCTCACCATTGATGAAAGAGCAGTAGCTGTCCGCCAAGTTGGATTTGCCCGCGCGGATAGATTTGATTTCGGTGCCACATAGCACCAAGCCTGCGGAAAACGATGTCAGCAGGTAGTATTCAAACTCCGCCTTCCGGTTTTTTATAGCGATTTGCGTATTGTTTTTCTCTCTTGCCATTTATACATTACTTCTTTATCGATGCCCCACAAATTTGTATCACAATGTATTTCGTTTTTTCATTTTGGTTGCAAAGTTACAACATTTTTTTGACATAATAAATACTCGGAAACCACATTGAAAAAATGATTATTTTTGCAAAAAATTTGAATGATGAATTTATTCGCTTTAGGCTTTTTGAAATTCGGCATTTCCGACGCAGTGGATATCCTGCTGGTTGCCATCCTGATGTACTGGCTGTACAAGCTTTTGCGGGGCACCGGTGCCGTGAAAGTTTTCTTCGCTATCTTCATAGTTTTTATCATCTGGACGGTGGCCCGCTACTTCCATCTGACCATGTTCGCCGATATTTTAGGCAAGATTTTCAGTGTGGGTCTGATTGCACTGATTGTCATCTATCAGCCCGAAATGCGCAAATTTCTGACCTACATCGGCAACACTCATTTCACGAAGTTCATCGAAAAACGGCGTAATAAAAACCTGAGTGCGGAAGACTATGCCGAGGATATCGACTCCATTGTGCGCGCCTGCAAACGCATGGCCAGCTCCAAAACCGGTGCCCTCATTATCGTAGCCCGCGACACCCCGCTCTACGACTATCTGCAAACCGGCGAGAAAATCGACTCCTTGATTTCCAGAGAACTGATAGAGAATATCTTCTTCAAGAACAGCCCCTTACACGATGGAGCTATTATCATCAAGGAACACCGCATCGCGGCAGCCCGCTGCATCTTGCCCGTGTCCAAAGAAGAAGACCTTCCCACCGACTTAGGCCTGCGCCACCGCTCCGCCATCGGCGCCACCCAATTCACCGACGCACTTGCCATCGTGGTGTCCGAACAGACGGGACAAATCTCTTTGTGTGAACAAGGTAAGATTACCCGCGACATTTCCCCCACTGTGCTCAACCAGCTGCTGCAAGAAGCACTGAAGCAATGAAACGGAGAGACATGCACTGCGTGCATTCGGGAAGACGAATAGACGTACACTACGTGTACTCGGGGAGACGGAGAGATGTGAAGATGTGGGGCGGTATCGTATATCCGAGTTAACGAAGTGAACGACTTCCCGAACGAATGAAATGAGTGTCTCCCCGAGCGAACAAAGTGAGCGTCTCCTCGAACGAACGAAGTGAGTGTCTTCCCGAGCGAACGAAGTGAGCATCTCCACGAGCGAATGAAACGAGCGTCTTAACGTCACAAACGATTAAATGAATAAACAAACAACAACATGGCAATACTAAATTACATCACCTGGACCGTCAGCCCCGTGGCCATTTCATTAGGACCTATCGAGGTAAGATGGTACGGTCTGCTTCTGGCATTCGGCTTTTTCTTTTCATATCTTACCCTGAGCAAGATATTCAAAACCGAAAACATCTCCCAACAATTGTGCGACAAATTGTCCATCTGGACTATCGTATGGACCATCGTAGGCTTACGCTTGGGACATTTTCTGTTTTACGAACCCGAATATTTCACCAGTCTCAAGGGTATTAGCGAAATTATTCTGCCCATCCAAGACGGCCAATTTGTTGGCTATCAAGGATTGGCAAGTCACGGAGCCGTTATCGCTATCATATCGTTCCTCTGCTATTTCGCCTGGAAATACAAGATGAATGCCTTATGGTTACTCGACCGCCTGTCATTGGTGATTCCCATCGCCGCCGGTATGGTGCGTATCGGCAACCTGATGAACCACGAAATTGTGGGCAGCATTACCACAGTGCCTTGGGCTTTCGACTTCACCCTCGGCGGTCCCGGCATCGCAGGCACCCTACGTCATCCCGCCCAATTATATGAGGCCTGTGTCTATCTGTTGCTGTTCCTGGCGTTTTTCATTTATTATTTCAAATTCGCCAAAGGCAAAGTACCCGCAGGAAGAGCTACCGGTGTGCTTCTTTTCGTTATTTTCACCGCCCGCTTTATCATTGAGTTCTTCAAGGAAGTACAAGTCAGCAAGGAGGTTGGCATGACCCTCGACATCGGTCAGAAACTGAGCATTCCCTTCATCATTATCGGTTTAATTTTGCTGATTTACTCAATTGTAAAGCGTGACAATATCCCTGTTTATAAGGAGATTAACTGGCAGAAAGACAAAACTGTAAAAAAATAGTGTCATGTGGCTGAATTTCAAAGGAAAACTCTGTGACTTGTCCCACCCCTTGGTGATGGGAATCCTGAATTATACGGAAGATTCCTTTTTCGACGGAGGCCGCTATACCAGCGAAAAAGCCATTTTGGACCGTGCTTCCCAGCTGCTGGAAGAAGGAGCAGACATTATCGACATTGGCGCCATGTCCACCCGTCCCGGAGCCGCCGACATTGATGAAGCCACTGAAATTGAACGTATTCGACAGGCCGTAACGCTTGTTTTACAACACTTTCCAGATGCTATCCTCTCGATAGACACTTGGCGGGCATCGGTTGCCCAAGTGGCACTTGATCATGGAGCGGCAATGATTAACGATGTTTCCGGAGGTACTTTCGATGAAGAAATGATTCCCACAGTAGCCAAGGCCAAAGTACCCTACTGCCTGATGCACACTCCCGCCAAACCCGATGTGATGCAGCAGCACACCCATTACGAGAACCTCATCGGCGACATGTTGAGATTTTTCGGCACCCAAGTGGCCAAACTGAAAGAACTGGGAGCCAACGATATCGTTCTTGACCCAGGTTTTGGTTTCGGTAAGACCTTGGAACAGAATTATTTTCTGATGAACAATTTGAATGCCTTTGACAGTTTTGGTTTGCCAATTTTAGTAGGGATTTCTCGTAAATCAATGATATACAAACTTTTAAATACTGATGCCGAACATGCCCTCAACGGTACTACTGTACTGAATACCATTGCCCTGCTGAAAGGCGCCCACATCCTCCGGGTGCATGATGTGAAGGAAGCCAAGGAATGCGTGAAGATGGTGGAGATGTACCGAAAGGCAAACGATGCGTGAAGACGTGGAGAAACTCGCTTCGCTCGCCCGTAAAGACGTGGAGACGTGGAGGCGGAATAAAAGAGATATGACGAAAATTTTTCGTCTTGACGAATGCACAAAGTGCATGACTTGACATCTCAACGTCTGAACGCATAACTGAAAAAAACAATTAATATGAAAAAGCATCTACTATTGATAACCGCTATCCTCTGGGCCCTTTTCCTCACCGCCCAGGAACCCGCTGGCTATTACAATGCCGCCGATGGCAAAAAAGGGCAAGCACTACGGATTGCGCTGTCCCAAATCATCAACAACAATGCTTCTTCTTTGTCTTACGACGGTTTATGGAGTGCCTTCACACAAACAGATGTCAAAAGCAACGGCAAAATCTGGGACATATACTCCGACATTCCTGGCGGCACACCGCCCTACGAATACACCCCTGGCGCCGACCAATGTGGCAATTATACCAACGAAGGAGACTGTTATAACCGTGAACACAGCGTGCCTAAAAGTTGGTTCAACAGCCAAACCCCCATGTACACCGACTTGTTTCACATGTATCCTACAGATGGACAAGTGAACAACAAACGGGGTAATCTGCCTTTTGGCGAAGTGGGCAATGCCAATTGGACCAGCCGCAACGGCTCAAAAATAGGAAGTTGCTCTACACCAGGCTATTCCGGCACTGTTTTCGAACCTATTGATGCTTTCAAAGGCGATTTGGCCCGCACGCTATTATACATGTGCACCCGCTACTATAACCGCGATTTCGACCAGGGCACCCCTTCCATGTTCACCGACGGCAATTTGAAACCCTGGGCTTTGGCCATGTTGATTCGCTGGCATGAGGAGGACCCTGTCAGTCAGAAAGAAATTGACCGCAACAACGCTATCTTTAATATCCAGCACAATCGTAATCCCTTTATCGATTATCCTGAATTGGTGGGTGAAATTTTCGGTGCCGACTCAGTCAATGCCTTCCACTACGGCAGTGCGATAGCCTTGATTGACCCAGCGCTGGTGGCGGTATTTCCCAACCCCGCCCACGATCAGTTCACCATCCAGAGCAATTCAGTAGAAATCAACGAAATAGACATTTTTGACCTCCTCGGCAAAGAAGTGTTGCATACCGAGGCATGGGACAACCACTGCACCATTAATGTTTCGCAACTCCCCGCCGGACTTTACCTCCTGAAAATCCACAGCGAAAACCAGGCGGTCATTGTCAAGAAGTTGGTGATACAATAGCTTATAATCGCTCCTCGTCATCTTCCTTAGCAAGGTAGCTGGCGGTTAGAAACGCTGTGACGGGCACCAGAACGGCGAGGGCTAATAGCAACAAGATACCTGCGCCCGGCCAGTGCTGAATTTTGAACAACAAGGCAAAACTTAACATGGTGATGGTGGTGGCACCCAATCTGAAAATACTCTTTTTCATATCTTAAAGTTTTAATTGTTTTCTAATTCCGGATTATCATAAGTAAAGATGAAACTTCTGAGTACCGTCAAATCGGCCATCATCAGCTGCTGTTTGATCATATCCAGCTGGCACACTGCCTCTATCGCCATTACGTTCTCAAAATGATAACTCTCCCAACTCACTGTTCTTCCATATAGGTTTTGATCATTTAATTCAAAATCAACAGTGGCATATCCTTTTCTGATGCAGCTGTTCAGAAAATCCTGATATTGTTGCAGTTTATCTCGCAACACTTTTGCATTCTCCTCGTTAATCATAAAAAAAAGTCTGTAATACTTCATCAGCTCTTCTGAGTTGCTCACCCTGTACCCCGTCCACATAGATAATCAATGATGTCCGCAGAGAATCCACATATTGATATATCCTACTCGTATCCGACAATCCGTCCAATGTCCTGAACAACGTCGAGTCTTCATTCTCTTGCGCAACATCGGCCATCCGATGCCATTCAGCATCCCGGATATCCTTTAACTTCTCATTGTTATGTGTGTGATCCGCTGATTTAGGTTGTCACTTTTTGTTCTTACGACTGATCCAAGTTGACGGGTTAATAATTATCGACTGGTTTAAGTTGTCAGTCGTCAACGGTGAACGGTGAACGGTAACTTGCAAATGTTTTCGCAAAATTAAAGTTCCCTAATAAATTAATATAATAATATTAATAATAAAATACCTTAATGTAGAATGTTTTTTCGAAAAAATCGCTTGCAAACGAAATTCACCGTTCACCGTCCACCATTGAACAAATAAAACGTCAACCGTCAATTTCGTTTGCAATGCATGTGTGGAGATTCCGCTGCGCTCACTGCGTGAGCTTGCGGAATGGTGCGCGAGTTGCCGTGATAGGAGGGAAGATGGGCGGCGGCGTAGGGTAGTGCTAAAATCCACACTCTCTCTGCCGCCCATCTTCCCCATTACACTACCAGGTATCCGCCATTCCGCATGGAGCGGAGCGACAGTCGGAATCTTGTGCCCGTACGCACCAACCGTCGGCATGGCCCCCGCACGCAGCGTCAGGGCATGTGCAGGTTACTATTTCAACAATATCAGAATGGATTCGGGGGAGGTGGTCATCTCGGTGATGGCACAGAGACCGGCACCCATGTCCTTGACGCTAGCACCGAGGAAATGAACCTTGTCATCGATAATCAGAAAGCGGTCGTGGTGACGGTGAGGTAGCTGGATGAAATCAATCAAGGGGTATTGCTCGTTATGTTTCTCGAGGTCGGTGAGGAACTGCTCGCTGTAGCGGGTATGGATAGTGGCCGTAACATTTTCACTGCGCTTGGTGAGCATGGTTAATACCCGGTCGTCAACAAAATTATCAATGAGGATGACCCGCTGCTTGGCACTGCGGACAAGGTCGGACACGTAGGTCCATGCGTCCCACACGCAACCAGTAGGGAAAACCGCTTCGGGGAGAAGTTTGGGAGAGTTTTCTTCCATTTTGTCGAGAATGGCATCAATCTTTTCGTCGGTCTCCATTTGATGTTTCTCAAGGTTGGCAATACGCATTAAGATGTTCGCATTTTGGATAAGGAATCGACGCATCGCAACGAAAGCATCTATAGTTTTATGCTTGTTTCGATGGCTTTCTTGCTATGAAGCACTGCCGACAATTGCGCTATTCCTTGTTCCGTGAATGCGTACGGTAAGGTTGGCCGAAACTTTAATGATTTGAGGTGGTCACAATTTGCAACCACCCCATTGCACTCCTCTTTGGTTAAAATAAAGAGAAAACTATCCGGAAATCTAGCAAGATTTCTATTTACTTGCTGATTTAGCCGTTTTGTTGTTACGTTGTATAATTGAGCAACGTCTTGATCCACGATCACTTGCTCTCCCCTAATTACAATGATTCGTTTCTCGATTTCATGTTGGGTAAGTGTTACTTCTTTCTCTTCGAGGTGGTCACAATTTGTGACAATTTCTATAGACTGGTCGTAATTTGCGACCGGTTCTATTACTGGTTGTTCTTTCTTGTCCTTTTTCTTTGCCATAATATTCTCTGTTTCTGCTGGCAAAGTTACAACATCAGAATCTTAAAATCAATAGTGAAAACATGGTCAATTTACTGAAAAACAACAGCTTAATAAATAGCGTTTTTCGGACAGAAAGTGACATTGATTGGTCAAAAAATTGCAAAAAAGGCGTGATGCATGTTTTGGGATGTCGCATCCAAAGGGAGAGTTGACCCTGAAAATTTGGGAGTTTTTCCCCCTGATTTTTTGCACACTTTTTGATCACAGCAAAAAGTGTGAGGAAAAAAATTTTTCCGTACCTTTGCACCCTAATTGATTGCAATGAAAAGATTATCCCTCGTTATCGTTTTTGGATTACTGCTGATATCCTATGGTTTCGCCCAGACGCAAACCATCAGGATGATGCATTACAACCTGTTGTTTTACACCGAACAGGGTTCGGGGGGCTGTAACTCCAGCACCAACAATCTGAATACCAAAGACGCTGCCCTGCGTACCATAATTGATTATGTGGAGCCCGACGTGTTCGTGGTCAATGAAATTGGTAGCAACGTGAGCTATGCCGACCGCATCGTCAACAATGTGCTGAATACCAACGGACGACAAGGTTATCAGCATGGTCCCCTGACCAGTTATTCCGGTGGCGCTATTGCCAACATGCTGTTCTATAACTCCGCCAAACTGGCTTTCCACAGCCACTTTTACCTCACCACTGTCAACCGCGACATCAACGGCTACAAGATGTATTATGTTACCCCGAATTTGGCCCATGGTGATACCGTTTTCACCACCTTTATCCTTATGCACCTGAAAGCGGGAACCGGCAGCGACAATGAGCAAAAGCGTTTAAGCCAGGTGACAAGGCTAATGAACTATCTGGAGAGTACGGGCTTATATGGAAATATTTGTCTTTCAGGAGATTTTAACATTTACGGAGCTTCCGAAGACGCCTATCAGCAACTGATTCACTATTCCAACAGCCTGTATAAATTCTATGATCCTATTGATGAGGAAGGTGAATGGAACAATTCGTCCAGATATCGGAGCATCCATACCCAATCAACCCACAGTGACGATAATGGCTGCGCCTCCCCAGGAGGTTTGGACGACCGTTTCGACTTCATTCTGGTTTCCTCCCCCGTCTATTACGGTAGCCGGAAAGTGAGTTATGTGGACGGCAGCTATAAGGCTCTTGGCAACGATGGCAACCATTTCAACAAAAGCATCAATTATTCCACTAATCAGGCGGTTCCGTCCAGTGTGGTCAATGCCCTCTACAATATGTCAGACCACCTGCCTGTGATTATGGATTTAGCCGTTGACGTCAGTCCTGTATCCGTGTCGGCACCTTCCATAGCCGATTTTGAGGTATATGTGATCAATCCTGTTGAAGACCAGCTGAAAATCAGTATTCTTCCATCTAACGAAGAGGATATGCTGATAGAGTTATATTCTTTGGAAGGCAAACTGCTGATGAGCAAGCAACAAAAAGTGGGCAGTGACGGGGCACGAATGGAATTGGACTTTCCATACTCTTCAGGCCTATATATTCTCAAAATCACCGACAGCCATCATAGCACGGTAGTCAAAAAAATTGTGAAGTAAACCGTTCCACCAGAATATATTTAAAGAAGAAGGTAGCCAAACTCTGTGGTGCCACCTTCCCTTTTTTTACTTCATATTTCGGTACTCGTCTCTTGTTAGGCTGTATATTAATACATCTTTGAACTGACCCTGATGAAAATAGTGTTGTTTTAACCGTCCTTCCTCCCTAAAACCCATTTTTGCCAGTAAGCGAATGATGCTTTCATTGTGAGGAAACACATCGCTTGTAATCTTGTTTAGATTAAGTGTATTAAAACCATAATCGATAAGCATCTTCGATGCCTCAAAGGCCAGTCCAAGCCCTTGGTATTTTTTGGGAATACGCAGTGTCTTCCAAGTGGCACGCTGATGACGGTAATTGAAGTCATATAACCCTACCGCTCCCAACAAAACAGGCAGCTCTCCTTCTTTTTCTTTATAAAAAATAGACATCGCCACATCGCCGTTTTTACATATCTTTTCATACCATTTCTGCTGCGTATAAGTTGAAATTGGATTATGGATGATATAATCTGTCAGCTCTGCGTCCCAACGCTGCTCCATCAAGAAATTCAAGTCTTCGGGTTCGATAGGTTTCAAAACCAAGCGTTCGCTTTCCAATATTCTCATATTCAATAAATTACTTTATTGTTTGTTGGTAAATTTCGTCTATAGAAAGAATTGGTGCCTGAATTTTCTGGCAGAGTTCAACAATCTCCATAATCAGGTCGTACGCCCCAGCTTCTCTGTTTTGTTTTTTCTCAATCATTTCAGGAGTGATGTTATTGAACTCTTCACGGCTCATGGAATCCTTAATTTGACGCATCCATGCGATGTAGGGAGTGTTAAACACAATATTCATAGGATGAAAACTGATGACTTTCAGTCCCGGTGCAACAAAATGCTTCAAATAAGGTTGAATAGACAACCCCAAATTGTTGTACAGAAAACTTCCTTCTTCCAGAAAAACGGGTATTTGAAGCAGTTTGGACTCAATCCAGAAGGGTGAGATACAGGGAGCAAGAGTAGTGATGGTATTGGAACAATTCTTAATATGATAGTCATTTTTGAGCATGTGAGCAGTGTCAGTCACATCAAAAGCCCGGTGCGATCGAGTACTTGTAGCCTCAGGCGCAAACGAAAGACATGTTTCTATAACCTCACGGAAGTTATTTCCTTGAGAGGAACCTGGCAGAAAGTTAGGATGTATGCCACGACTGATTTTTCCTTCTCGATAATAACGTTCAACTATTTTAGAAGCATGGGTCACATAAGTGGTGAGTTTCAGTAAGTCCAATGGCATTTTATGGAAGAAATTGTCGATAACAGCCTCAGAGGCCCAGTCTATATCAGAGGTGAAACAGAACACAGGTTGCTCGTCCCAAATATGCGGTTGGGTGAGTTTTTCCACCAAAACAGCCATATTATCGGTAATATCAGGAATCATTATCACACGTTAAATTTATCGGCTGCAAAGATAATGATTTTTTCGCTATCCGAATGCAACATTCAACTGAACTACACAAGTATTCCCTTACCCAAAGGGATTGCTTCTATGGTAGCAATCCCCACTTTTTTTGACTCATGCAGTATGTCTTACAAATTCAATATTGCAATAATTTCCGATTCCATGAATTCGCCACCGGGATAGCGGGCGGTGTAGTCCAGATTGAGCCAAATCTGCTTCTGGTTGTCAATATGATAATGGAGTCTCTTTCCCTCGGATTCCGTCTTGAACATCATCTTCTTGACGATGTAGTTGATGTCTTCCAAATTGTCCTTGTCGCCAATCAGGATTTCGGGATACACATGCTCGGTGGTGTGTACCAGCCGCATGGTACCACCAATCGACATAATAGCAGCAGCCATCATGATGGAATGGTCATCGCAATCGCCCGAGAACACACCCAGATTATCGCTGGCTTTCACCAGATACTCCTGACCCAGCGGATCGTTGACATAATTCCAACGACGGTTCACATCACGGAACACGGCAAAGCACTGTATCAACCTTCTGTATTCATGATACTCTGTAATATACTTCTTCAAACTATCGTCGGTAGTCAAAGAAACCGCATAATTTCTGACCTCTGGATTATAGTAATCCACTGCTTGGATATACTTGGTTTTGTGAGGGAAAGGACGCAGATCGCGGGGGGTGCTATCAGGCTCGGGCTCGGTGAAGATACCGTATATCATCTCCTTGTAATCCTTGTAAAGAAGCCGGAAGCCATAGCCATTGATGATGGAGCCGACAGCAGGAAAAGCCAACAACAGCAGCCACAGCACCGCCACAATGATTTTACGCTTCCGCAAAACGAAGGTAATCAGCGCCACCAGTGCCAGAAACAGCAGGATACGGTCCAAATTCCACGGCCAATGGGCGTTGGGAATATACCGGAAAGTGATGAACACAAAAGGTATAAGCAACAAATAGGCCAACACGCCGAAGACGATCCGTAAGGGCAGAGTGTCTGGTAACTTTTTCATTTTCAAATTTGAAAGTGCAAAAATACAAAAAACTCCTATTTTTTCATCCAGATAAATAATTTTTTTGTACTTTTGCACCTTCCTTAAAAGGTAGTAGCGGAATGGATAACCTATTTATTATTAATTCATTATGGGAGGTTTCTTTGGTGTCGCATCACACAAGGAATGCGCATCTGATTTATTTTATGGTATAGACTACCATTCTCACTTAGGAGCAAAACGCGCCGGCATGGCCACAATGGAAGGGGAGAACTTCTTCCGCTCCATCCACAACATCGAAAACACTTATTTCAGAACCAAGTTCACCGACAGTCTGCCGAAATTCAAAGGCAACCATGGCATCGGGGTTATCAGCGACACCGACGCACAACCTATTGTGGTGAACTCTCATCTGGGTCGTTTCGCCATCGTTACGGTTGGCAAAATCAACAACCTGGCGGAACTGGAAGCGGAATGTCTGAGCCTGAACCAGCAATTCACCGAGCTGAGCTCCGGTAGCACCAACCCCACTGAGCTGGTCGCCTTGCTGATTACGCGAGGCAAGGACTTCGTGGACGGCATCCAGAATGTGTTCCGCAAAGTGCAAGGCTCCTGCACCATGCTGATTCTGACCAACGACGGACTGATTGTCGCCCGTGATTTTCTGGGCCGCACCCCCGCCATCATCGGAAAGAACCATGAGGGTTATGCGGTGGCTTTCGACAGTCATAGTTTCGACAATCTTGATTATCAGGTGGAACATTATGTAGGTCCCGGTGAGATCATGAAAGTGACTGCGGACGGTTTCACACAGTTGCTTGCTCCCAACGAAAAGATGCAGATATGCTCTTTCCTGTGGATATATTATGGTTTCCCCTCCTCGGCTTACGAAGGCATCAATATCGAGCAGATGCGATACCATGGCGGTTATGAGATGGGCAAGGAAGATGACATAGAGGCCGACTTCGTGTCAGCCATCCCCGACTCGGGTATCGGCATGGCCCTGGGTTACGCCACTGGCAAGGGCATTCCTTATCAGCGCGGTATCGTCAAGTACACCCCCACCTGGTCACGCAGTTTTATGCCCGTCAACCAGGAGACCCGCGAGCATGTGGCCAAGATGAAGCTGCTGCCCAACGCCGCCATCCTGAAAGGCAAACGCGCCGTTTTCTGCGACGACTCCATCGTGCGCGGAACGCAGCTGCGTGACAATGTGCGCAAACTGTATGAATATGGCGCCAAGGAGGTGCACATCCGCATCAGCTGCCCTCCCCTGCTCTACGGCTGCAAGTTCATCAACTTCTCGGCTTCCAAGTCGGAGATGGAACTGATTTCTCGCCGTGTGATCGAGGAACTGGAAGGCGACAGCAAAAAGAACCTGCACCTCTACATGGACGACACCACTCCGCAGTATGCCAACATGGTGGAGATAATCCGCAAGCACCTGGGTGTGGACTCGCTGAAATTCAACAAGCTGAGCACCATCGCCAAGGCTATCGGCCTGCCCAAAGACCGTCTTTGCACCTACTGTTTCGACGGAGCCGAATTATAATGTGCTAATGTGACTATGTGCTAATGTGCCAATGAATCAGTTAATTAGTTAATTTATAAATTAGCAAATGAATTTGTTTTCACGGGGGCTTTTGCACCCGTTTTTTTTATGCTCAGTCTTCACAACTTGCGGCACATGACATGCATGCCCTGATGATTTTACTGCATCTGCACCACCTTTCAAGAATGAAATTTGTTATATCGGAAATTTATTGTATCTTTGCAGAATTATTATTCACAAAAAAAAAGAAGATTATGTCAGGAAAAACAATGGTAAGATATTCAGACGAAGAATTGGCTGAATTCAAGGAATTGATCGAAGGCAAGATTGCCGAAGCCAAAGAGAACCTGGCTGCCTACTTGGAGGCATACAGCAATGCCGGAAACGACACCATGGACACTGCCCCCACCTTCAAAAACCTGGAGGAAGGCAATATGGTGCTGTCAAAAGAGGAAAACGGACAATTAGCGGCTCGTTTGGAGAAATACATCAAGAACCTGGAAGCAGCTCTCATCCGTATTGAGAACAAAACCTACGGTGTCTGCCGCGTCACGGGCAAACTCATCCCGAAAGAACGCCTCAGAATCGTCCCACACGCCACTTTGAGCTACGAAGCTAAAATGAACCAGAACAAATAAGACTCTGTGAAAAAAAATAACAAACTCTATCTGCTCTCGGGCTGCATCATTGTCCTCTTCATCATTTTAGACCAGATACTGAAGGTTTGGGTCAAGACGCACATGGCGTTAGGCGAGCACATTCCTGTGCTTGGTAACTGGTTTTACCTTTATTTCATCGAAAATGAAGGCATGGCGTTCGGTTTGTCCTTCGGACAGAATATCGGCAAACTGCTGCTTACTGTGGGGCGTATCCTCATTGTAGGCTTCCTGATTTATTATCTTATCAGACTGATTAAGAAAGACAAAACCGATTGGATCGGGGCCACTGTGCTGTCGCTCATCATCACCGGTGCGGTGGGTAATATCATCGACTCACTGTTTTACGGACTGATATTTTCCGAAAGCACCCCTCTCACAGTGGCTACGCTGTTCCCCGAAGGTGGAGGCTATGCTCCCATGCTCTTCGGCAAGGTAGTGGATATGTTCTATTTCCCACTCTTTGTCATCCCCGATTGGTTCCCGTTGTGGGGCGGTGATTACTTTTTCCCCGCCATTTTCAACTTGGCGGACAGTTGCGTCACCGTGGGTATTGTGCTGGCGTTGATTTTCTATAAACGCATCTTTCCAGAAAATAAAATTTGATTTTTTCGTGAAGACGTCAAGACGTTAAGACATGCACTACGTGCATTCGTGAAGACGACATCCGACTTCACGTCTCCACGAACGAGCGAAGCGAGTGTCTCCACGTCTTAACGTATAAACGATTCAACAAAAAACTAATAAATACTTTCATCAACATCCATGAGTATCGAAATCATGTCTCCCGTGGGCTCGTACGAGTCGCTGATGGCAGCCATCCAGGCTGGCGCCGGTTCCGTTTATTTCGGCGTGGGCAAAATGAATATGCGCTCCCGCTCCGCCGCCAATTTCGACTACGACGACCTGCAGCAGCTTACCCAGATCTGCAAGGAACACCAAGTACGCTCTTACCTGACCGTCAACACAATCGTCTATAACGACGAGGTGGAGGAGATGAAAAAGTTGGTGGATTTGGCTAAAAAATGCGAGGTTTCCGCCATTATCGCCTCCGACTGGGCAGTGATTCAGTACTGCCGTAAAATCGGCATGGAAGTGCATATTTCCACCCAGTGCAACATCACCAATATCGAGGCGGTGCGTTTTTACGCCCAATTTGCCGATGTGCTGGTGTTGGCCCGCGAGGTGAGCCTGGCCCAGGCCGCCGACATTTGCCAGACCATCCGCGAGGAAAATATTTGCGGTCCCTCAGGACAATTGATACAGATAGAAATGTTTGTCCACGGTGCCCTCTGTATGGCAGTGTCTGGCAAGTGCTACCTCAGCCTTGACAACATGGGCTATTCCGCCAACCGTGGGGCATGCATGCAACTATGCCGCCGCAAATACACCGTCAAAGACACAGAATCTGACTTGGAACTGGAAGTGGATGGCAAATATATCATGTCGCCAAAAGACTTGTGCACCATCGGTTTTCTGGACAAAATCATAAAGGCAGGAGTGACGGTGCTGAAAATCGAAGGTCGCGGCCGCTCTGCCGAATATGTCAAAATGGTGACCGCCTGCTATCACGAAGCCCTGAAGTCCATAGAGGATGGCAGCTTCTCGAAGGAGAAAGTCAGCCATTGGATGGAACGGCTGCGCAGTGTCTTCAACCGTGGTTTCTGGGATGGATACTATTTAGGCCGCACCATGGGCGAATGGTCAGAGCGCTATGGCTCACAAGCCACCCGCGTGAAAAGCCATATCGGCAAAATCACCAACTATTACGCCAATATCGGAGTAGCGGAAATCATTATTGAAAGCGACAATTTACAACTGGGTGACCAGATACTGATTTGCGGTCCCACCACCGGAGTTTATGAAGACACCCTCCAAGAGATCCGTGTGGATCTGAAACCCTGCGAGAAAGCGGAAAAAGGCGTGTATTGCTCCATCCCCACCAAAGAGCTGGTGCGTCGCGGAGACAAGGTGTATAAGTGGGTGGAAGTGGCTGATGAGTTTTAAGATTCGTGGAGGCGTGAAGACACTCGCTTCGCTCGTTCGGGAAGGCGTGGAGACGGATTTCGTCTTCACGAATGCACATAGTGCATGTCTTAACGCCTTGACGTCTTGACGAAATTATATCGCGACCTTCATTCTTCGTTTATAAATCTCGAAAGTATTCTCCAACAGTGAGGCGATGGTCATGGGGCCGACACCGCCAGGAACGGGCGTAATGGCCGCCGCTTTTTTCTCGATACTCGACACATCGATGCTGTTATAGACATCTCCCACCAGCTTATTGTCCACACTGTTGATGCCCACATCCACCACCACCGCACCGGGTTTGATCATGTCGGCGTTAATCAGATTGGGACAACCGATAGCCACGATCAGAATCTCACCTTGGCGAGTCAGATATGGCAAGTCGCGTGTTTTGCTGTGACAAACCGTCACCGAGGCGTTCTCTCGCAACATCAGCTGGGCCATAGGTTTGCCCACCAAATTGCTGCGGCCAATCACCACTGCATGTTTCCCCGCAATTTCGATACCCTCAGACTTCAGCAACGACAGAATGCCCTTGGGTGTACAAGGGATAATGCAATCACCTGAAGTGTTCAACAATCCCACATTCATCGGATGCAACCCATCTACATCCTTGTGATAATCTATTGCATTGAGAATCAAATTTTTGTCAATATGCTTTGGAACTGGCAACTGTACCAAAATGCCATCTACGCTATCGTCCTCATTCAGTTGCCGAATCAAGTCCAGCAATTCCTCCTGCGATGTGGAAAACGGCAGGAGATGCAGGTCGCTTTCGATGCCAATCTCATTGCAAGCTTTGCCTTTGTTTTTCACATAGGTCGAACTGGCGGGGTCGTTACCCACCAAAATAATCGACAACTTGGGCGCACGGCCATATTTGTTCTTGCAGAAATCTATCTCAATGGCCAATACCGACCTGATTTTGCGGGCCAAAGCCGCCCCGTTCATGATTCTCATAATATTTTACTTTTGAAATTTCAACCTTTTATTATTGATTTCAGTATGCGAACCCAATCCTATCTTAAATTATCGTAATTAACTTATTACCATCTCTTTTTCAAACCATTCTCTAAAAGGAACAGTTCTGCCTACATACCTATTTATGAAATCTGAGGTTTGATCCAACCAATTTTTATATATTTCTTTATTTTTATCCCATATTCCAGGATTAAACTCCTGTATCTCTTCTTTGATTTCCAATGGTGATTCTAATAATTTTTTGATGGTTTCAGCGTGTTCCACATATCTTGCAACAACTTGTGGCACTTTGTAACCTAATTCCTTACCATTGACTTTTGAGCATTGTCCTCCTGCAGAAAAGCAATCCCTGGCATTATAAACCAAAATAGAATATTTAGCACACAACCATAACGACACTCTAGCATATTTCTCTTTCTTATTACTCAAAATATCATCAGAAAACAAAATACACATTTTACTTTGAAGAATCTCTTTTTCTTTTTTGCTTAAAGAAGACCATAACTGTATTGACATTTGAGTATCAGATTCCAACCACCAAGGCATTGATTTTTTATTATTCAAGCTTGCCTTTCGAATATAATATTGTCGAACCTGATTGACAGCATCTTGAGAAGTACGTAAGTTATCGTATGTAGTTCCCATTTTCCTGAAAATTGAATCATTCGGGTTCAAATTCATATCTATAAGATATCTTGGTGAATGAGTAACCGCCACATCATATAAAACATCCTCGTATGGTTTACATTGGAACGTTTCAGGATTGCTTCCCAAATTGCCGAATAGCATATAAATACGTTTGACACCTGCTATTCTAGTGGATTCAACGATACTGCTTCCTGTTGATGTCCACTGATTCTTTTCTGTTGACTTCACTTCAACGCCATACGCATTTGAGGCAATAATATCAGGGAATTGTTGTCCAGAAACTAATTGTATATTTTGTGGCATAAATGGAGTTTGAGGACAAATGTCTCTCAATAAATCTACTGTCACTTGTTCTAATTGTTTCCCTTTGCAAGATTTATAGAGTCCAGGCTGAGCTTTAGCTCTTGTATTAAACTCCTTTTCGGCAAGACGCATAAAATCCTGGAAAGCCGAATATGTAATATTTGTATGAGGACTGTTAACCCTGATAATATTTGAATTTAAGTTCGTTTTCATACTAAATATCATTTATTAAAATACAACGGCCATAATTCTTGGATGCGGCGGGCTAGCTGATAGGCCAAAACAGGAGGAACCGCATTTCCTATCACTTTATATGCTCCGCTTGCATTTAATTCATAATTTTTGGTGTATCCTTTTCGCTTGACGAAAGGGAAATCTGGTGGGAAAGTCTGTATCATGGCACACTCCCTTGGGGTCAGTCGTCTTTCTGGAAGACCTTTTCGTAGCTCTTCTATTATTTTCCCTCCATGTTCAGCAGATAACCTGCGAAATTCAATATTTCCATGATGTTCGGAACGAATTGTAGGCCCCAAACCATCAAGATTGATCTCTGTTTGGCCTTGACAATGATTACCCATATACTTTGCCTTAGAGAAACATTGTTGCGATAAATCTCTACTAACATCTGGTTCTACTAACTCACCCAACACCATTCGGCAGGTTACAGGTTCCAATATTCCTTTGCTTGTTGTGTTAAAATGGTGAGTGGCTAAAGGATATGGATTGTAATCATCTGGAATACTGTCAGATGTCAAAGCCTCCAATGCTTTCTTTTTCAATGCGTTTTTCCTGATGCCAATAAAAATCACACGTTCCCGGGTTTCAGGAACCCCATAATCACCTGCATGAAGAACCTGTGGGTCAAGAACGATATATCCATCTCCATCTGCGGAAGCGAAATCCCCTTGAATAATCTTTTTCACATCACCCAAACTGACAAGACCTTTGACATTTTCCGCTATAAACATTTTGGGTTTGGTAATATCTATTACCTGCTTCATCCAAAAATACAATTTTCCCCTGGTTTCTTCCGTAGGGGCATCTTTTTGGCGTTGTTTCCCGTCATGATTCATTCCTGACTCAAAACCCTTTCGTTTACCCGCGACACTGAAGTCCTGACAAGGGAATCCTCCTGTCACAATATCAATTTTGTCAGGGAAAACTTTTATACCTGCTTGATGCGATTTTACTAAATCAACAATGCTTTCAGACCGATACACATTTTCATCAACATTAAACCGGCGCATATAATTAAGCCAAGCAATCCGAGCTTCTTTTAATATGTCATTGGCAAAAATCGTACGAAACTGGTTTTTTTTCAATAACACCCAATTGTCATTTATCTTTTGCTGAATCCACCCTTGTTTTCCGACCGACGCTTTATGACAAATAAATCCCCCCTCAAATCCTAAATCCATTCCTCCACAGCCTGAAAACAGGGATAACATTGATTTGTCTCCAGAAGAAATCTCCCTTGTATTTTCATACGAAAACAATGGGAGTTGTGTTTCTCCAGCAAGATTAGGGAATCCATTGTCAATGTTGTTTGTGTACGTGAATTCTTTCATTCTTTCTTATTGTTTTAACACAATAAAACCATCCTAAACATAGTTTCAAAAGAAATGCAAATTTACATAATTTTCCTGAATAATTATGATGCATTCAAAAATTTTACTATCTTTGCAGAGCATAAAAAAACTTAACATCATGAAAGCTTCACAATTAATTACCTTCTTAGGCGGTGCCGTTATCGGTGCCATTATCGCGCTATTGTTAGCTCCCGAAAGCGGTGACGAAACCCGCGAGAAAATAAAAGCCAAACTGGAAGAGAAAGGCATCAAACTGTCCAAAGAACAGCTGGATGAATTCATCGATTCTATCAAAGAGAAATTAAACCTCCGGAAAGACCAGGAAGTCATTATCGACGATGAACCGGCTACGGCTGAATAAACACAAACTATGATATTTGATTTTTTCAAAAAATCCGGGGACAATCACGACGCCTACAAAAGTATCGCCCAAAACGCCAAAGAGTATGGAGAGTTGTACCTGCAACTGTTCAAACTCAACGCTGTAGGCGCACTGTCGCAATTCGTCTCCTACCTGATTGTCATTGTTGTTGGCGCAATACTCTTGATGACAGTGCTCATCTTTTTGGCCATAATTATGGTACTTTGGCTGAAAAATGTGACCGGAAGCCTGATTTACAGCCTGTTGATCATGAGCGGCATTTTTGTGCTGTTGTTCCTCATCCTGTTACTGCTCCGCAAAAAACTCATGCTCAACCCCATCATCAAAAAAATGAGCTCCATACTTTTCAGCAAGGAAAGCGAATTTGTCAAAGACGGTGATTTTGAGGATGTTACCGAGCAGGGTATAAGCGCCGCTTCCAGCCAGAAAACTGTTGTTGACCCATTATTTCACAAGGAGGATGTCCATGATTAACAAACGAGTTTCTTCCTATCACAGCATTTCGACCCTCGACGAGCTCGAACGCGAGAAAAAACATGTCAAGCGGCTAATCCAGAAACAAAGCGTCTCCGTGGAGAAAGACTGGAACGAGATTTACGGTTTTTGGAGTTTTGTGCCCAAAACCGCCAATTTCTTCACGAATTTCGTCAGCAATATCCCCGTCAATCTCAATATACTGACTTTCATTTTTGACATTTTGCGTAAAAGAAAGAGAAAATGAACGGAGATCCCCGACTGTACCAGCTATTGGATGAGCTGCATATTTCCTACGAATACATCGAGCACCCACCGGCACCCACCATCGAGATTGCCAAACAATACTGGGCGGGACATGATGCGCAGCACTGCAAGAACCTGTTTTTCCGCAACCACAAAGGGAACCGGCACTATCTGGTCATTCTGAACTGCGATCAGGATATGGCCATCCACGACATCGAAAAACAACTGCACCAGGGCAAGTTGAGTTTCGCCTCCGAAACGCGAATGGACAAATATTTAGGTGTGAAACCGGGTTCTGTAACTCCTTTCGGCCTTATCAACGACCAAGAGCACCATGTCACGGTTTTCTTGGACCAAACGCTGCAACATGCCGAAAAGCTGAGCTTTCACCCCTGCATCAACACTGCCTCGCTCATCATCAAGAGAGAGGACTTAATCAAATTTTTAGATTACTGCGGAAACCAGTATATCTGGATGGAGGTTTACTAATCCATCCTTTTTATTTGGCCAACACAAACTTTCTGGTCACTTCAGGAATATTCAGCCAAGTAGCACCTGAATATTCAATGCGCAGGAATACTTCCTCGCCAGTAGTTCTGTGGCGCAGTTTGCCTGTTTGTTCCGCGGTGAGGGTTTGTGTTTCAATATCTATTGAAGTCAGGTTAGTTGTCAGGTCAACGGCCTCCCAATTCGGCATACCCGATTCATCCACATCATCCTCGTTGGCCATATAAACCAGGCCAGAGTTCACATTTCCTGTGGAGACAATGTCCATCCAGCCTTGAAGCTGAGGGTATTCAGCCTCTTCATTTTCATACACCCAGAAGCGGATTTTTCCTGGCATGGTCTGGGCATCCGCGTAAAAAGAGCCTGCATCCCAAGTGTTCTCCCCCATCGTCACCGCAACACTTCCTACGATGAATTCACCGCCCACAAATTCAAAGATAGCGGTATAGGAAGCATTCGCCGTCACGGTCACCCGGCGTGGATTCTGGGTACTGCCGTTTTTCCAACACACAAACTGGAAATTGGGATTAGGCACTGCTGTCAAGGTGGCCATGGAATTTTTCTCATATACACCGCCACCGGTCACGGTTCCCATGGAACTGTCGTTGGCACTCACCGTAACAGTAAATTGCTCGTGTTTGTTACAGGAAAATAAACACAATAAACTGGTAAAAAAAGCTAAGCAAAAAATATACGACCTTTTCATTTTTATAGGATTATTCAAATTAATTATTCAGCAGAAAGAATAAAAGACTAATTCTCCTGAAGCTTCAACTTGGTTTTAATTTCCTTGCCATCTTTGTTATATAGGGGTTTTTGTTCCGGAAGCTCTGTTATTTTCAATGGTATATGCGCATACCATTGCCCATTGCGTTTTCGCAGCTCCTGTGTGCCCGTCATGTCCTTGATAGGGGTTGTCTTATGATAGCTTGCGATAGCCACCGTGTCATTTTGCAACTCTATACCCGTTATTTCGATTTCTGCTGGTGTATCAGACTGGATATATGCCTCTCCGACAGCTTTGACCAAACTGCGGGCTTTGACCAATGTGGTATTTCGGGTCTCTTCTGTAGCATATTCCTCCGCATTATCCACTTGATAATTGGCCATGGCGTACAAATATGAAAATGCCACCTGCTGAGCCATTTGTTCATCATTTTTACAGGACATGAACAAGAATGGGGCAAGCATACACAACATAACCAAATATTTTGAATTCATAGTATCACTGTACATTTTAAAACAAGGAGACTGTCCAAACGGGCAGTCTCCTTTTCAATCTTAAATAAACAGATCTTATCTAGCGGACAATAAAGTTTTGCTAGCTTTCTTTGAGGGCACATCCTTTGCCTGAGCCCATTCCCAACTTGCATTGGTCAAAGTACCGTTAAGATCATATTTTGTTGAAGGAACTTGATAACCTGCGGCAACAACATCAGCAGTCTTCACGATCTTCTGGGTAAAAGTTGCACTCATGGTCAGAGCGTTCAAATCAATTGCGGTAATGTTTTCAACGAAATTGTCGCCACCGCTGATTGTCAACCAACCCGAATAAACGTCACCTGGCTGAGGATCTTCTTCTTGGAGAGCAACACCTAGTTCACCAGTTTCATCTGTATAATTGAAATTAGGATCAGTGTAGTACATAAGGTCATAAGTGGTTGCATAAGTATAAGAACCCACAACGCTTTCAAGGAAACCGCTCACGTGAATATCATTATCTTCGTCAGCTGTTTTGTAGAAATAAATCGGGAGATAGCTCTGAGCTGTTTTGTCCACAGCAACAACTTTATGAGCATTCCATGTGGTGTTGTCACCAGTGAAATTGATTTTTGCAACATTGGTAGGCGTTTCACCACCACCAGGAGTTTCACCACCACCAGGAGTTTCGCTTGTGTTGTCAGTGGGTTTCGGGTTGTCTTTTTTGCAAGATGTAAACATCAAGCCGCATGCTAACAAAGCAATGCCTAAGAATTTCAATGCTTTCATTTTGTTTGGTTTTTTTGTTATTAAATAGGTGAATATTGTCTTTTTTTCTTTCTTCAAATTAACGTTGCAAATATACATTTATTATTTGTAATATGAACAAAAAAACTGTCTTTTTCTGTCAAATTAATTATTTTTATGATTTTTTAGAAAATCCATCATCTGACGGACAGCCCTTCCCCTATGGCTAATGCTGTTTTTTTCCTCTTCACTCATTTCGGCAAAAGTTCGGTCAAAGCCATCTGGCAGAAACACGGGGTCATAGCCGAATCCTGACACACCTCTCTGATCTTCAATAATTTGTCCATCCACACGGCCTTCAAACAAATACTCTTTCCCGTCCAAAACCAAGGCGATAACTGTCTTGAAACAAGCCTTACGGTTCGTTTTTCCCTTCATTTCGAGCAGCAGTTTGTCCACATTGTCCTGATAGCTGCAATGCTCGCCGGCGAAACGCGCGGAATACACACCGGGGCGACCATCAAGAGCTTCCACCTCCAAGCCTGTGTCATCGGCAAAGCAATTGACATGGTAGCGCTCGAACACAAAACGCGCTTTTTGCAAGGCGTTGCCGGACAGCGTGTCGGCAGTCTCCGGAATTTCTTCGAAACAACCCACATCTTTCAGATTCTTTATCTGGATATAAGATGCGGCAATTTCACGAGCTTCCTCGGTTTTATGCTGGTTGTGAGTGGCGAAAATCAGTTCCATGTCATTTAAAACAAGAAAAGATGATATAATTTTAATATATCATCTAAAAATTTTTTTTGACTTTGTTCGACTCTCTACTATTGAGCAGCACCTTCCACTTCAATAGCTTGTTTTCCTCTGTAATATCCACATTCAGGACATACACGGTGAGGCAGAACAGCAGCACCACAATGACTGCAAGTGGTGAACTGAGGAGGAGTCATAAAATCATTAGCTCTTCTCTTATCTCTTCTCGTCTGAGAATGTCTTCTTTTCGGATTCGGCATAGCTTTATTATTTTATATGTTTTAATCTAACTTTAAGTTCTTCAACGCAGCCCAGCGTTCATCAATTTCCTGAGGTTTTTCGCTCTGTGACAAACTCTCCAGTTTCTTCAGAACCTCGGGATTGCATGTTGAATTTCCGTTCTCGTCATCGGGATGCACAATACGGTGTGGCAACGCCAGACGGATAGTCTCATAAATGAAATGGAACAGATCCAGCTCATAGATGTTCTCATCCACCATCCAGATATTTTCGTCGTTTTCGAAATCCTCTTCCACCTCCGGCACCAGATTCACAATCAGCTGCTCGTCAAAGTCCATCGGAATGGTCACCGGATCGAGACAACGGTCACACGGAGACACCACCTCACCGACAAAATGGAACTTCAAATCCAACATTTTCTCACTTTTGTCCATTTCAATCTGCAAATTCAACAACCCGTCTTCCACTTCTGAAATCTCGGACAATTCAAAGAACGCTTTATCGCAAATCATTGAATACGAATAAGTTCCAATATCCACACCCGCAATTCTGATCTTGTAATCGTCTCTTTTTTCCTTCGTCTTCATGCTGCGATTTTTGGGGTTGCAAATATACAAAGTTTTTTAATATAAAGTGTTCGTTATTAATTTTTTTTGCGTGCATTCGTCAAGACATGCACTACGTGCATTCGAGAAGACGTACACTACGTGTACTCGTGGAGACGATATCGTATAACCGATTGAACGCAGTGAACGACTTCCCAAGCGAACGTAGTAAGCGTCTTCCCGAACGAACGAAGTGAGTGTCTCCCCGAGCGAGCAAAGCGAGCGTCTCCCCGAACTCGCGCAGCGAGTGTCTCCCCGTCTTAACGTTTATCTCTCTTTGCAGATATTCACAATCACCTCCACCGCCTTCTCCATGGATTCGAGGGGCACATACTCGTACTTGCCGTGGAAGTTATGTCCGCCAGCGAAGATGTTGGGGCAAGGCAGGCCTTTGAACGACAGGTTGGCGCCGTCGGTACCGCCACGGATAGGCTGCACCTTAGGTTCGATACCCGCATCACGCATGGCTTTCTCGGCACGTTCTACCACAAAGAAAACCGGTTCCACCATCTCGCGCATGTTGTAATACTGGTCTTTGATTTCGCAGCTGACACGTCCCGGATATTTAATGTTCAGAAAATCCACAATCTGCTGGATCAGTTGCTTTTTCTCCTCGAATTTCTGGCGGTCATGGTCGCGGATGATATATCTGAGCTGAGAGTTCTCCACCGTACCCTCCATGTGTATCAGCAGATAGAAACCCTCGTAATCCTGGGTATTTTGCGGTCTTTCGAATTCAGGCAACAAAGCGTTGAACTCCATGGCGATCAGCTGTGAATTCACCATTTTGCCTTTGGCATAGCCCGGATGGATGTTACGTCCTTGAATATTGATACAAGCGGATGCGGCGTTGAAGTTCTCGTACTCTAACTCGCCGATGGCGCCACCATCCATGGTATAAGCGAAATCACAACCGAATTTTTCCACATTGAAGAATAGCACACCCTTGCCGATTTCCTCGTCAGGAGTGAAACCTACACGAATCTTGCCGTGTTTGATTTCGGGATGTTTCAACAGGTATTCCATAGCACATACAATTTCGGCGATACCAGCTTTGTCGTCGGCACCAAGCAGGGTTTTTCCGTCGGTGGTTAGCAAGGTCTGGCCCTTGTAATCGCTCAATTCCGGAAAATCTGTCAACGTCAGGGCGGTATTGCTTTCGGCATCCAGCATAATGTCGCCACCATCATAATTCTCAATGATTCTCGGGGCGGCGATGCCCGGCATGTCGGGGGCAGTATCGAAATGGGAGATGAAGCCAATCACAGGCTGTTTGTCTTCGCAGTTAGCTGGCAATGTAGCGGTTACATAACCATACTGGTCTTTTTCAACTTCCTGCAAACCTAATTTTTTCAGTTCTTCCACCAAAAAATCACCGAACACCAACTGCCCCTCAGTGCTGGGATAGGTTTCGGAATTCTCATCGGAAGTGGTGGCATACGAAATATACTTCGTAAAACGGTCTAATAAATTCTTTTTCATGTTTTTATGTTTTATACAGTTTTATTTCTTGATAATACGGTCCGCATTTTTGGAGAGGAAACTCTCCCAGCCTGAGAAATGCTGTTTGGGGCCAAGCTGTACACGGTTTTGCAGGTGATGGCACACCGCTACCGCCAAGGCATCCGTGGCATCCAAATACTTGATATCTGCGGGAAGCGGGTACATCCGCTGCAACATCGCCGACACTTGCTCTTTGGCGGCATTGCCGTTGCCCGTGACCGACTGCTTGATTTTACGGGGCGAATACTCGTTGATTTCCAGTCCCTTGTGAATACATGCCGCCATCACCACTCCCTGGGCACGGCCCAATTTCAGCATGGATTGCGCACTCTTGCCCAAAAACGGACCCTCAATCGCCAACATATCGGGATGATACTGGTCTATCAGCTCCGTCACAAACTCGAAAATCCGTTTCAGCTTGGTAGGCTGGTCGGGCAATTTTTTCAGGTTCAGCACATCCAAGGTAATCAACTCGGATTTGACCGGGTTGGCTTTCAGCAAAGCATAACCCATAATCAATGTGCCGGGGTCAACTCCTAAGATGATGTGGTCGTCCATATTATTTTAATTCAAAATTCAAAGTTCAAAATTCAGAGTTTAATGTTTAATGGTTAGGAAGGTTAGGAAGGTTAGGAAGGTTATTTTTCAGTTTTCAGTTTTATTTCTTCCCTCGGGGGTGGCGAGATTCCCCTTATTTCATCGTTTCAACACCAGCACTCTTTCCCCATAATCAACCAAGGCTTTGTATTTCATCAGGAAATCACTACCTATAATGCCATGAATCAACGGCTTATGCATCATTTTATAGGCCTCATTGATATTGCTCATATCCAACAACACGACATCATATTGTTTCAGCAGGAAGCGACCCAAACGCAGGTTTTGAATGGTACTGAGTTTGCTCTCGAAATCGGAAGTGCCCACTCCCACGTTCAATCCATCATTGTCCTCCATGCTCAATTCAGGCAGCAATTTGCGGATAAAATTCAGATCGAAGCAGGAATGGGAGGCTCCGGTATCGATGATAACATTCAGTGGCTTGCCTTCAATGGAAGCCTTCAACACAATATGATAATTATCCGGTTCCAAAGTCACCAGTTTAAACTTGATATGGTATTGTTTGGATTTCAGAGACGGCATTTTACATCCATTTTTTCTTTCTGAAATATAACAAGAGGAAAATGGCTATCACGAAGCAAAAGACCATCACTATCCAGAAGGCATAGGGCTTATCGCTGAACGGCAGACCCACATTCATACCGTAAACACCCGTGATAAAGGTCAGAGGCAACACGATAGTGGAGATGATGGTGAGCATACGCATGATCTCGTTGGTCTTGTTGGTCTGCAACGAATCGAAAGTATTGGAGAGGCCGGCCACCAATTCGCCATAGTCGTCAATCATATCCCACATCTTCTGGTAGAAGTCGAGGATATTGCCCCAGTAGTCTTCCATGTCCTCGGCAAAACCCTTCACCTCGCCCGATTCGAACTTATGGAAGAGACGCAGCTGCGGTTTGAAGATGGTGTTCATCTGGATGATATTCTTGCGGAAGCGGGATATTTGCCCGATGATATCACCCGGCTTGCTGTCGAACAATTCGCGGCTGATGGTATCCAGCTCGCTGCCCATGCGCTCCACCAACAAGAAAGTCTCTTTCATCATGCGGTAGAGCACCTTGTACAGGATGGCGTCGCTGGTGCCACCGATGTCGTCCTCATCTACCTCATCGGGGTTCACCTTGGTGAGGTCGAAGAGGTCTTGTACCACATAATGCGAATTGCCGACGGTGATGATGTAGTCTTGTCCCCAGAAAATCTTCGTCTCCTCGGTTTTCACTAAGCTGGTACGCTTGTCCATCAAAGGAAAATGCAATACCATAAAATAATAGTCGTCGTAAACGTCTATTTTCGGTCGTTGAACGAAGCTGGAGCAGTCGTCTATGTCCAAAGGGTGAAAATGAAAGTTATCTTCTAAAAAATCCAAATCCTCAACCGTGGGGTTGGTAATATGGTGCCATTTCAGCGTTCCGAAATCAATGGTATCCACCATTGTAACCTCCTTTCTTCTCTATGGACGGGAAACGAATTTCTACATTCCTGATTAGTATTTTGATTTTTGACCTGCAAAAATAAAAAAAATACTTGAAATAGCGTAGGAAATTAAAGAAAAAAGTCAGAAAAGAAAAAATAGCGACCCCGGGGGGATTCAAACCCTCGACCTTCAGAACCGGAATCTGACGCTCTATTCAGCTAAGCTACGGGGCCGTTTTTTCCGTCGGCAAAAATACAAAAAATTCAATTAGCAAATTAGCAAATTCGTTAATTAGATAATGTGCTAATGAGACAATGTGCTAATGTGCTAATTCAATTAGTAAATGGATAGATTTATTTCCGATGAACTGTGTGTGATATTGTGCCTCTGGCACATCTTTCTGTAATGAACAACTTTTATTTCTCCCAAATATTCAAAAAAAATCATCTCACTTTTTTGGGTATAATTTTTATATTGTTGATTTTCAGTAAATTAAAATTTTCATTTTCTTGATCATCATATATGAAAATTGTACTACTTTTGCAGTGTACTATTTCACTAATACAGTAAAACAGAAAACACTCCGCAGCGGACGCACGCTGTGCTTCCCTACTAACCACTAACCTCTGAAACCTAAAAAATATAAAGTATGATACAATTACAAAACATCAATTTCAGCTATCAAAAAGGCAGGACGATATTCGACGACCTCAGCCTTTCGCTAAAGGGCGGACAAATATACGGACTATTCGGCAAGAACGGCGCCGGCAAGACCACCCTTCTGAAAATCATGGCCGGACTGCGTTTCCCCCAAAGCGGCAGCTCAATCACATTAGGCCAGCACGCGGAATTGCGCAAAGCCGAAATGCTCAAAGACCTGTATTTTCTGCAGGAAGAAGTCTATGTGCCAGCCATAAGCATCCGCGACTATGTGAAATGCTATGCACCTTTTTACGAGAACTTCGACAACGAGCAGTTCGATGAGTACCTGCACCTGTTTGAAATCGCCTCTATGGACGACAAGCTCACCGCCTTGTCGCACGGGCAACGCAAAAAGGTAGTCATCAGCTTTGCCTTGGCCACCAACACCAAGATCCTGCTCATGGACGAGCCAACCAATGGTTTGGACATTCCCTCCAAGGGTGTTTTCCGCAAAATCATGACCATGGCCGCCAATGAGGAGAGACTCATCCTCATCTCCACCCATCAGGTACGCGACCTGCAATTTCTCATCGACGGGGTGGTTATCCTTGACAACGGACATATACTGTTGAATGCCAATGCGGACGACATCACCGACAAGCTCTGTTTCAAGATCACGGACGACACAGCCACCGATGAACCTATTTTGTACTGTGAGGAAAATCTCCGAGGCAACCTTCTGGTGACCGAAAACATCCATCATATTGAGACCAAACTCGATATTGAACTGCTGTTCAACGCCGTCATGATGAACAAAGAACGTATCAACGAATTGTTTAACGCTAAAAATTAAAGACCATGAATACAAAAAACATACTCAATCTCCTCAGAAGATACTTCATAGAAGGCGGAAGAAAAGACATCACCACCTTTGTCTTTATCGTCCTGATTATCACCTTGGTAAGCTTCTTTTCAGTTTCTGGAAGCGTTGGCGACAGCATGATGGTGTTTCTCTTGTTTTTGATGGGTTTGCTCTATGCTGGCAGAATCTTCAACATATTCCAGCCCACCGGAAGAGTCATACACTACCTGACCATTCCCGCTTCCAGCATTGAAAAAACCATTGCCAACGGCTTTTTAGTGTATATCTATTACAATGTCTTGCTTGTCGTCGCCTTACTTCTAGGAAACATCCTTGGCGGAATGGCTCACAAACTGTTGGCGCCCGAATATCACTACATTTTCTATATGCCCTTTAGTATGAACAACATTATTTCCATCCTCGTTCTCGAATCAATATTCTTATTCGGTTCCATATACTTCAAACAGAGCGCCGCCATCAAAACCGCCCTCGTGATTTTTGCATTCCTCCTCTTTTTCATCATCTTGGATACAACACTCGTTGGAAGTTACTTCATCCATTCCAATCCTGAAAGCATCAAAGAAGCTGAGACTGTATTCAACAACATCAATGGAGACTTGATTGAATACACCGCCAGCATTCTGGCTTTCGTCTTTTTTAATTTCATGACCTGGTTACGCTTAAGAGAAACGGAGGCCTAAGATGAACTTCAACGACAACAAAGCCATCTATCTGCAGATTGCCGAATGGGTTTTCGAACAGATTCTGAATGGTAAGTGGAAAGAAGGGGACCGCATCATGTCGGTACGCGAGTTGGGAACCCTTTTGGTGGTGAATCCCAATACCATCCTGCGGTCGTACGACCAGCTGCAAAAAATGGAAGTCATAGTAAACCGCCGCGGTGTGGGCTACTTTGTGGCTCCTGACGCCACCGACAAAATCATCAGCTACCGCCGGAAACAGTTTGTGGAAAAGGATGTCCCCGCCTTTTTCAAGACCATGAAATTGGTAAGGATGAGTTGGGAAGAACTGGAAGGGCTTTATAAGAAATCGTGAAGACGTGAAGACACTCGCTTCGCTCGTTCGTGAAGGCGGGGAAACGGGGAGACGGATTCCTACTAAACGAATGCACAAAGTGCATGCCTTCACGCCTCCACGCTTCCACGAATAAAAAATCAACAATTCAACAAAAAATAGTATCTTTGCAATTTAAATTTTTTGACATGAAAAAGTACACCAATAAAATATTAATAGCGGTCAGTGTTATCCTTTTGATATGCAATATCGTGATTGTTTCCAAAATGATGGGACAATTCTCGAAACACACTGACAATTCGTCCACCACGTACGACGAGTATTACTACAACGATGATGATTATCCGATGAAAGAGGAGCAATTTTGACAATTAAAAATTGACAATTAATAATGAAATGTAGGGCTGTCACATAGTGTAGCCAATAATCTAAAAAAAACAAATGATGAAAAAACTTTCTGTTTTTATCTTTTTGATTTTCTGTATTTTATTCTCTTTTGCCCAAAAAGGGAAATTGGAAGTCAAGGTGGCCAAACTGGACAATGGCATGAAGGTGATGCTATGTGAAGACCACTCTAAATCAGAAATTTACGGAGGTGTTTGCGTACATGCAGGCAGCAAGAACGACCCTGCGGAAGCCACAGGTATGGCGCATTATCTGGAACACATGATGTTCAAGGGCACAGACAAAATCGGCACTTTGGACTGGAATGCGGAGAGACCCCTGATAGACGAAATTGCGGCGCTCTATGACCAATTATCCTCCTCCAAAGACGAAAAAGAGAAGAAAAACATTCTGAAAAAACTCAATAAGCTGAGTGCGGATGCGGCCCAATACGCCATCCCCAACGAGGTGGACGCCATTTTAGGACAGATTGGAAGCACCAATGTGAACGCTTTCACCAACAACGATTTCACGGTTTACCACAACATTTTCCCTTCCGGAGAGTTGGAAAAATGGGCGGCCATTTACGCCGAACGCTTCAGAGCCCCGGTATTCCGGCTTTTCCAGTCGGAGCTGGAAGCCGTGTATGAAGAATACAACATGTATTCTGACGACCCGTTCTCGGTGTATAACGAGGATGTGATGGCTGCTGTTTTCAAGGGTCATCCATACGGAATTCCGATTATTGGCTATCCCGAGCACATTAAGAACCCGAGTATGTCGAAGATGTACAGTTTCTTCCACACCTACTATGTACCCCGCAATATGACTTTGATTCTGGTGGGCAATTTCAAATCCGATGTGGCTCTGAAAACACTGAACAAGATATGGTGTGGCAAGTCAAAAGAGGTGGAAATGAGTAAGAGCGTTGAGTTACGTAGAGACGATATCCGAAGGTCGGACACTCCCACCTCCCGCGCGGAAGCGGAGCAAATGGCCAGCTCAAGAAATTCCAGGATGAGCGTGAATAATGGGGCAAAACTGCCGGACAAATCCGTACCTGTGCCCGTGCTGAAAGGACAGCAAGTCATCACCACCGCACAAACCCCCATTAAAATCGGTACCCTCTGTTACCAGACGGTAGGCGACAAAAATGACGATGCCATGCTCTTGGATCTCTGCTCAGACATTCTCAGCAATAATTTCTCCACAGGTTTATGCGACAAACTGGTAAACAACAGCAAGTTATATGCTTTCTCCGCTTACAATTACAGCATGGCTGATGCCGGTAATTTCTTCATGATGTACTGTCCTAAAATGGACGGACAGACTCACGAGGAGGCGGAAAAAATGATTCTGGAAAACGTAGAGAAACTGAAAAAAGGCGAATTCAGCGACCAACTGTTTGAAGCCGTAAAAATGAATAGCCTGAAAGAACAGCAAGAGGCATTGGAAAGCATCGAAGCCAAATTCTACCTCGTCTTATCATTGGACATGGAAAACAAAAGCGTGGATGCCTATCAGAAAGATATTCAAAGACTTGAGAATCTGACGAAAAAGGAGCTGGTGGCCATCGCCAATAAATATTTCAACGATGATGTTCTGATTTATCGCTCCAATGTTGGAAGCAAGAAAACCAAAACCATTGAAAAGCCCAGCTGGAAACCCATCACCTCGCACAATGCGGACAAGCAATCCGATTTCGCCAGGGACCTGGAAAAATACAATTCCGAACCCTCCAAAATCCAGAAAATCAATTTCGAAAAAGATGTTACCATCATCCCCGTCAACAACGTGTTTGACTTGTATGCATCGAGAAATCCCTGCAATGACATTTTCTCCCTCAACCTGATTTTCAAACACGGCACCTACCATAATCCGGCATTGGAAACCGCTGTTGACTATTTCAACCTGCAAGGCACGCAGGACAAGACCTTCGAGGACTTCAGCCTGGCCCTGCAAGCCGTGGGAGCGGACATGAACCTTTATACTGATGACAATCATCTGGTTGTCAGCATCGATGGATTTGAAAAAGATTTTGACAAGATTATCACTTTATGCGCCGAAAAGTTATACAAACCTGCCAATGACAAAAGCAAACTCAACATCCTTGTAGAGAATCATGTCAATAACATGCAAGTAATGAAAGAGGACTGCTCCGCCATGGGCCGCGTTTTGTACAACTATGCCCTTTACGGGAAGAATTCTCCCTATCTGCAAGAACCTTCCACCGAGCAAATAAAAAAATATGAAGGTGGCGAGTTGTTGGAAATGATTGGACGGGCCATGAAAAGCGAAGGCTATGTCACCTACGTGGGCAACCAAGACCCCCTCGCAATCATGAAGTCCATTCAGCAACATTTCGAGTTATACAACACTGACAACAAAAAGAAAAAAACGCTGTCAGTCAACACCAGCAAAGAATTTTCAAGCAAAAAAACCACTGCGGAAAAAGACAGTAAAGCAGATAAGGTAAGACCTGTAAAGAATTACCAGGAAGCAGAAATTTTTTTGCTCCATAACAGTAAATTCATCCAGAGCAACATCTATTTTTACATCCCCAGCAAGACTGTTGATGCAGAATCCAAAGTTCGCGCGAAAATGTTCAATGAATATTACAATGGCGGCATGAACGGTGTCATCTTCCAAAACATCAGAGAATTACGCTCATTAGGCTATTCCGCCTACGGCTATTTCTCTTATGACATGCTCAACCGCAGAAACGCCTATACAATGGGCTTCTTAGGCACCCAGTCCGACAAGACCATCGACGGCATCAACGCCATGTCCGAGCTGCTGAAGAACTTCTATTTGAAGCAGGAGAAATTCGAAACCGCCAAGTTGTCGCTGGTGAAACAATATGAAGCAGATTACATCAGTTTCAGAGACATTCCGCAGCAAGTATATCTCTGGTCATTGGAAGGCTATGAAAGCGATCCCCGTTCCAGTCTCACCACAAGAACCCTAGGGCTCAAATCCAATAACATCGCCGACTTTTTCAACAACTATATCGGCAACAGACCCATGATCATCACCATTGCCGGCAACATGAACCGTATCAAGAAAAAACAACTGGCAAAATTTGGAAAAATTACCGAACTGAATTACAAAGACGTATTGAACGATTAGTGCTGAAACAGTATGGCCCGGTACATTCTTAAGAAAATACTCTACGGACTGCTCCTGTTGTTGGGAGTCATCACACTGGTGTTCTTTCTGTTCACGGTGTTGCCCTCCGACCCTGCCCGTATGATGATGGGGCAGCGCAGCGACATTGACACAGAAGAGGCCATCCGCAAAGAGATGGGACTCGACCTGCCCGTAGGAGTGCAGTATCTGGCTTATCTCAACGATCTTGCCCCTGTCTCATGGCACCGCACCGATGACCAAGAGTCGTTCTGGTTCCTTGATGACAACGACTACAGCTATGTCAAATTACTGTCTTTCAGCAAATCGTGCATTGTACTGAAGAAACCCTTCCTGAGACGGTCTTACCAAAGCAAACGTCAGGTTTCGGAAATTCTGACAGAAGCCTTCCCGAAAACAGCCCTGTTGGCAGTGGTTTCCATTTTCTTCGCCATGATCATCGGCATCATCATTGGAATTTTGTGCGCTGTTTTCAATGGCACCTGGTTCGACAAAATCAGCTTTTTCTTCTCCGTGCTGGGCATGTCGCTGCCCTCGTTCTTCGCCGCCATTCTTTTCGCCTGGGTGTTTGCCTTCCTGCTATCCGACCTTACCGGCCTCAGCATGTTCGGCAGCTTATACACCGTAGATAATTATGGATCAGGACTTTACATAGACTGGAAGAACCTGATATTGCCCGCTTTGACTTTGGGCATCCGGCCTTTGGCGGTGGTGGTGGAGCTGACCAAGAACTCCATTCTGGATGTGCTTTCGCAAGACTATATCCGCACGGCCAAAGCCAAAGGATTGTCATACAAAAGAATATTGATCCACCATTCACTGAAAAACGCCCTCAACCCCGTAGTGACCGCCATTTCGGGCTGGCTAGCAGGCTTACTGGCAGGTGCCGTCTTTGTGGAATATATCTTCGACTGGAAAGGCATGGGGGTAGTGATCGTGGACGCTTTGGACAAATACGACTTCCCCGTGGTCATGGGCTCACTCCTTTATGTGGCTGTTATTTTGGTGATTATCAATGTAATCTGCGATATTATCTACGGTTGGCTCGATCCGAGAGTATCGCTAACCGCATAACAAACTACCACAATTCCATTCTTCCTCCTAACCCTCCATACTATAAACTATCTACTATATACCATATGCTTTAAAATGTTAAAATGCAAGCCACTGACAAAACCCAAATCCTTGAAACCGAGCGAATCGGAAAGCTCTTGTGGCTATATGCATGGCCTGCGGTCATCAGCCAGATTATCGCGTCGGTATATAACATTGTGGACCGGATTTTCATCGGGCATGGTGTAGGGGCCTTGGCCATTGCAGGCTTGGCCATCACCATGCCCATCATGAACATCATCCATGCTTTCGGTTCGCTTATTGGTGTGGGCTCTTCCGCCCGCATGTCCATCGTGTTAGGCCGGAAAGATGTGAACTGGGCCGAAAAAATACTGGGCAACAGCATGGTCTTCACCCTTGTGCTCGGGAGCATCGTAATCACCTGTGCTTACTTGTTCATGGACAGTATTCTGACCAGCTTTGGCGCCACTGCCGACACCGTTGCCTACGCCAAAGAGTACTTGTATATCGTACTGCCGGGAATGTTTCTCACAACGGTCACTTACAACCTCACGGGTTTAATCAGAGCATCGGGCTATCCCACTAAATCCATGCTGATACTGGTGGGCGGTGCGTTGCTCAACATGGTTCTCGACCCCATTTTCATTTTCGCTATGGACATGGGCATTGCCGGAGCGGCCTGGGCCACCACCATCTCCATGGCTGTCATGGCTATCGCATCAATATTGCACTTCGTTTCCCCGCATTCTTTCATCCGTTTCCGCTCTCACGCCTGGGCACCAAAATCATACATTTTCAAGAACATTACGATGATTGGTATGAGTCCCTTCCTGATGAACGTGGCCGCCTCGGCGGTAGTGGCCATCCTCAACAGCCAACTGCTTCATTACGGTGGCGACTTGGCAGTGGGAGCTTACGGCATTGTAAACACTTACGCTTTCCTGCTGGTGATGGTATTTTTAGGCATCTGCCAGGGCATGCAGCCCATTGCCGGCTACAATTACGGAGCCTGCCGTTTCGAGCGACTGAAGGAAGTCTATGTACTGACTATGAAAATATGTGTGTGCATCGGTTTCGTGGGTGCAGTGCTTGCCTGCGCCATCCCACAGTATCTGGCCCATATCTTCACCAAGGATGAGGAGCTGATCCAGATTTGCATTCCTGCCACCCGCCTGCTCATGGTCATGTTCCCGATTATCGGCTTCACCATTGTCAACTCCAACTTCTTCCAATCCATCGACAAACCCTGGATTGCCATTGTCACAAGCCTCTCGCGGCAAGTCATATTTTTGCTGCCGCTCTGCTACCTCGTGCCGATGGTTTTCGAACAATGGGGTTTTGACGGCCTGATTGGCGTATGGACCGCCTGCACTATCTCCGACGTCACCGGGGCAGCCCTGGCCGCCATTCTGCTCTATTTCCAGCGTGAGGTCTTCCGCAGTGATTACAAGCCGGTGTTCAGAGAGAAGAAAGAATATTCGGAAGAAGATTAGCGACGTTCTATTACGACCTCGAAGAGGTCGAATCTCAATAACCCCGCACGTAAGTGTGGGGCTGGAATGCTCAACATCCTCTTGTCGCAGTACAGGATATGCTTGCCCAGATGATATGTTGTGCCTGCCGCGAAATGGAGGAATAATGTTACAGAGCCACTATGTTATGACAGACTAAGATAAGTATATTTTTTGTATTTTTGCAGATTATACTGATTTTAAGACCACATCAACATGGAAAACCCTTATATACTCTGCATCGAGACCAGTACTGAGATCTGTTCGGTGGCGCTGGCCCATGGCGAGCATTGCGCCACATTGCAGGAATGCAATACCAACAACTCGCACGCCAAAAACATGATTCCCTTTGTGGAGGAAGTGCTGAAACAAGCTAATATCAGCAAGAGCCAACTCAATGCCATTGCCGTGGGGGTTGGTCCCGGCTCATACACTGGACTGCGCATCGGAGTATCTACCACCAAAGGGCTGGCCTATTCCTTGGATATCCCCGTGATTGCCATCTCCACTTTGGAATGTATCGCCGAGCCTTTCCTGAACATGGCCGAGCACTGCCGCCCCATGATTGACGCCCGTCGCATGGAGGTCTTCACTGCCCTATACAGCCACGATGGACAACTATTGGAAGAACCTAACGCCAAAATCGTGGACGAGGACTGTTTTGCCGAGGAGTTAACGAATTTCAAGACTGTTTTTTGCGGAAACGGAGCGGAAAAATGCAAAGAAGTGCTGGGCAAATACCCCAATGCCCTGTTCCAAACCGAACCGCTTTCCGCCCAGAACATGGTACCCATCGCCTTTCGCAAATTCCAGGCGAAGCAATTCGAGAATGTGGCCTATTTCGAACCTTTCTATCTGAAAGACTATGTGGCCGCCAAACCCAAAGTAAAAGGTCTTGTCTAACTGAAAATCAGCATCATATAAAACATTATAAAATTTTATTGATTCATTGTCAGGGACATAATGGAACAGGAAGAAAAGAAAAAACTGAATATCATCGCCATTGCCGACAACTCCGACTATGGCACTTCCGCCATCCGCTACGGAGGCATTCTGGCCGCTATTTTCAAAGCCTCCCTGACCGTTATCAGCAATTTTTCTTTCTCAAAAAACAATAATCAGAACCAAGATACCTGCAACGAACAGATAGAAATAGCCAATCAGCTGATTCAGAATAATATAGAAGTATTTCTTTTGTCCAATCCTTTTTCCCTCGACAACATATATACCTATGCCAACGAGACCAACAGCATCATGTTTGTCATCGGGGTGCAGAAAAAAGGGAAGGACAGCCTGTTCAACCTGAAGAAAGCCCGTCGCTTCATCAAGCCCTCGCGCCTGCCCGTGATGACCGTTGGACTGAAACTCCCCGACAACAATGTTTTCCGTGATGTGATGCTACCGCTGGATATCAATCGGCAACACAAGGAAAAAGCCCTCTGGGCCGGCTATTTCAGTCGCTTTTACCACGCCAAAGTGCACGTGTTGTATGCCACTTACAAGGACTCGTTGCTGAAGCAAAAAGTGAAAGACAATATCGACTTCACCAAAAAACTATACCAAAATCTGGAAATAGACTACGAATTGCACGATTTTGGCCGTGAAATTGACGATATTGACCGCTTTTCCATTTTCTATGCACCCGAAATCAATGCCTCGCTAACAGTGGTCATGATGACTACTTTCTATACTATCATCGACTATATTTTCGGACCGAAAGAAAACGACCTGATTGCCAATGACGAAGGCCTTCCGGTATTGTGCATCAACGAACGTGACGACTTGTATGTGCTTTGTACTTAATCAAATACAAATACTATGAAACAATTTTATCGCCTTTGTCACACCCTGCTTTTCCTCCTGCTTTGCGGCAGTTTACTGCTTTCGTGCAAAAAAAATGAGCAGACGGTAGAGGGGAAAGCCCTGTTCATCACTGACTGGGAATTTCAGTATCAGGGGAGATGGTATCCCGCCTTTGTTCCCGGTTACATCCATACCGATTTGATGGATAATAACCTTATCGACAACCCTTTTTATGGCAATAATGAGCAAAAACTGCAGTGGGTGAGCGACAGTTGCTGGGTATATCGACTGCATTTTGACGGAACGCTGATTGACCCCAAGCAACACCCCGAACTAGTATTTGAGGGAGTTACTGGCTATGCCGAATTTTACCTGAATGGACAGCCATTACTCAATCAAGAAGGACAACATTTTACCGACAACAGCTTCAGAACTTGGAGATTTCCTTTGCAGGATAATGTGAAAGACAAGGACAATGAGCTGACAGTCAAATTTATACCCGCATCAAAAATCATTCGGGAAAGAAAGATGGCGCTGCCATATACCCTGCCCGACGAACGGGTGTTTCTGCGCAACCCTCCTTACCAAGGCGGTTGGGACTGGGGGCCGAAACTGGTAACCTGCGGTTTCTCCAAAGCCATCTACCTCAGTCAGTGGAAAGACTTTACCATCAGCAATTTGCACATACGACAGAACCATTTGTGCGATGAAGAAGCCCACCTTTTGGTTTCTTTTGACATTCTCAGCGACATTGACGATAATATCACGATTAAATATCTGGTTAACGATAAGATTTTCAAAATAGTACGAAATGCCGAGATCAATACCAGCACCGACCATTTTTCCTCTGAGCTCACCATCAAGCATCCTTCATATTGGTATCCCAACGGCATGGGTGAACAAAACCTGTACAAAGTGTCTGTGGTGGTGGAAAAAGGCAGTCAATCCAAAAAGTTGGAGACCCGTATAGGATTGAGAACCATTGAATTAAATACTACGGTGGACTCCATAGGCAGTGCTTTTGAATTCGTGGTCAACGGACAACCCGTATTTGTAAAAGGAGCGAATTGGATACCCGCCGACTTCTTCCCTACCCGCCTCAAAGAAGAGCAATACCGTCAGCTATTACAATCCTGCAAGGAGTCGAATATGAACATGATAAGAGTCTGGGGAGGAGGCATTTACGAGCCTGACATCTTCTACGAACTATGCGATGAAATGGGTATCATGGTATGGCAGGATTTCATGTATGCCTGCGCATTGTACCCTGGCGACAGCAATTTCTTGCACAACGCCGAAGTGGAAGCCCGAGAACAGGTGTGCCGCCTGCGTAACCATCCCAGTCTGGCGATATGGTGCGGCAATAATGAGGTGAAAAACGGTTGGGATGACTGGGGTTGGCAGAAACAATACAAACCTGCCCATCATGCTGAAATAGAAAGGAATATGCACACCCTCTTCAATACTTTGCTGTCTAACATTGTCGTTGAACTGGATCCTTACCGTCCCTATATTTCCACCTCTCCGCTATGGGGCTGGGGGCATCCCCAAAGCTGTACCGAGGGCGACGCCCACTATTGGGGTGTTTGGTGGGGCGAGCTGCCCTTCGAAATCTGGGAAGAAAAAACCGGCCGCCTTATGTCGGAATATGGCTTCCAAAGCTATCCCGAAATGAGCACCATCAACACTTTCACTCCAGAGAATGAGAGATTCTTAGGCAGTGCCGCCATGAAGAATCATCAGAAACACGCCCGTGGAGTGCAAATCATCAACAAGGCACTGGCACAATATTTTTATGTTCCTGAAAAACTCAGCGACTACACCTATCTGAGTCAGCTGGTACAAGCCTATGGCATTGGCCAGGCTATAGAAGTACACCGTCGCCAACAGCCACACTGCATGGGCACGCTATACTGGCAGCTCAACGATTGCTGGCCAGTAGCTTCATGGAGCAGCATCGACTATTACGGCAAGTGGAAAGCCTTGCAATACGAAGCCAAACGCCAGTATGCACCCGTCATCCTCACCACAGCACCGATGCGAAAAGACACCCTTCCTATCTTTGTGGTGAACGACTCCTCCAAAGCCCTGCAAGCCAAACTGCTAATCCGTCTCTGCGAATTCGATGGCACAGTGGTGGACAGTCTTGAAGTGGACAGCCTCTCGATTCCGGGCTGTAGTTCCGTTGAAATTGCCCATTATCTACTTCCTAAAAAATTCAAAATCAATAAATTAACACACCACTGTCTCTTACTGCAACTTTATTGTCCCGATGGACAACTTCTGGCGCAGAAAATCCATTATTATCTCTATCCCAATCAGTTGGAACTGAATCCGGGGGGTATTCGCACGAGTGTACAACGCCTGGATGCCGGCACCCGAGACGAGCGATACATCTTCTACCTATCTGCCGACCAGCTCAAGTACGGGGTTGCCATCTCCACCAACCTCAGTGGGCATTATTCCGACAACTACTTCACCCTGCTGCCCGGCGAGGAGAAACAAGTGACCTTCACCCCCTCCAGTCCCGCCAAACAGCAGATGACCTACAATGTGATAGCATACGGGGAAAAAAATTAGGGGAGTTGTACTACGCACAAGGGGAGTCTCGCACTTCGTGCTCAAGGGGATTGCTTCGCAGAGGAGTTTTAATGATCCTTGAGCTATACTATTAAAATGAATTATTGCTAATTTAATTGGCAAATTAGCACACTATCAAATTATCACATTAAAAAATTTCGTATCTTTGCATCCTCAATTTTGAAAGGGAAAAAAGATGGAAAATCCGACTTTAGAACAAAAGGTGAAATCGATTATCTCCCAGATTCGTCCCTATCTGCAACAGGATGGCGGTGATATTGAGTTCATCGAACTCACCTCTGACAATGTGGTGAAAGTAAAATTGCAGGGTGCATGCGGAAGCTGTCCTCACGCTAAAATGACCTTGAAAAACGGTGTGGAACAAACCCTGAAACAGTATCTGTCAGAAATTGACCACGTGGAAGACATTGTCCTCGGATTTTGATAGTTGACAGTTGATAATTAAAGAATCTGAAACCTGTACCCTAAAACCTGAAACCTGAATCATCATGGGCTTAAAATGCGGAATTGTTGGTCTGACCAACTCGGGAAAAACAACGATGTTCAACTGCATCTCCAACACGAAGGCAGCAGTCACTGATTTTGCATATAGCACCAACAAATCCAACATTGGTGTATGTCCTGTTCCCGATGAGCGCTTGGCCAATATCGACACGTTCATCAAGGCCGACAAACTCATCTACGCCACTTTGGATGTGGTGGATATCCCCGGATTGGCCAAGGGTGCCAGTCAGGGCGAGGGTATCGGCAACAGCTTTTTGGCCGATGTGCGCCTCTGCGACGCGTTGATTCATGTGTTGCGTTGTTTCGACAACGAGAACCTTCCCCACGTGGAAGGTTCCGTTGACCCTGTGCGTGATATCGAGATTGTAGATTTCGAATTGCAAGTGAAGGATTTGGAGCAGATCAACAAGAAAATGCTCAAGGTGGAGAAAGCCGTGAAAGTGGGTGAAAAGACCGCCAAGCACGACTATGAGGTATTACAGAAATACAAAGCCCATCTGGAGAACTTCCAGAATGTGAGAACCATGGAAGCCACCCCGGAAGAAAAAGCCGTGGTGAGCGACATGATGCTGTTGACCGAGAAGCCGATGATGTTCGTGTGCAACGTCAACGACGAAGATGCGGTGAATGGCAATGCATACGTGGACAGTGTGCGTGAGTATCTGAAAGACAAAGATGCTGAAATGCTGGTGATTGCCGCCAAGATTGAGGCAGAAATCGCAGAGTTGGAAAGTGCTGAAGACCGGGCTGAATTCCTGCGCGATGCGGGACTGAACGAACCGGGTGTGAACAAAGTGATACAGGCAGCCTATAAAATGCTGAACCTCATCTCCTTCTTCACGGTAGGCGGCAAGGAAAACCGCGCATGGACCATCCGCAAGGGCATGTTGGCCCCACAGGCGGCAGGTGTCATCCACAGTGACCTGGAAAGAGGTTTTATCCGCGCCGAAGTCATCAAGTATGCCGACTTGGTGCAATTGGGTTCGGAATTGAAATGCAAGGAAGCCGGCAAATTGGCTGTGGAAGGCAAGAATTATGAAGTACAGGATGGCGACATCCTGCACATACGCTTTAACGTGTAGGCGTTAAAAATGCGGTAGTAGCTCAGTTGGCAGAGCGGCGGCTTCCCAAGCCGCAGGTCGCGGGTTCGAACCCCGTTTACCGCTCAAAAAAAACACCTCGAAAAGGTGCTTTAGAAGTGGGGAGTAACAACCAGTTGCCCCGTATCATACGGGCAGACAAATCCACTAAATCCCAATTGTTGGCTTGCCCGGCGTATTGCGGGAAAACTGGCAATGCGGTGAATGACATGATAGGGTTGTGTGTCGTCCAGCTACTCTCCCGCATAAATCCTCGAGTAAGTAGGCTCAGGAGAAGGCAAAAAAGCAAAATACGCCACAATCTTTCCGCTATCTTCTATCACAAAACCTCCACCTTTCTCCATGTCCGAATGAACGACCTCCAGCGAAGGATAGCCATTAATCCATTGGTTCAGGTTGCCGGACTTAACCATTATGGCTTTGCCTGCAGCGAAAACCTCCATCACTCTCTCTGCATCTGCGGGCAAAGACACTTTCCTGATAGTACGATGTTCCATTGTTCTTGTCATATTAAACGGCAAATTTACATTAAATTCCTGAATTAAACACGGTCGTTTGAATTATATTGTAGGAACGCAATTCATTGCGTCCGAAGGAAAATTCAAAGGAAAGATATGGAACTTTTGAGCCCCTGTTCCAGCTTCAGTAGGTATTTCTTCCTCTCCAAGCCTCCGGCGTAGCCTGTAAGGGAGTCGTTGGCACCAATGACACGGTGGCAGGGGATAATAAGGCTGATGGGATTGCGCCCCACAGCACCGCCAACGGCTTGTGCGGACATGATTTTTATTGGTCGAGACAGTCCCTTTAATAATGGGCCTTGCAGAGACGCACCTTGTAACAATGCGCCCTGTGACAATGCATTCTGTGATATTGTATCCATTAACGACGCACTATATAGAGACGTGATTAGTTGCGTCTCTACAAGTCGCTTTGCAATTTCCCCGTATGTCACTGTTTTTCCGTAGGGTATGGCAAGAAGCAATTTCCATACCTTTTGTTGGAAAGGCGTCCCCTTTGTGACTAGCAGCGGGATGAAATCAGGGCATTCCCCTGAAAAATAAAGGTCAAGCCACTTCCGTGTCTGCTTAAAAACAGGTAAATCAGAATCTTCAGAAGTTCCATTCGAATACATGGCAGGAAAATGTTTCTGCCCCTCGAACCACAAACCAATGAGAGCCTCACCATTTGAAGCCATGGTAATCTGGCCAAGCGGCGACAAGTAGTGAGACATGTAGTCCATGTTCAAAATTTCGAAGGATTGAACAGCGTTGTTAGTTACAGTCATCCGCAATCATCTCGAAACGGAATCATTGTTTCTCGCTTCGATCGCGGAGATTGATAAAATGCTCGTAGCAGTGGGCACCCGCAAAGTATTGGCCATTGTCACAAACGTTCTTGAAGAAGCTTGTTCGTGTGGCGACAGCTTGAGCCGGGTCCATGTCGTAGCGGGCGCAGAACTGCGGGTGGTCCAGCTGGAGGTCTTGGGCATGCAGCAAATCGCCAGCGATGAGGCAGAATCCGTCCACCGTGTAAATAGTGTGCCCCGGAGTGTGGCCTGGCGCAAGCTCGGCAACCACCAAGCCATCGAAGAGTTTCTCACCGTCGCGGAAGGTCTTAATATGTCCTTCGTAAGCTTCCATCACCTGTTTCCAAAATCCGTTGTTTGCGGCCAGCGGACCACCATCGCCCCATGCATCATATTCCTCTTGCGAAAGGTAAATGGTGGCATTGGGAAATGCCGCTTGACCATCGAGCAGCAAGCCGCCGATATGGTCGAAATGAAGGTGCGTGAGACATACAGCGGTGACCTCAGCAGGTTCAAGCTCAGCATTTTTCATATTCTCCAGCAGACGGCCACCCTTGTCAGCGCCCAGTCCAGCATCAAAGAGTATTGTATGTGTCGAATCGATGACAAGATATGCGTTGATGGCCGAACGGGAGGCACCTTCAGGCATCAGCGCAGTGAGCAAACTGTCGTTATAGGAGCCGAGGAAAAGCTCTTTGGACATTTCATTTTCTACGTCCAACAGCCCGATAATCATAGGCTTGCCGTCCTTAATGAGCAGGGTCACGCCGTCCTTTGTGGTGATGGTGAAAGTGGGCTCCTGGGGATTATCAGTGTTTTGGGTATTGCCATTACGGCATGAAACAGCCAGCAACATTGTTGCAATTAACAGAAAGATTGTGTTTTTCATATTCTTGATTTTTTTTTCACTATACTAGAAAGACTGCGCAAAAATACAAAAATTGCCGCATCGTTGTAAAAAAAACGAAGAACTCAAGAAAAACTTACTCAAGAAGGCATTTAGCGGAGAGTTGGTGTAAGTTGATTTATAAGCAATTTTGCTTATAAACACTATTTATTAAGTTATCTGACTTATAAATATGTTTGTCAATGATATCAGCCATAGATTATTGGTTTATAGGTAATACAACTGATAATATGCGTTTATCGGTTATTTGGACGATAAATTATGTTTATTGGTTATTTAGCCGATAAATTTTATTAAAAACTGTTTTTATATCTGAAAAAACAGTATCTTTGCCAAAAAAAATAAACACATGAACAAAGCTACAATTTCAGCAGACATAGTATCTTCTACAGAGTTGACACCGTATGCGTTAAGTCAATTGCAGAGAGAGGTAAAAACCTTTGTAAAGCATTTGGGAAATGAGTATAAAGGCACTTGGGGCAGGTTGAGCAAAGGCGATAGTGTGGAAATTTATATTGACAGACCACAGGACTCACTGCGGATAGCACTGCTTTTAAAAACTTTGATAAAAAAGTTCAAGGTCAATGCAAATTGTATAGGACCGAATGCAGATAAAAAACGTTTGGAAATATTTAAAACATACGGTGTTAGAATTGCCATTGCCGTAGGAGAAATGCGCATTGCCAACAAGCGGACCAATATGCTGGACGGCGAGGCCATATATGCTTCCGGGAGAGCGATAGAACGCCAGCGGACTTCGAACAAATCAAAAATTGTGATAAAAAACACCCTGTTTTTTGAATCTTCGGATGCAAAGTTGTCGCAGCAGATCAATGCATATCTGGGGTTTCTGGATGTGCTGTTTAAACGAGCGACGGAACGACAATGTGAAGTTGTATATTATCGTTTGCTGGGTAAAACTGAAAATGAAATATCCGAGCAATTATCCGTTGGACAATCGGTTGTGAATCAACATTCTACAACATTTGGCTGGAATGCGGTCGAGCAGTTACTGAAGTACTACGAACAAATAAAATTCTAAATATGGTACGCTTTTTATTATTACAGCTAATTGCACACACAATCAGCGATTTCTATTTGCAGACCAGCAAGTCGTGTGCGGATAAGGCAAAAAATGGCTTTAAATCACTGAAACTATATATACATGCTTTGATAACTTTTGTGTGCGCATGGCTTTTGTCATTTTCATTCAATTTTTGGTGGATGGCGTTGATTATTGCCGCCACTCATTTGCTTGTCGATGCCATGAAAAGCTATGCTTCCAAGTGTAATTATATTTTCTTTATCGATCAGTTGGTTCATTTGATTGTGATTGTGGCGATTTGCTATCTGTGGAATTGCAATTTGCCCGATTGTGTGAGCAGTATGGAAGAAAAGTATATAGCCCTATTGTTGGGCGTTCTTATTTGTGTAAAACCTTCCAACATAATAATCAAAGAAATTTTCAAGGCCGCAAATATCAAGGTGAACAAAGGAAGTGACGATGATAATACTGAAGGAGATTTGCCCAATGCAGGAAAACTAATAGGTGTTGTGGAACGACTTCTTTCATTTGTGTTTGTGCTATTAGGACAATATGAAGCTGTTGGATTTATCCTAGCCGCAAAATCACTTTTGCGTTTTGCCGAAGGCGACAAAACGAAATCAGAATATGTATTGATAGGTACATTGTTGAGTTTTTCAATAGCGATATTTGTTGGTATCGCCATCAAGTTGTATTATGGATTGTAAAAACAGATAGGAATTTATGACGGTTTCAACTATCATATCGAAAATCTGGAATATGGCCACCGTCCTTCGCGACAAAGATAGTCCCTTCAGGAGTTTAACTCGGTTTTTGTCACAATCTTGTAATACTTCTTCCGTATCAACACCAAGCGTACCAGCCAGATTACAAAAAACGCATCAGATAGGATTTTGTAAAGTGGTGGCATCTGCACGAACCACGACACCACCCAGAGCAAAAGGTCGATGTCGAAAAGGATGTTCCACAGCCGTTCACGATCGTGAAACTCACAAATCACTTCGCCAGTCGGAAAAACTTCCACCTGTTCTGTCGATGATAGCGACATATCGATACTCTTGCCTTTTTTGCCAATCGGGATACGCCCCCCGAACTGCACCCTCAGAGCGTAGCTGCCCAGCGGCACCTCGCCCCGCAGTTGGTCGTCCTTTAGCATACCCACAAAGTAGCCGTTCAGGAAGACCGCATGCGGCAGTCTCGGCTCGAACCAATGTCGTTTATGTCGGATGGTGAGGGTAGGCATTTTGATCTAAATTTTCTGCAAAAATACAATAAATAAATGCTATTCCCACTCAAAACTCTCTTTCTCCGCAACAAACTCGAAAACCTATCAATGTCAGTAGAGGATCATTTTTACTTTTATCATATCGATGACCGTCACTTAATCGGTAAAATGTGGTCTCGTGGTATTTAGTATTGTATTCTACATCCATGCCTTCGTTTTCCATTTTTATCAAATCCAATGGTTCATAAATCGTATAATCCACATGATTTGGCTTTAAATTCAAAAAAATATTTCCAACAACATATAGTCTGTTCTCAACAAGACCGTTCCTTTTGTACAGGATATAGTCCGTGGCAAAAACACCACCGAATTCATCACACACTATATAATCGTTATTGCTCCATAACTTGTGGTCAAGAAAAAAACACACCGTGCAAAAAGACATTACCAGTAATGTTATGCATGTACCCACGCAATCCAACCAATAGTATCCTTTGTGTTTATTATCTTTTTTTATAGCATAAATAGTCCGCATAATCATATACGGGATAGACAGAATTAAGGCGAAGAGCAGAACCCAATTCTCCAGTTGAAAGACCAGTCTTTCCCCTTTCCCAAGGATAAATCTCGGCACTAGGGCTATCACCCATAGCACCAAGACGGTAACACCAATAATTCTGCGGATTTGAATCGCTGTCATATTGTTATAAATTGATGGTGCAAAGATACAATTTAATTGCATGCCACTGGCATTGCCTGCAAGGCAATTGGAGTCATCAAGACACGTACTTCCAAGCTACAACAGCGGTTGAGGTTTTGAAAGCTCTATCGTCTCTGCGGGGCTATCATAAGGATCGTATTGTTTTTGTTATTGAACGTAATTATAGGCTTTATTATTGCCTCCTCGTTGGTCATGCCGTTACCAAATTGTCAGCCCCGCAAGACCACAGGCAGGCGGTGGAGCGCAGCGCAACCCCTGCATACGGGCAGACGGTGAAAACCCGCATTCAAACGATTGAAAAGTGCCCATCCATTAAGCCCCGTCAGGGGCGGCAGA
>JAFXSR010000048.1 GCA_017525505.1 Bacteroidales bacterium
TGGCAGCCCGTATCAGTTCTTTTTTCACCGAAGCAGCGTCATGCCAGTTTTGTGCAAAAGAGCCCACTGGTACCATCAAGCAAAATAAGACAAGCCAAATGATAGGATACGTTTTCATTTTTTGTCTATTGGCAATACTGTCAACCGGCCCAGCTTATCAAGGAACTCCTGAGTAAAATTGCTCATATAACCACCGCTTGATGTTAATGTAAGTTCCCCAAAATAAATATGTCCATTGACCTCATAAAGATCCACTCGCATCTGTGGATGCCCTTTGGAAAGGCGTGATGCAATGCATAACATATCGCCAAGACATGCGGGTTCAGGCATGAGTTTATGTTCCGGCATATAATGGGAGGTATAGCGCAGAAACTCTGGGTGAGCCTCCCAGTTGCAGTCGTACACGCCAATTTCGCAATAATAATTATTATGGCGGTTGCTGTAACATACGATGAACTCTGGTTTTCCGTCAAAAGTCCAAATCTTGTAATCAACAAGTGATTGTGATTTGTTAGGTTGTGTACTTCCGTCAAGAAGTTCTTCAGCAATGATGCATGGTTTAATACTTTTGTAATGTTCTTCGCCAGTAAGAATGCCGTAGGGCGACTGAAGGGTCTTTCTGAAGTGCTGAAGTATGAGGACTTTGTCAAGTGCCCCTTTGTCTGCGCACACCACCACATCGCCACTGCCGTTGTTACATTTCATCACAAACTGTTGCGGCAACTTGTCCCAATCTATTTCCTCCACAGAGTCCCACTTGCCTGTGAGGGGAATGAGTATCTCCTCAAATCCACACTCCTTCACATATTCTCTCACGCGATACTTGTCGGCCAACAATGGCCACTGGCTTGTATCACCGTAGAATTTCAGCCAATTGATTTTCTCGTTGATGTCGTGCGGATGACGAAAGTGGGGACAACACCGGCACATATACATATACTTCAGCTGTGCCACCCGTATCGGTGTAAGGATGTGAAGCCTTGCGAGAAAGCCGACGAAGAAGAGGATAATCTTTTTCATTCCTCAATTAATCCTATACTCTTTAGATAATCTATAGACAGTGCATTTTCAGCTGCATATTTGAATGCCTCTGCTCTGGAGTTAATTGTCATCGCCATCAAATCGACTTGTCCCATTATGCATTTCTTCATAGTATCCGTCAATGCTTCAATGTCGTGGACGGGATAGATGATGCCCTGCTTCCCGTCTGTGATGGCCTCGGCATTGTGAGCCCAATCCGAAGCCAGCACAGGCAAAGCGGCTATGAAGGCATCAATGAATATGCCGGCGATGCCCTCGCCCTTCCAGTACGTAGGGAAGAGCATGGCATGATAGGAGGACAGGGTGTCGTAGCCCTCATTGGTACGAAGGTCTAACAGACCATGCCAGGCCACATTATCCAACAGACTGACCTCTTTCAGGAATTGTTCGCGGTAGGCTGCATCTATCTTTCCATAGAAGTCAACGGAGAAACGATGTTGGAGTCCTTTCGCATTAAGTCGTCGAACGGCTTCCAAGATATAATCGCAGCCCTTGCTGGGCATCACGCGGCTGAGGAACACAAAACGGATGGTCTCGCTCTCAGCCCTCGATGCCAGAGCCTTCTCCATATCGGGATAATAGGGAATGGGTTTGAAGTTAGAGACGAAGCGGGCATTGGTCACGCCAGCCTCTTTCAACTCGTCAATCATACTATGGCATTGCACGAGATTGTATTTAATGTAATTGAACACATCAGCCCTAAATTTGCCGTCTCTGACCTGTTTGGCAAAAGCACCGCCAATAACCCAGTAGATGATGTCGCGCCTGACATGCAGACCCTTGAACAGCCGCAGAATGGAATAGACATTCTTTGCCGATGTTGAGAAGATAATGGTGGCCTTGGGCTTGGCAAGCAATGCCCACAAAGCTTGGACATACACCCACGGATGACGACGCTTCTCATAGAAGTCCAAGACCGTCACCTTGCAGTACCTCTTCAGTTCCGCAATGATATACTGGTTCTTGGTGGTCTCGCCATCAACAGGGGCACGTCCTTGGTTGACCCAGCCAACTAAGATGATATTCTTCATGCTTCTTTTATCTTTATAACTTTTGCGGGCACCCCAGCGACTACAGCATTATCAGGGACGTCCTTGGTCACTACAGATCCTGCTCCAATTGTGACGTTGTTGCCAATGGTGATAGGACCAATGATTGTTGCTCCAATGTTTATCAAACAATTGTCGCCAATTTCAATATGGCATGGACCAGGATGATTTTTCCCAATCACCACCATGGGTAAGATGCTACAATTCCGGCCAATTTTTACATATTTGCCTAATCTCATAAATCCGGCATGAACTGGATAGAAACCAGGTCCAACGACATTAGGGTAAATATAGATATTTGATTTCAGTTTCAGCCTACGATAACTCCACCACCAGAACAGGTATGGGATCTGTTGTAATATATTCCTTTTCTTGTTCAGCCAATATTCATAGTGACGCAGTGCCACCATGAATGCACGAATGTAGTACTCATCACTCCGTGTAAGCCACTTAATAAACAGTCGATTAGGCTTTTTATACATAGCTTGGTCAGCCTTCAAATAGGCTCGAAGATCTTCTCTTGATTGTATCATAATGATTTGCTTGTTATTGTGTCGACCTATAAGACGGTAGAAATGTACAAATTATAGTAATTCTTGGCACAAACTTCCATGGAATAGTATTTTTGATAGTCAGTCACTATGTCATCACGTGACATGGAGTTTCTCTCTTTAATAGCATACTTTACTTTCCGGTAAAACTCGTCATCATCGAATCCTTTTGTCATATAGCCATTAACCCCATCTTTGATGACATTTACGACACCACCAGCTGGCGTTGAAATTGGTGTCACCCCCATTGACATCGCTTCTAACAAAGTCATCGGAAGCCCTTCATAATCGCTTGACAAGACAAAGAAGTCCGCTTGGGCCATATAGTCCCCGACATTCTTTTTTGCACCTAACAAGAAGATGCTCTTGCTGTCCTTTAGTTTCTCCTTCCACGAATCGTAATGCTCACCTAACACGATAAGGATACACCGCTCCCCTTCGTCTTCAAGACGGAGAAAGGTGCGAAATAGTTTGTCGTGATTCTTCTGCGGATTGTGACGAGCCACATGGATAAAAACGATGGTGTCAGGACTATTCTTTATACGTTCTATTTCCCTTTTCACGGACTCTGCATCCTCTGTGATAGCCAGAGGCTCGCTGCCATTAGGGATGCATATATCATTGCTGATTCTAAAAGTATCGTAATATGACAGGTGACATGCCTCTGAGATTGTGATAGGGTTGACTTTGTTCCGTTTAAACAGATAATTCATTATCACTCGTTTAAGGAAACCAGAACGAGCCATAATCTTTTCAGACATATTATGTATGGTATGAAAATAGTGCACTTCGGGGATTAAAAGAGTGGGGAAAAGAAGTATCACGGCATGTGTATGGCAATGAACCACATCAGGACGCTCTTTTTTTATAGTTCTTAACACTCTCCAAATAGCCTTTATCTGTAATCCAGTTTTGCAATGCAAGTTGACGAACCGAACATCAGGAGATAAATCTTTCAGATAATGAATGTTTCTCGGAACAGAATCATCTAAAATGGAAACAAGAATTACCTCATTATCTGCGTTTGCTGAGAATCTATTGCAAAGGCTTACAGCAATTCTCTCTGCCCCACCGGCTCCAAGTGAAAGTGCTAATTGTAGTATTTTCATTTTTTTACTCTATTCATTTGCGATTTACTATAAAATGTCATCAACACAAGTGTCTTCTCCCAAATGAAAAACGGTTTCACTGTTTTCTTGAAAGAACTTATAGATGTCATGTATCATTTGTTTATTCCAGATTCTATATATATTATTTGCGATAAGTTTTGCAGGAATTCCTCCTATCAATGAACCGCCATTTAAATTTGAAAAATCCTTTCCAACTAAACTATGACTGGCAACGATTGTAAAATCAGGAATCTTAGCGCCTCCAGAAATGGAGCTTGAGTTGCAAATCCAACAATTGTGACCAATTTCTATCGGTCTTTTAATATTCGGCACAATATGCTTTTCGAAATTAGCCAAATAATGATAGTTTGAGTCTAATATTTGGGAACGATGTGCTATGCGGGCTGTATTTCCGATCTTGATATTTAAATGACAACCAATAGTGCACATTTCACAAATTTTTGTATTGCTACCAAACTCCAAAATACCATTTTCACCGGTTTTGATTCTACAGCCTGTGCGGATTTCACATTTACCATGATAGACTATTCTGCCATTATTGATAATCTCTGATTGTAGAGAGCCAACACAAGGAGCCCCTGGATATGTGGCATTAAACCGAATCATTCCCATGGTGATTTTACCTTCAATTTGCATTTGTCCGGAAAGTCCATATATCCTAGGCCGGCCATATACAAACATAGGCAGACGAATGGCTTGCAATATAGGGAAACTACGCAAACAGACATAAATGGTAAGAAAGGGATTGAACCAATTTCTGAATAACAATCGTTCAAGAGCCCCAAGCCCATATTTGCTGTCAAAGCGGCGGATAGCGAATCGTAACCCTTTTCTATTTATATCATCAATTAATTTCATTTAAAAAAACAAATCAGACTATTCCTTTAATAATACCTTTCATTAATTCCCAACACTCTTTAACACCAATAGAATTATACTTTAGCGATTTCCTGAGGAATTCACGCCCTTCATGGTATCGTTTCAATTCAAAAGAATGCTTGGCAACATTGAAATAACGTCGAGACAATATTTCTTTTCCTTTCGGCATTTTCTCAATGTCCTGCATCATTTCTGTCAGGAAGAAATCCATATTTTGAGCCATTTTCTCCGGATGTCGCGTATTAAAATTGGGAGTATGATGCTTTACCACCAAGCATGTGCTTGGACATGCCAAAACCATCTCATATTTCCTAAAAAAACGAATACAAAATTCCCAATCTTGGTGGCGGAGAAACCTTTCATCCCATCCCTCCATTGCATCGAAGGCGAAACGATATAGCAATATGGTTGAAGAATTCAACCTGACCTCACCAATCAGTATTGCTGCTGAAAGATTACCTTCCAGTTTGTTTGTTGTATTGGCGTTATTAGCCTTTTTATATCCTTGTTTTTCAATGTTACAATATACACCTGCAACCCTGGGATTAATGGCGTAAGCCTCCTGCAATCGTCTAACTTGTTCTTCAATTTTGGTGGGCATGAAGGTGTCATCATCATCCAGATATCCTATTATCTCGCCGTGTGAGGCTCTGGTTCCCGTGTTTCTTGCGGCGCTACCGTTTTTGTTCACTTCATGTTTCAGATAGGTTATTTTCCTGTCAGAAATGTATGGAGATAATAATTTTTCAGTTTCTTTTTGAAAAGGGGTGTTTACACCATTGTCATCCACAACAATAATCTCTATGGGAGCATAGGTCTGTGCCAAGACACTCTCAATAGCCCTTACCAGATTTGTTGGACGCGCGTATGATGGCATGATGATAGATACTAAAGGATTATCCATATTACTGAATATTGTCGTAAATAAATTGGTATGATGCTTCTTTCTGTTTTTCTAATAATGCATCTACCTTTTGGTAATGAATAGGTGGATATGCGGGTATAGTTGAGGCTCGATTCTGCAATAGTCTCTCTTCTATTTGTAAATGACTTAATAAACTTTGAGCTCTATCGGAATTATTTTGAAAAGCACAATAAAACTCTTTGTGATATATTAATGAGAAAATCAGTCCATGATAAGAGGTGGTAAATACGCAGTCAGCATATTTTATGAGTGAAACAAATTCCCACACGGCACACTGAGAAAATACAGTGTCAGTATCTTTACCTGCCTTTCCTTTGATTTCTACCACACGGAGATGATGTGCTTTCGCATAATCGTTTATTGCATCCCTGTCAAAGGCATTCTCATGCAAACTGTAGTATAATATATAGCCTGTCTTTATCATTGGCTGTGGAGAAAGAATATCGTCCCACTGATTGGCAGACAAAAGCAGGGTCGGGTCTGAGACTAATGTTGCTTGAACGCCCAATTCTGCCAGATAATCCTTTAATCCGCTTTCTCGCACAGATATCGCAGAGAAGTTGGACATGTTTTTTTGAAGAAAAGCCTTGTCTGAAACAGACTTCTGAAGTATTCCCATACTTGCTGCGTATGTGATGTGCTTTTTCGCTTGCAAGGTGTTGTCACCAAAATACACAGGATTGAAATTTTTTAACGAATTCTGCTTCCTCCAAATTTGGTCACTACCATAAATGATAATATCATATTCGTATAAAGAATTGTATGGAATACAGAATGGAGAAATGTGTTGGTTGATATCACGCAAAAAGCAAGCGATACGTTTGTGTATGGATTTCCAACATTTTATTCGATTAAACAGATATTTTCTGCGCCATTTTAAAAGTAGCGACCAAGAAAATTGTTTGTATAACCTGCGATGATATTCAGGATAATAATCGATATATTTCACATCATGCCCCATCTGTTGCAAAACAACGCGGAGGGCTATAGCCTGCAAAATAGCGCCATAGTTGTGGACACGATGATATGTCAAGATACCAACTTCCATATTAGTTTTCGTTGTTTTTGAATAGAGAGCTTTTTTCGTACTAATTTCTCGTATTCAAAGAGTGTTATTCCGTAAGCATAACAGATGATCCAAGAAAACCAGAAGGGATAGGTTCTCTGACAGAACATCAAAAAAACAAACACAAATGCCATAAATGCAAATCTCTTGTCTCTTGAATATGAAAGAAAAACAATGTAAAAAAGCATCATAGCCATAATGCCAAGTAAGCCACGACGTACCATTGCGACTATTATACCAGTACCCGTGAATCCCCCTTCTGATTCAACAAGATCATTCCAATCCTGTTTGTCTAACCCGCTTATAATAAGTCCAATATCTTCACTTTCCCACATGTGATCGTAATACTCTTTCATTTCGATACTGGTTCTATTGTTGCCTGAAAAGCCACGCTCATCGTCAACTTCCAGTCGATTGATTATCAATTCCTGAAAAAGTACATTGTCCTTCGTTAATTGATATGAGAAAAACATCACAAGAAAGAACGAGAAACAGTAAATTATCATTTTTTTGGGCTCCAGAAGACCCATATAAAAACGAATCATGATGTAACTGATAAAGGCCAGAACATAACCTGCCAAAGAGAAGGAAAAAAACAACGCAACAAAGTTAATGATATTGTGTTTTTTTGAGAAATCAAACTTATTACAAAAAAGCAAAAATGCAGACATCATCCCTAAGTGACCGGGTTCAACAAAAGGGCCGTTAAAGCGAATTCCATAATAGTTGGGTGCATACATATAGAATATGTAATTCTCTCTTATGCAGTAATTCGGATTCCTGAGAAATATGTCTTCACCATATGCATAAGTCATCATACCAATGGGTGAGAGCATGTGAAGTTGTACAAGCCAATAAACTATCAGTGATGGAACCATCAAATAAGCGAACCATTTTGTGATATGGTAAAAGCATAGAATCTTATCGATGTCTTTGATAAACAAAATATATCCATATAGTGCAGTCATTAATAAATTTTGGGGGCCAAAGGGAGATTTGTGGATATAGCTTATACCCAAATAGAGGCAAATAAGACTTATCATGCTACGTTTGGAATACTGCAACTGTATTTTCCCAGATAGTGTCAGCAACAACAGAACAAGTAGAATGGCGGAGTATATGATTATGTCCATCCCATTCCATCCTATCCATAATTTCATTGACAAGATGAACAGCATAAATATACAGAAGTACAATATTTCTTTATATCTCAACTGAATCATTTTAATTTTTTGAGAATTCTTTTATGTAGTTCAGATACTATCTTTCTCCATCCCATTAATCCAAATTTTCTCATGGTTTTCACAAAGCCATACTTTGCGTAGTGTTTTTCAAAGGCCATTCTCTTTGGATGAACCTCTGATGGCCTTGATAGATGATTCTGCATGATATTTGGAAGGGTGGCAGGAATGATGTTCATCTGGTTCTTAATCGTTTCAAAGAGATTAAGACCCTTTTCTGTATTGAATAAAACCAGAGAGCACCCTTTATTATCAGCATTAAAATTCGGGTCTGTACGTTGCCACCCCCAATAATCGGCAATAGTGATATCGCTTGGACGCTTCAAATTTGTATAAGGACACACTCCACATGAATGGCGGAGTTCTATATGTTGATTAAATAAATATGTATAAGTGAACCTCCCATGCTTATTTCTAAATGCTTTCTTCCTAGAACTTCCCTCAAACCTGAAAGTCTCTATATGTGACTTCCAGCCAAATTTTTCTTTGTCTCTAAAATTTACATAACATACTTTTGAACCATATTCCTTTTCAAGATATGTGATGTAATCTTGCCACACAATTGGTGCAGGTACACCTTGGCAGACAATATCCATCAGAAAAAGTCTTTCAGACAGTGTATTTCCAATATAAGCCTTTAAGCCAGAAGTTTGGCATGGGGTTCCGGAGAATAATACAGTAAGGCCATTTTGCAAGTCTCTTTTTACAAGCCTGAACACGCCCGTCATGTCGCTTTGCACATATTTGCTGCCACGAAACTCGTCACGTTCCTCTTTGGTCGTGGCACGTTTATGGGCAACCCGAAAATGATCTTTATATCCTGCGCCATAAACAATGCCCCCGCGTTCGAGAATATAATCAGAGACAGCTACAAATGATGCTCCGCTTCGGCTTTTCATGACTTCATTAATATCCTTGTGGCGAGCAGCAAAAGCCAAAGGCTGGCTTAAATTCAGAATTGTATCATAATGACTATTGAATTGGCAGACCTTTTCACAAAGTCCACATTCAATGCATTTCTCCATATCAACATGGGGATACAGGAACCCCAGCGCATCTGGCTTCATTTCAATGGCATCGTGCGCACAAATACTTGCACAGGCGGTGCATCCACAACAATTTTTAGGGTCTTTTACGTTTACCATTTGCAGAACCTTCTTTTTATTTGAAGTGCTTTACCGTACACAAACTGTCTTTCGGCTTTTTTGCAGCCGATGTATAGAATTGAAAAAGCAGAACATATGATGCACACAATGGTAATAAGGAAAAACGAAGAAAGATTATCCTGAAGCGAATGCGTTAAGGCAAATGGTATTACGGCCGCACAGATGCTGACAATAAACAAGTTAAGTAATACGTTTTTAATAAAATGCAGGACTTTGAGTCTGATATTGTTGCGCAACATATAAAGGCGGGCACACAGGCAACAAATAGCAAAGAAGATTGCGACGTAAAGGATGGTTTCAGGCACGCCGCCGGCTTTAAGAAGGATATAGCTTACAGGTAGGTTCATTAATTGTAATCCTCCTACAACCAGTTGGTAGTTTCGTATTTTACCCGTTGCTTGTTGTGCTGTGATCAGTGGGGTGGATATAGACTCAATCATCGTAAAAACCAGTGTAAGTTGTACGAATTGAACGGAATGATCGGGTACGTTTTTAAGCCATAGATGCAACAGGAAATCTGTACTTGCCAACACTGGGAGACACAAAACCAAAAGCATATAATAAGAAAGTCGGCAACCTTGGTATATGAGAGCCATCATATAATCAAAATCTCCACTTGCGTATGATTTCGTTATTTGGGGTTTCAGCGCCGTGAAAAAATTGTCCACAAAAGAATGCACAGTGTGTAGTACCTGATTTGCCACAGCTCGCGCGGCATTAACCACAGGACCTCCAAATAGGTTTATCAGAATATTACCTCCCTGATTCCGTAGTACTGCAGATGATGAGCCTATCATATTCCATCCTGCAAAACTGAGGATATCTTTCAAGATATTTTTGTCATAAACAAAATGCACACGACATTCTTCAAAGTGTTTTCTACAATACCACTGGTATATGGCCTTGATAATAATTTGGACAAGAGAACATAAAAATGCATAAAATATCAGCCTGTCGGCATGAACAGCCATTACCAAATAACATATCAGCAGTTTCCCTATTCCCTCAATAATACTGATGTATGCGAATGCACTCATCTTTTCATGAGCAATAATAGCTGCATTATAGGGCACTGTAACCAGGTTGAAGCAGAAAGTCAATAAAGAGAATTGGAATACCCAATTTGCAGCATGTAATCGGTCGGGGGCAATAACCATTTTGTTGTTGACAAACCAAGCACCCACAATTTCGGCTATGATAAGGATGATGAAAGCCATGAACCAGTGTATGAACACTGTAGAAGAAAAAATAGTATCCAGTTGGGATTTGTTCCCTTTGCCCATGGCGTAGTTGAAAAAGCGGCTGGCTGCACTTGAAAGAGACTTGCTTAAAACACTGAATAGAATAACAAAACCTCCAACAACATTGTATGTGCCAAAATCCTCCACGCCCAGAGCTTGCAGGACAACTCTGGAAGTATAAAGCGAGATGACCATGAGGAACATCATTCGCAAATAGAGCACGAGTGTGTTCTTGGCTATTCTCTTGTTGTTTATGGTGTGTTGGTCTGACATTTATTCTTAGGATGATCTATTTACAGCATAGCATACCGATGTAATAGTCCTTGGCGAATCATTAACTATGTCATCTACAATGTAAGCATGATCTTAAGGATTATGGCAATGATTGTCCTAATAGGCATTGGCGTCTCTATGGAAGACGGCCTTGATAGTCATCCAGACAATGCGCATGTCAAGCCAGGGACTCCAATGCTGGATATACCAGATGTCACGCTCCACACGGCCTTCCATCTGCCATAGTTCTGACGTTTCGCCACGGAAGCCGGTCACCTGCGCCCAACCCGTGATACCCGGTTTGACAAAGTGACGTACCATATACTTGTCTATCAGCTTATCGTATTGCTCGGTATGAGCCAGCATGTGAGGCCGTGGTCCCACGACGCTCATGTTTCCAATCAGCACGTTCCAAAATTGCGGCAACTCGTCAATGTTGGTCTTGCGCATGAAATCCCCGAAGGGGAACTTGCGAGGGTCGTCCTTGGTGGCCTGCCGGCTGTTCGCCTCTTTATTGACATGCATCGAACGGAACTTGTAGCAATAGAATTGACGGCCGTCAAGCCCTGTCCGCAGCTGACGGAAAAAGAGCGGCCCGGGACTTTGCCTCTTGACAATCAGTGCGATAACGGGCATCAGCAATGCGGTGGGAATCAGGAACAGGACGGATAAGAAAATATCCATCAGTCGCTTGAATATCCTGTTCAGCGGATCTTCCAACGGACTGGTGTAGGTGGTCTGCACTTCGATGTCATCGACCAAAAGGGTCTGCAGGCCAAGCTTCTCCTCGGCAACCGGCACGTAATAGAATTTTGACATAGAGTGATTGCACACGCTTGCCGTACGCACGATCAAGTCGCGTTCTCTGCTCGACACGCAGAGATAGACCTCATCGCCCAAATGCAGTGACTCGGGGTGGGACAGCAGTGTTTCGAAATCGCCGACCGTCCCGTCACTATGCAGTCCTTCTATATAGCCATAGTTGCTGCTCACTCTGTAGCCATACGAAGCGTTGCTGACAAGCTTATGATAGACTCTCTGCAGCTCCCGGTCTGAACCCACCAGCGTGACACTGCGCGTATTGTAACCCTTTTGGCGCAGACACTTCAATATCCAACGTTCTATGAATCGCAACAGGATGAGCATCAGCAACATGACGATGGCCGCACAGAACAACTGCCATCCCAACTGGAAGGTGAAATGGATGGCACGCAGCATCAGATACGAGAGCAGCATCTGCGTCATGACGAGGAAAGTGCAACGCTGCAGGATGTCATTGGCACCCAAAACGCGTTCGTGGATGACCGTGGGAAAACGCCATTCCGCAATCAGCATCGCAACCGTGCAAACCATCATAAACACACGCTTCGTTCCTTCACTCCACGTCTCGGAATTTGGAATGAAACGGACAGTCACGAGAAGGAGTGCCCATAAAACAACAAAGTCGCTGGCCATCACCAGCAACTTGATGAGTCGGTTGGTATAATTGTTATTCCTTATTCTCACTACCATGGTTCACCATTTTCCACACAATTCGTGACAGTCTCCATTAAACCATCCGAGGCCGCATTTCCTGTGGTGTACAAAAGGGGTGGATTCGGCCGTCGTGTATAAGCACACGATGCAAAGTGAAACACTGTGCGTCCACGAGTGGGCAACTTCTGCCGTAGTTACTTCAGGATGTTAAAAATCAGCGTGGCAAGGGAAATCAGAACACCTGTCGCAGAAAGTGCCAGAGTTGTAATCTGACCAATGTTTGCATTCTGAGACTTCACTTTGTTGGGCTCCACATAAATCACATCATTCTGCTGTAGGTAATAGAAAGGTGAATTCACGATATTGGCGTTTGTCAAATCCAGTGTGTGGATAACCTTTCTGCCGTTGGCGTCCTCGCGGATCAGTTTCACACGGTTGCGCACGCCATAAATGGTCAGGTCGCCTGCCAATGCCAGTGCCTCAAGGATGGTGATTTTCTCGCGAGACACCTGAAAGCTGCCCGGACGGTTCACTTCACCTAATACGGAGACGGAATAGCTTGACATGCGAACCGTTACAATTGGCTTCTCGTTTTCATTCAGATATGGCTTGATCTTGTCATGGATAAGTCTTTCACAGGAAGACTTCGTCAGCCCTCCGACCTCCAACGTTCCTATCACGGGAAAATCGATGCGGCCTTTGTTATCGACCAGATAAGCCTGCAAAACAGGTTGATTGGTCGTGGAGCGGCTGTTCTGATTAAAAGTGGTAGGGACAGACAGGTTGAAAGGAGTCGCGGCGTCAGGATCCGTCGTGCTCACCGTGATCGTCAACACGTCTTTTGGCATGATGTGCGCATCATACAACGAATCGCTAACCTCGTAGGTGATGTTCTCGCTATTTTGTAAATAGGCAATCTTTTTTGTGCTGACACAGGAGGATATCAACAATACGGTGACGCAAAGAATTGCCATTAGGGAATAATGCTTCATATCTTTTTAGTTTTATAAATATACACTTAAAATTGCCACCAACGTTTTTTCTTAGGAGGGGCTAAACCTACTGCAATAGTCCTGTATGTTATTTTTTAATACTGTCATCATCTTTGTTGGAGTAGTGCGACTCGGCATAGTTGCCGTAGTTGCCATAATGCCCGTAATTGCCATAACGGCCGTACTTGCCGTACCTGCCATAGCCGTAGTCGTAGCCGTATTTCTTTTTGGACATATCAATGCCATTGAGAATCAGGCATACGTTCTTCAGTTTCTCCTCCTCCACCAATGTGTTTAACATGTTTATGCTGGCCTTCGGTGTATAATCGGCACGACAGACATAGCAGTTCACGTTGGCGTAGCGGGCGAGCTGGAGGGTGTCGGTCACCAGACCTACCGGAGCTGTGTCAAGGATAACATAATCATACCGTTGCTTCAGCAGTTCAATAATCTGCCCCATGCTCTTACGCGCCAGCAGTTCCGCCGGATTTGGGGGGACGGGGCCGGCCAGCATCAGGTCGAGGTTCGCATCCACGCCTGAAGGACGGAGAGCGGTATTAAGGTCAGATTGCGTCACCTCATCCTTCGCTAACAGCAGACTGATACCGCCCGAGCGGTCTTTCAGGCCGAAAAGACGGCCCAGGGCGGGCTTGCGGATGTCCAAGCCGCAGAGCACCACTTTCTTGCCCAACAGTGCAAACGACGTTGCCAAGTTTGCTGCCAGAAACGTCTTGCCCTCGCCAGAGGTGCTGGATGTGAACAGGATGACTTGGTCGTGTTCTTTCATCAGGAACAGGATGTTCGTGCGCATCGAGCGGAAGATTTCGTCGATCTGATTGTTTTTGTTGGCCTGCACCACGATGCCAGCGGCTGTCTTCGCGCTGTCGCTCGCCATAGGGACATCAGCCACAATCGGCAAACTCGTCAGGTTTTCCACATCCTCATGACCTTCAATGCGAAAACGCATCAAATGGAGTACATAGAGCACCAACGACGGGATGCCTATAGCAAGAAATAGCGCAAGCGCAAGAATCAATGATTTCTTGGGACTCACCTTGCCTTCCACTTGGGGCTCGTCAATCAGCTTGCCCTTGTCGGCCGTGGCGGCCAGTGAGATGCTGTTTTCCTCCCGTTTTTGCAGCAGCAGGAGATAGAGCCCGGATTTCACCTCCTGCTGACGGCCAATCTGCGTCAGCACACGCTCCTGTTCGGGAGAATTTGCCAATCGGTTCTGGTAGATACCGTATTGATTCTCAATGCCCTGGCGCGTGATTTCAACGGAACGGTACGCTTGAGTCAGCGCCGTACGGATGGTAGGGCGAAGCTCGTCCAGGGTCTGCGTCAACGTCTGGACTTTAGGAGCTTGCTCGCTTGCGCTCTTCAGCATACGGTTTCGTTCAAGCACGGCTTGATTAAATTGTGTGATCAACGTCGTCGAAGCGGGATCGGTCAGGCCGATATTGGAGGGGATGATTTCGTATTTGTTGGCAGGATTGTCCATAAACTCGCGCAAGTAGTTGATCAGTTGCAACTGGGTGTTCGTTTCCATCAGTTTTGCCGCATACGCGCTCTCCTCATTAAGCGTCTTGGCGGCATCTAACTGGAGTTGTGTCACGTGATTACGCTTCTTATAGTCTTCCAGTTCCCCCTCTGTAGAACCCAACTCGGCGTTGATTTTCTCCAAACGTCCGTTGATAAATGCCTCGGTCTTCAGCGCAATCTCATTCTTGTCTTCATTAGCCTGATCATTGTAGCTCTGGACCAACGCTTTGACAAAGTCTATGGCACGATGTGTGTTGCTGTTCTTAATAGTAATTTTTGCTATGGAAGTCAGTTTCGAAGTCGGTTTCACTTCTATGCTTTTCACATATTGTTTTGCGACGTACATCGGAGGTGCCAACGTCACGTACATCGACTTGCCGGATTCAAACTTCTCGAGAGTCAAGGGGTCGGCATTCGCCAAGTTCGAGCTGACGGTAACGGTGCCCAAGGAAGTTTTCAACGAGACGGGCAGCGCTTTCACCGTGTTCTGGAAACTGTCGCCCTCCTTGCCTTTTCGAAACACCGTCCCCTGAATGGCATATCCATCCTTAGATTTCGTCACCGTCACGTTCAAAAGGTTGGTAGCCTCCAGCAGTTCCGCATCCATCTGGTTGAGTGCCTCCTGGCTCAAATCCACATTCACCGGCTGGTGGTTATAGACTTCGGTGTTTTTGACACGACCCTCTATCTGATAAGAAGCGTACAACTTGAGTTTCATAATGGCTTCCCTGGCAAGGATATGCGATTGCAGAATCTCCACTTCGTTGTCAACCCCCGCCGAATTGGTCATGATGCCGAAATCCGGCATGTTTGCAATCACCTGGCTCAAGTTTGCACTGGGTCGTTTTTTTTCTTCGTCCTTGACCAGCATCTTCGCACTCACTTCGTAGGTGGGGGTCTTGTAGCGCAAATACACCAAGGCGCCACCGAGGCAGATCAGTATCGACAACAAGAACCACTGCCAGTTCAGCACCAGTATCTTATAGAGGTTTTGGAAATTGATGGAACTTTTCTGTTCCTCCTTGTCCAGCATTTCCAGCTCATCTAAAAGAGAATAATTCTTTTCTTCAGACATATAATTTTGATTTATGTTTCAAGTTTCAAGTTTCAGGTTTCAGGTTTCAAGTTTCAGGTTTCAGGTTTCAAGTTTCAGGTTTCGATGGGGTGGATATCCTGGACGGATATTTCGGTAGGGAATAGTGCTTCATATCTTTTTAATTTTATAAATTTACACTTAAAATTGCCACCAGCGTTTTTTCTTTGGAGGGGCTGTATGGATGATATTCGACTGGGAACGAGCCTCGTCGATGATATCTTGCCAAGTCTGGTGTTGGCAGATCATCCGGTAGAGGGTGCCCCAGTCGGGAAGTCCGCCGAGGTTGCGGTCGTCGATGAACATATCAGCCTTCAATTTCCGGGAGAAATGCGGGTTGTTGCCCGTTGTCTCTTCGGGGTAGTCTCGGTTCACGGCGTAGAACTCCAAGCCACGGTCACGGCACCATTGTACCGCCGCATCAAGTAACTCGCCCTCGCGAACAGACCACAAAATCAATTTGTGACCGTCCTGGTGGAGCATTTTCAAGGTATCGACGGCGAAAGGGATTTCCTCGCCGATATTCGGATATTTATGGGTAACGATGGTTCCGTCAAAATCTACTGCAATGGTCATATTGGTCACTTTTTTATACTGTCATCATTCTTGTTGGAGTAGTGCGACTCGGCATAGTTGCCGTAGTTGCCATAGGAAATTGATAAAACTTTTCTTTTCCTCTTTGTCCAGCATTTCCAATTCTTCTAAAAGAGAATAATTCTTTTCTTCAGACATATGATTTTGATTTATGTTTTATGTTTCAAGTTTCAGGGTTCGATGGGGCGGATGTCCTGGACGGATATTTCTATGAGGACGTAGTTCCTTTCGCCCATCTCCATTTTCAAAACAATATAGGAAGTGTTTTCGATTCGTGCCAACTCTCCTTTGAGCCCTATCAGCGGGCCACGCATGATCTCGATCTTCTGCCCCAGTGAAAGCTCCTGGGTGGTAATCATTACCGGGTTGGGGGCGTTGTCCAAGACATACTGCAGCTGTTGCATCTCGGTGTCGCGGATGTATGCGAAAACCCGCTTCCCCTTTTCCCGGTTGGAGGCCGCCCTGTTGATCATGAAACGGTAAATGCTGGAGTTTTCCAGAAGGATATTCCAGAGATTGTCTTCTGTTGTACGGATAAAAATTTTACCAGGGATGACAATTCTCTCGACTTCCCTGCGATTTCGACTCGCATAAACCTTGGTTTCTTTCATACTCGCCACATAGACCTCGTACCTCTTTTCAAGTGATTTACGGATAGCCCGTTCCTTCGTGGGTTTGCATTCGCCTATGTACCACTTTTCGTCAGGCACTGCAATGCTTGAGTCTTTTGGAAACTCTGCTGATTTAGGTTTGTTATTTCCGGAAATTATTGACCCCGTAGCCACAGAAATAAAAACACACTCCTTTCGGCAGTTGTTCTTAAATGTAAAATATAATTGAACGGCGAGGGGGACTGGATATTCACCATCCTCCCTCCGGATACGGCAACGCCAGAGCCTTTATGCAGATTTGCATGGCCTGACTTCGCTGCTTTAGGATCTTTTTGATTCTTTGACCTGATTTGACCAAGAATGGCTAACGGTCAAATTTATAAGAACTTAGTTCAAATCACAAAAGAATCCTTTTCAAGGTTGCAAATTTACAAAAAAAATTATATCCGTAAAGGGGAAAAAACACTGGATTGAGGCTAAAACAGGGTGCTTACCGAAGCCTGCGAATCAGTGTCTGTTTTTGAGGTATTCGATGGCGGCATCCAGCTGGGGCTTGAAGTCACCGTTGTGGTTCTTGCGGAGCACTTCTAAATCCGGTGTGATGCCGATGCCTTCTAGTATTTTCCCGTTGGTCGCACACTCGAATGTCGCGGTGTAGATGTAATGGTTCATTTTGTCTTCGCTGCCAAAAGGACCACCGTGGCTGAGGTCGATATAGGATTCCATGCGGAATATTCATACCTGCTGGGGTCTTCCTTGTATCGCGATTGGCAAAATTCGGTCTTCTCATTGATGTACGAACCAACCAGATAATCCAAGTCATCCTGGTAGCCGCCGGTGTTGTTCCTGTTGTCGAGAATGATGCCGGCCAGCTGCTCTCTCGGCGTCTCCTTGATGGCTGTCAGCCAGTGGTCGATGACAGATGCCGCCGCAACGTTGCCATCCGTAGCGCCTAAAGATTTCATGATGGGGGTGATGGCCGCCATCGACTGCCAAAGATAGGGTGTCTTTTTAGTCGTTTAATTTTTTCACGGGGAAGGTGAAGTAGGTGTCCGGGAACGGTTCATTCTTCAGGGTGAAATGCCACCATTCGGTAGGATAGGGCTTGAAACCGTGGCGCAACATGGCTCGGCGCAGGATCATACGGTTGCGGAATTGCTCAGCGGTGATGCGGTTGTTGGGCTGGTATTCCCCAGTCTCGGGATTGCCTCCGAAATCGGGGTGGCTTTCAAGGCCGAACCAGTCGAAGGTGCCGCCCATATCCACTTCCTTCTCCGTCCTCATGTCAAACAGGGTAAGGTCCACGGTGGAACCGCGCGTGTGACTGCTATGCTCGGCAATGTATTCGAGTTCGAAGAGTTTGTCGCGGGGCACGTCAGGATAGAAATAAGCTTTCATGAGCGTGTCGCTGATGTCGGCACCCCAGCGCATGAAGTGGTCAACGGCGCACTGCGGACGGTAGGCATCGAAAATTTTCAGGCGGTAACCCTGTTTCAGCAGTTCATCGCTCACGGCGCGGAGGCTGTCGGCAGCCTGACGGGTAATCAGTGCCACAGGCTCCTGATAACCGTCCACCTTTGCCCCTAAAAAGTTGTAGGTGCTGTAATAGCGGATTTCCAGAATGACATCGGGGATAGCTTCCGCCAATTCCACAAACTGCGATGCGTCATCAGAGGGGGAAATCTTTCCTTTCAGTCGCTTGAACTCGTCTTGGGCTTTGACCAATTGTGCGAGGAATTCAGGACTGGTATGCAGGTGTGCCAGACCGATGGCACCTGCGAGACGGCTGGCATCCACATCACTCTGCCAGTGGGCGCCCACAATAATGCGGCTCTCGCCATACATGTATCCTCGTGCCATGATGGTGTCGGCATCGTCGGGGTTGATTTCGGAGAGCAGCAGGGCAGTCGCATAGCCGCGCTGGCTGTGCCCCGAGGGATAAGAGCCTTCGCCTGCCAGTTCCGCCTCCTCATATTGGGTGTACATGTGTTCGTTGAAGCGGACAAAGGGGCGCTTGCGGAAATAGTAGGCCTTTGGTGCGACACGCGTCTGGTCGATGGTAGAGAGACTGTTAAATAACAGTTTGTATATCTCTGGTGTTTTCTCTTTCGACACTTCAAGACCAAAGGGTACGGTAAACGCTGCAAAAAGCGAGTCTAAATTCCATACTGCGTCATGTACAGCGATGGCTGTGCGGACCTTGTCGCTGCGCTGCGTCTTGCCCCACATGTAGCGCATGATGTCATTGGCAAAGTCTGTCCCGATGGTGTCGGGTGGGGGAGGGAGACATTTGATGAGGTTGGGCATTTTCTCGGTGCTGAAGTACAGCGTTGCGGTGTCGCTCTGTGCCTCGGCCTGAAAGCAGACGCCTGCTAGGATGGCGGCTAACATACACAGTAAAGTTCGTTTCATAGTGTGTTATATTTTTAGGTTTGTTATTATTGAATGCTGTTGTTTATCGAAGGACTATTCATCATTTGGACAAGCATATTACAAGTTGGTTACTGCTTTCTTTCGCGGAATTCGGTGGGTGACATGCCGGTCTTGCGGCGGAAGTAACGGCTGAAGCTGGCTTGCTCGCTGAAACCCAGCATGTCGGCGATGGTTTGCATGGTGAGGTCGTGCCGCAAATGCAGCAGCATCTTGGCTTCCGCCACAATGTGGGCCTGAATCCAGTGGACGGCAGTGTAACCGGTCTCCTGTTTGATGACATCGCTGAAATGCTTGGCCGACAGACAGGCTTTCTCGGCGTAAAAAGCCACATCGTGATGCTGGCGGAAGTGCTGCACAAGGTTGTTGTGGAATTGCGCGCTGACCCGTTTCTCAATAGCGGTCTCCTCTAATTTGTTCTTTCTGTAGAAACTGAGCAGGCGAAGCAAAAACTCCAGCAGACGAGACCTCAGCATCTGGCGGTCGGGCATGTTGAGACGCTCAATCTCTCGCATCCCATCCACCACATTCACAATCATTTTGTATTCATGTTTGTCAAGTTTTACGCAGGGATTCGGTTCATAACGGTAGCGCAGACGTTTGGTAATTTGCAGCATGGGGTCGTTCAGTACCGAGGCGTCCACAATAATCAGCGTGGCAAGGTAATCCTCGGTCTTGCTCAGTTTCATGAGCCTGTGATCGGGAAAGATAACGCCCACCGTGTGCGCTTCCGAATAGTCTGGCATGTTGTCATACAGAAGGTCCATGTGGCCTCTGTGTCCTATGCAAATGACATAATCTGAAGAGATAAACGGTTCATCGCCCGAGGGCAACCCTCTCACATCGTCGAATACAACAATACCTTCCTCTTTTATTTTCTGATGGTAAAGAGTGATGGGATGTATGTATGGCTGCGTACTTTTCATAACGCAAAAATACAAAAAACTCCGTAACACAACTGTGGCATTACGGAGCTTTTTGTGTTTTTTTTATGAATCTTCAATGGGGATTATCTCGTGACAGCAACTTTTTTCGCAGGATAGTTGCCGATTTTAACGATGTAAACGCCAGTGGAGAGACCACTGTTGCTTACCTGTCGGCCTGTCATGTCGAAGATGCTTACTTCGCAGTTGTCACAGCCCTTCACAATGATATTTCCATTTAGACTACTGATAGTTATGCCTTCCATGCCGATTTCGTTGATGCTGGTAGCGCTGTTGCCTCCAACATAGCAATTCCCTTCAAAATAAGAGGTTCCGTCGGTGACGTTGATGCCAGAGACAAGCGAGGGGGTGCTGGGGGCAGAGATAAATGTGGACGAGCTACCACCGCCGCCAGGGCCGCCACCACCAGGGCCACCACCACCAGGGCCACCACCACCAGGGCCACCACCACCAGGGCCACCGCTGGTGTTGATAGTGGGCGTGTAGAAGGCCACGGTATTGTCACCGTATGTTATGGTGTACCAATTGTCGCTGCTGACGCTTGACGACTGGATATAGGGTTGGTTGAGGGAACTGCCGTTCTCGATGCCACAAACCGCAATGATGACGCCGCCATTGATATAGAGCCGTTTCCCTTCCTCGGTATTGGCATCAAGAGCCACTTCGGGAGATCCTGCTCCAATGGCATAGACCAGCCCGCCATTGATGTAAAAGTTGCCGTTGGCATCCATGCCGTCGTTGTTGGTAGAGCGTGAATAGACATAACCTCCTGTGACAGTCAGGTCTTGTGCGCAGTTGATGCCGTCGTCGTATGCGTTGACAAAAATCTCTCCGCCGCTGATTTCCAAGGTGTTTTTGCTTTCAATGCCTTCGCCATTGGTGCCGCTGGTGGTCACTTTGATTTTGCCTCCGCTGATAACCATTCCTCCGCTGTAGGTGTAGCTGCTGCCATTCTCCGTTTTCAAACCGGCCTTGATGCCCTTGGGCGATGAGTAGTAATCGCTGTTGACATTGTCGGTGTTACCTGTATAGTTGGTATTCTCTGTTGTACCATTGTTATAATAGAGACCTCCACTGGTCACAATCGTGATATCGCCTCCGCTGATGGTCATGATGCTGTCGCATTTCATGCCTTTGCCTCCTGAACCGGTAGAGGTGAGAGAGATGGTTCCTTCGCTGATATTGATGTTGCCGTCGGCACTTATTCCGCAGGCCGCTTTGGTTTCCAAATCGTCAGAATCCCACATGCCTTTGCCGCTTGTTGTTACGTTAATCACAGCGTCACCGGATATAAATATGTTGCCTGCGCTTTTGATGCCTTTGGCAGCGATAGCGGCGCAGTTGATGGTGATATTGCCTCCGCTGATATAGATATTGCCAGAGTCTTCATCTTCATGGTCAGTGGTCTCGCCAGTTGATGCGTCTCCGTCAAGGTCACACTGAATGCCGTCGTCCTCTGTGCCGCTGATGTTGATGGTGCCACTTTCCATCAGGAAATACTCGTTGCAAGAGATACCGTCGCCTACCGCAGAGGTCACGTTGATGGTGGCGTTCTTTACCGAGATGTACTCCCCGGCCTTGATGGCGTGTTTCAAGTTGCCTACTACGTTGAGGGTGCCTTGCTGCTTGAACTCGGCATGGCCTTTCACATAAAGGCAGCCTTTCTGTGAACCGGTAGCCGCATCAGCAAGGGTGTTGGTGGTGCCGGTGATGACCTTCACGTTGATGCGTTTGCTGTTCTGGATGTGCACTGCCGCACCGCTGTACACTGGAGTGACATTAGTTAGGGTAAGTCCGTTCAGTTCAATGGTGGCTTTGTAGGAGCCCGACATGTAAAACTCGCCGTCAGTTGAGGTGCCGCTCAGCTTGTAGGTGATTTCGCTGGCGAGACTGTCGCTCTGCGCAATGGAGACGTGGGCCCCGCTTTGGGTAACGGTCAGATACTGTGCCACATTGTCTGCCACAGCGACCGTTGCTGTTGTGCCGTTATAGACCACTTCAACCGTGTTGTTACTCGGTGTCTGTGCCCCGACTGTTATCGTCAACACAAGGGCGACAATGAGGGTTGTTATTTTTTTCATGATGTTGAAATTTTGTTAAATCAAATTATTCTGCAAAATAACAGTATTTTACACACGTTTTGTTTAACCGATTAGAGGGATTGTTTGGCAATTTGTCGGTTTGTGAGAGGACTGTCCCTGCAGCGAACCTGTCATCCTCCTGTGCCATATGTGTTATGAAATAAAACATGTTGTCAAAACAGATGTTATTTGCAGAAAAAATCGTATTTTTGCAGGTTATTTCCCCTTTTCTATAAGGGATATAGAATATGATTAATAACGAGAAACAAAAGAAGATATGAAAATGAAGCCAATGAAATGGTTGTGCATGTTTGGTCTCATGGTCGGACTGGTATCCTGTGGAGTGGACATGCCTAAGGAAACGAAGACGTCGTACGATACGATGGTAGTGGAGAAACAGAGCATCACCGTGCCGGTGAAGTTCAGCGCCAAGCTCAAAGGACAGTCGGATGTAATCATCTCGCCCCAGGTGAGCGGACAGCTGATGCAAATCTGTGTGAGCGAGGGCCAGCAGGTGAGGAGGGGAACAACCTTGTTCGTTATCGACTCGCGCAACGCCCAACTGGATTTGGAGGTGGCAGAGTCAAACTTGCTGGCAGCCCAGGCTTCTGAGCGTAGCGCTAAGTTGGAGTACGAGTCCAACAAGAACCTGTTTGAGAAGAATATCGTGAGCCGCTATATGCTGGACAATTCTGAAAACGCCTACAGACAGGCACAGGCGGCTGTGAGCCAGGCCAATGCGTCTGTAAACCGTGCCAAGGTGAACCTGGGCTTTTGCACCATTACCTCGCCAGTGGATGGGATTATAGGTGAGATTCCTGTCTCTGAGGGCATACAAGTGTCACCAGGCACCCAACTGACCATTGTCAGCGGCAATGCGAAGATGGAGGCGGTGTTCTCAGTGCCCGAATCGGTGTTGGAAGAGGCCGTCGCCCAAGGTTATGAAGGGAAAGTGGAAGATGCGCTGAAATTATTCCCCGATGTGTCATTTGTGATGAAAAACGGTACGGAATATACACACAAAGGACGTATCACCAGTGCTACCGGTGTGGTAAATACCGCCACAGGTACTATTGCTTGCAAGGCCACCTTCCCTAATCCAGATGGTCAACTGTATAGCGGTATTCAGGGCTCTATCGTTATGCCATACAATCACAAGGATGTGATAGTGATTCCTCAATATGCCGTGGTACGACTGCAGGACAAAGCGTTGGTATATAAGGTGAAGGACGACAATACCGCTACTGCTGTCACCGTGACCGTAGAAGATGCGGGTAATGGTAAAGACTTCATCGTGACGAGCGGCTTGGAAGTCGGCGACAAGATTGTGACTGTGGGTGCGAATAATGTGCAGGAAGGAGAACAGGTGATTTTCCCCGAAGAACCGAAAAACAAGGACTAAGCTATGAAGGGAAATATTTTTATCAACAAATATGTGATGGCGTGCGCCATAGCGATTGTCATCGCATTGGTGGGCTTTATCTGTATTGTAACGTTGCCTATTGAGCAATACCCGAACATCGCGCCGCCAACGGTGCGCGTATCGACTTCCTATACCGGTGCCGATGCAAACACCATCATGAAGTCGGTGGTGCAGCCATTGGAGGAAAATATCAATGGCGTGCCCGGCATGACCTACATCACCAGTTCAGCATCCTCGTCCGGCGATGTTTCCATTCAGGTTTATTTTGAACAAGGCACTGATCCTGATATTGCCGCTGTGAACGTGCAGAACCGTGTCAGCAGAGCCACCGCCTTGCTGCCTTCGGATGTGACGAAAGTGGGCGTGCAGGTGATGAAGCAGCAGAGCAATATTCTGCATATCGGTGCACTGAAAAGCGTCGATGGCAAGTATGATGCTGACTTTATCGCCAACTATATCGACATTAATGTGCGTCCCCGCCTGATGCGTATCACCGGTGTGGGTGATGTGATGTCACTCGGTAATACCTACGCACTGCGTATCTGGCTGAAACCTGACGTGATGGCGCAGTATGGCCTGGAACCAAACGATGTGTTTGCGGCCATCGGCGGACAGAGCTTCGTTACCGCTACGGGCTCATTGGGCGAACAGAGTGAAAATGCCTACCAGTATTCGATGGAATACAAGGGTACACTGAAAACTGTTGAGGAGTTCAATGACATTGTGCTTCGCACAAACGATGGCGGCCACCTGCTGCGGCTGAGTGATGTGGCGGATGTGGAAATCGGTGCCGTGAGTTATAATTTCTCCTCTAATATTGACGGCAAGCCAGGTACCATCTATATGGTGTTCCAGGCTCCTGGTGCCAATGCCACAGAAGTGAACGCCCGTATCAACAAGCTCTATGAGGAGTTGAAGCCGACGATGCCCGCAGGACTGGAATTAGAGATTTTGGAGACTTCCGACGACTTCCTTTTCGCGGCTATCCACAATGTAGTGGAAACATTGATCATCGCCATCATCCTCGTTATCCTCGTAGTCTATTTTTTCCTGCAGAGCTTCAAGGCAACGCTTATTCCCTCGCTGTCAATCATCGTGTCGCTCTTGGGTACCTTCGCTATCGTGAAAGTTGCGGGTTTCTCGCTGAACATATTGACATTGTTCGCCTTGGTGCTTGCCATCGGAACGGTGGTGGATGACGCTATCGTCGTGGTTGAGGCGGTGATGGCGAAGATGGAGGGCGGTATATCAGATGCCCGCGAGGCCACACGCCAGGCTATGAGCGATGTGTCCATAGCGGTAATCTCATGTACACTGGTCTTCATGGCGGTGTTTATCCCGGTTGCCTTCATGCCTGGCACTTCCGGGTCGTTCTTCTTGCAGTTCGGTGTCACTCTGGCCTCGGCGGTTGGCTTGTCTTGTATATCAGCTCTTACACTTTGCCCTGCCTTGTGCGGCATCATGATGCGTTACTCAAAGGACGGGCAGGAGAAGAAGGATCTGAATTACTACGTCAAAAAGGCATATACGGTCAGCTATAACGCTATCCTCAACAAATACAAATCAGGTGTCGCCAGGTTCATCAAGCGTCCGTGGGTGGCGGGTCTGTTGCTGGCTTGTGCCGCCGTGCTGTTGGTCTTGTCCATGCGTGGCTTGCCGTCAGGTCTCGTGCCTCAGGAAGACCAGGGTGTGTTCTTCGCCGAAGTTCGCGCACCGGAAGGATGCACCTTGTACGAGACGGAGGAGATTGTGAAGAGAGTGGAGGAGAAGGTGAAGAAGATTCCCGAACTGGAGAACTACGCTGTCATCAACGGCTACGGTATGATGGCGGGCCGTTCGGGCAGCTGCTACGCCACGCTGATTATACGTTTGAAGAACTGGGACGACCGCCCGGGCATGAACCATAACATTATGCTTGTGTATGCGCGTTTTGCTATGGATTGTAAGGAAATTAAAAACGCTCAGATCATCCCGTTCCAGATGCCGCAGGTGCCGGGTTACGGCTCTAGTAGCAGCGTGAACCTGGTGCTGCAGGATATGCAGGACAGACCTATGTCGGAGTTCAACGCCGATGCCACAAGGTTCATCGCCAAACTGAACGAGCGTCCGGAGATTATGATGGCGATGTCCACTTATTCGGAACGCTTCCCGAAATACGAGGTGAGTGTTGATGCGCCGCAGTGCGACCGTGCAGGCGTATCCCCCGCAACCGTGCTGAATACGCTCGGTGCCTATTGCGGTGGCGCCTATGTGGGTAACTTCAACCAGTTCGGCAAGGTCTATCGTATTATGGCAAACGCCGCACCGGAGTACCGCCTCGACCCCTCCTCATTGAACAATATTTTCGTCAAGGTACGTGGCGGCAAAATGGCGCCTATCTCTGAGTTTGTTACCCTCAAAGAGATTGTCGGTTCGGCTTCTGTCGATCATTTCAACTTGTTCCAGAGCATAACCTGCGGCGTGATGAGTGCTAGCGGCTACTCGGAGGGCGATGCGCATCAGGCTATCGCCGAGGTGTTCAAAGAGACGATGCCTATGGGCTATAATTACGAGTATGGCGGCATGTCGCGCGAGGTGGAAGAGGCCGCCGGCTCGAATGCTACCGCTCTTATCTACGTCATCTGCGCCATCCTCATCTACCTGATCCTGGCTTCGCTTTATAACTCATGGTTCACACCTTGGGCCGTGCTGCTCTCCGTTCCTTTCGGCCTGATGGGCTCCTTCGGTGTCGTCTGGCTGGTTTCACTGATTCACCTGCCCGGAATGGAGAACAACATATACCTGCAGACTGGTGTCATCATGCTCATCGGTCTGCTGGCCAAGACTGCCATTCTTATCACAGAGTTCGCTTCGGAGCGCCGTGCACAGGGCATGAGCATACGCGATGCCGCTTATGCCGCTTGTGAGGAGCGTCTGCGTCCTATTTTGATGACGGTTGTCACTATGATCGCGGGTATGATTCCGCTCATCATCGCAGGCGGTGCCGGCGCTAATGGTAACCGTGTGCTTGCCCTCGGTGTCACTGCCGGTATGGCCGTAGGTACCTTGGCCTTGCTCTTCGTCGTTCCCGCTTTCTTCATCGTGTTCCAAACATTGCACGAGAAGTTACAAGGGACACCTGTGGCAGCACAGACCGAGAAAGCACTTGTTTCAGAGAAAGATAACGAAAATTTGTCAGAGCAATGAAAAGAGTATTCATCATCATTGCCGTCAGCGTAATGTGCTTCACCTTCACTGGCTGCAAGATTTACAACAAATATAAGTCACAATCGCAGGTCTCCCCGGAAATCTACGGTACTTCAGAAGACGTGATGGCGGCACAGGCCGACAGTTCCATTGCGAAGATGTCATGGCGCGAGTTCTTTGACGATCCGCTTTTGCAGAAACTTATCGATTCAGCTTTGGCGCGTAATACCGACTTGAATTCGGCGCGTATCGCTGTGGAACAGTCACAGGCTTCTCTCAAAGCGGCCAAGTTGGGTTACCTGCCATCTGTCACTTTCGCACCTTCCGCCGGTGTAAACTCTTTCTTGAGCGAGGGAAGCTTGCAGCCTACCTGGACCTATAATCTTCCCTTGCAAATCAATTGGGACCTCGATATTTTCGCGGTGAATACCAACCAGAAACGCAAGGCACAGGCGGTCCTGTTGCAGACACAGGCGCGTGAACAGGTGGTGAAAGCCAATCTCATCTCCTCTGTGGCACAGCAATATTGCATGTTGCAACTCCTTGACCGTCAGTTGGAGATTCTGCTCTTCACCGACTCTTTGTGGAACGTTTCCTTGGAGATACAGCGCTCTCTCTGGGAGAATGGCAAGGCGTATTCTACCGCTGTCAACCAGATGGAAAACTCTTATTTGAACGTGAAAACACAGATAGTGGATGTTCGCCGTCGGATTCATGGTGTGGAGAATGCGATATGCAAACTGTTGGCCATCACACCACAACATATCGCCCGCAGTAGTTGGAGCTCTTACGAGCTGCCACAACGTATCGGTACGGGTGTGCCGGCGCAATTGCTGACAAACCGTCCCGACATCCAGCTGGCCGACCATGCGCTGGAGGAGGCTTTTTATAACACACAGGCTGCTCGCGCGGCATTCTATCCCAAGATTTCTTTGCAGGGCTTGTTAGGATGGGGCAATAATTCGGGTATGATACCCAATCCCGGTGCCCTGCTGCTCAATGCCCTTGCCTCTCTCACCCAACCCATTTTTGCCCAAGGTAAGCTGAGAGCAAACCTCAAAATCAGCAAGTTGACACAAGAAGATATGGCGCAGAAGTATGTGCAGACTGTCATCAATGCCGGTAACCAGGTGAATGAAGCCCTGGCCGATTGTCAGGTGGCTCGTGAGAAAGATTCTTATTATAAACGTCAGGTTGAGGTGCTGCAAGATGCCTATATGGGCACCCATGAATTGATGGATAATGGAAAGGCCAGCTACCTTGAAGTACTGACCGCCCAGGAGTCCCTTCTCTCAGCTCAGATCAATGAAGCGGCTAACCTGTACGAGGGTTCCCGTGCCCTTATCGCCCTTTATATTGCCCTTGGCGGTGGCGCAAAATAATTTTCATACTTATGAAAGAGATAAAATGTCCTAATTGTAATAAGGTGTTTTCGGTGGATGAAGCCGATTATGCTTTTATTGTCAACCAAGTAAGAAACGCTGAGTTCAACAACGAGCTGAAACGTCGTGTAGAGGCTTTGCGACAGCAACAGCAAGTGGAACAGGAACGTGAGGAGGCAAAGCTGGAAACCAAACATCAGCAGGAACTATACCAGAAGGAAGGTGCCATGAAACAGCTTGAGCTGGAAATGGCTCAGCTGAAAAAAGACCTGCAGGCAGCAGAGCAGCAGAAAAACGCCGCGGTGCAACTAGCCTTGGCCGAAAAGGAGAAGATGATAGGCCAATTGCGGGCACAGCTGACAGAAAGCGTAAGCAAGGAGAAGGTGGCCGTCTTGAAAGAACAGCAACGATATGGCGAGGCACTGAAACAGAAAGAGTTGGAAATCGCAAGTCTGAAATCCGGCGTGGAGGCTCAGAAACTGGAGACGGCTTCTAAGCTGGCGGCGCAGAAAGACAAGTACGAGAGCGAGTTGCGCATGGTGCGGGAGCAGGTGGACTACTACAAGGACATGAAGACTCGTTTGTCCACCAAGATGGTGGGCGAAACCTTGGAAATCCACTGCTCCACGGAGTTCAACAGGGTGCGGCCCCTCTTCCCCAATGCCTATTTTGAAAAGGATAATGACGCAAGCGGTGGCAGCAAAGGCGATTTCATCTTCAGGGATTATGAGGACGGTATAGAATATGTGTCCATCATGTTCGAGATGAAGAATGAACTGGATGAGACCGCAACGAAGCATAAAAACGAGGATTTTTTCAAAAAACTGGATGCCGACCGCACAGCGAAAAATTGTGAGTTCGCAGTGCTGGTCAGTCTGCTCGAACCAGACAGCGAATTGTATAATACCGGCATTGTGGATGTGTCTTATCGCTATCCTAAAATGTATGTCATTCGTCCCCAGTTCTTCATTCCTTTGATTACCCTCTTGGTGCAAACCTCCAAGAAAAGTGTGGAGTACAAGAAACAATTGGTCATTGCACAAAACCAATCGGTGGATGTGAGGAATTTTGAACAGCAACTGCTAGATTTCAAGGATAAGTTCGGCCGCAATTACCGTATCGCCAGCGAGAAATTCCAAAAGGCCATTGAGGAAATTGACAAATCTATCGACCACTTGCAGAAAATCAAGGATGCCTTGATAGGTTCTGAGAACAATTTGCGCCTGGCCAATGACAAAGCAGAGGATTTGACCATCAAGAAACTTACCCGTGGCAACCCGACAATGAAGGAGTTGTTCGACAAAGCAGGAGCATGATCAGGTGATAGGTGACAGGTTTCAGTTGACAGTAGGGACGCATCGCATGCGTCCGCAACCGCATAATGTAGGGCTGTCATATCATGGCGGCTGCAGGCCGGGGTAGTAACGCAAATATAATACAACAATAATAAAACACTATGGAAGACCAAAGATTAGTCGCTTTCAAGCGTCTGTTAGACATCATGGACGAACTGCGGCAGAAGTGTCCGTGGGACAGCACGCAAACCATTGACAGCCTTCGCTATTTGACCATCGAGGAAACTTACGAACTGTCGGACGCTATCATCGAGAAAGATTATAATGACCTGAAAAAGGAGCTGGGTGACCTGCTCCTGCATATTGTCTTTTATTCCAAAATCGCCTCGGAAGACCAGCATTTTGACATCACTGATGTGGCCAATGGCATCTGTGAGAAACTGATAGTCAGACATCCGCATATTTTTGGCAACGAACAAGCCGCCACAGCGGAGGATGTGCGCAACAACTGGGAGAAAATTAAGCTGAAGAAAGAAGGCAACCGTTCGGTTTTGGGCGGCGTGCCGTCAGCTCTGCCAGCCATGGTGAAAGCTTATCGTATCCAGGAAAAAGCCCGTGGAGTAGGTTTCGACTGGAACAACACCGAAGAGGTATGGACCAAGGTGGAGGAGGAACTTGAAGAACTGAAAGTTGAGGTGGCACAGCAGAGTGACAAAATCGAAGATGAATTTGGCGATGTGCTTTTTGCGCTTATCAACTATGCCCGCTTTGTCAAGGTCAACCCAGAGGATGCTTTGGAAAAGACCAATCGCAAGTTCATCAAGCGTTTCCAGTATATCGAACAGAAAGCAAAAGAGTCAGGCCGCTTTATTGGAGACCTGACTCTGGATGAAATGGAAGCCTTCTGGCAAGAAGCGAAGAAAATGTGCTAATGTGCTAATTAGTTAATGTGCCAATTAGCAAATCGTGCTTTGTATCAATTTTCTACATTCATGATATCTTCTCTCGTTGTGTGTGATAATGTGACTATCTTTGGGATTGTGTCATCTTCTCTGTGATGAACTTCTTTTAATAATTAGCACATTAGCACATTGTCTCATTGGCACATTAATTTATTCTTCCGTCAGTAGAGCCAAACCTCCTTGGGCGGTTTCTTTGTACAGCGAGGGGAGGTCTTTGCCTGTCAGATTCATGGTTTTCACCACTTTGTCGAAGCTGATGAGGTGCTTGCCGTCGCTCATCATGGCATAGATGTTGATGTCGAGAGCACGTAGGGCAGCCATGGCGTTGCGCTCGATGCAGGGCACCTGCACAAGGCCGCACATGGGGTCGCAGGTGAGGCCGAGGTTGTGCTCCATGGCCATCTCGGCAGCGTATTCAATCTGCTGCGGACTGCCTCCGAAAAGCTGGTTGGCGGCCACGGCGGCCATTACACAGGCACTGCCCACTTCGCCCTGACACCCCACTTCTGCCCCGGAAATGGAGGCGTTGGTCTTGATGATGTTGGCGAAGAGTCCTGCCGTAGCCAAAGCCCGCAATATCTCTGTGTCGGTGAAGCCATGATTCTTTTTCAGATGGTACAGCACGGCAGGCAATACGCCCGATGCTCCGCAGGTGGGGGCGGTGACAATGGTGCTGCCCATGGCGTTGCGCTCGGAAGTGGCCAAAGCGTATGCAATGACCAGGGCGCGGCTTTGCAGTGAGGATTTGTAGGAGGAGGCCCTGACAAAATACTGGCGAGCCTTGCTGCGCAGATGCAATCCACCGGGAATCACACCCTCGGCCTGCAAACCTTCCTCAATGGTGTTCTGCATCGTCTCCCACATCTGCTCAAGGTATTCCCAGATGTCTTTGTCTTCGTGCATGGCCACATATTCCCAATAGGTCAGTCCTTCTTTTTCAATATAGGCCAAAATGTCGCTCATGAAATGTTGCTCATAAATGTGCTCCACACTCTCTTGTGTTTCTTCGTTGGCCAGACTGCCGCCGCCCACACTATAGATAGTCCAGTTGTCGTATACTTTTCCGTCAGCATCTAATGCCTCAAAAAGCATGCCGTTGGTGTGAAAAGGAAGTACCACTTCGGGTTTCCAGATGAGCTCCACAGGAATGGGAGCCGAGCCTTCAATGATGGCTTTGTCGGTATGGTGGCCCTTGCCCGTGGCGGCGAGGCTGCCATGCAAAGTAACGCGGAATTTGGCAGCGGTGGGGTTCTTTTCTCTGAAATTGATGGCGGCACGGTTTGGTCCCAGCGTGTGGCTGCTCGACGGACCGTATCCTTTTTTATAGATTTTTTTGATGGATTCCATAATTATTTAATTTAAAAAACAAAGATACAAAAAAACGGGATTCGTTGAACCCCGTTTCTTGCATACAGCTATATCTCTTAGTTCTTCTTGCCGAAGTTGCCGTATTTGCTGCGGAATTTATCCACACGACCGGCGGTGTCAACCAACTTCATCTTACCCGTGAAGAAAGGGTGTGAAGTGTTGGAGATTTCTAATTTTACCAAGGGATATTCCTTGCCGTCTTCCCAAACAATGGTGTCCTTCGTTGCAACAGTTGACTTGGTCATAAATGCAATCTCATTGGACATGTCCTTGAAAACCACTGTTCTATACTCTTTTGGATGAATACCTTTTTTCATTATATTTTGGTTTTAATAGTTAATCAAATTTGAAGTGCAAAAATACAAAAAATATCAATACAAAAAGCAGTGCGGTGGAAAATTTGTTCCAAAGATAGATTGTTATATATAATGTTGACTATTAGTAAATTAAATCAATAAATAAAATTCTGAAATTAAGAGCAAAATTCCCACCTCGCCCCAATCCCTTCCATTTCTTGCAATTTCTTCCCCGAAAACTGCCAGCTTTCAACTTCAGTTTTCAGTTTTAAAAAGCTTTCCTCCACCCGCATCCGCTTTTCCACTCCGAGCAACCGTAGGCGGTCCTTCCCTTGATAATTCGGCCTTTGCCACACAACGGACAGGGCTGGCCGATAATGCTGTCAGAACTGGCTGAGGCCTTGCTATTGTTGTTGCTACTACTACTACTACTATAACTACTGGCGGTAGCAGCGGTAATAGTGGCGGCGGAGGCGACAGTTGGTGAGGAACCGTCAATTTTGCGGCGGTCGCTGTCATCGCGCAACACCTGCAGCACAATGTCGTTTACCATCTGCTTGAGTTCGTCAATGAACTGCTGGGCAGAGTATTGCTTCTGCTCAATCTGCCGTAGTTTCTTCTCCCAGATGCCTGTCAACTCGGCGCTTTTGAGCAGTTCCTCGCGAATTAGACTGATGAGTTCGATGCCCATGGGGGTGGGCTCCAGGCTTTTCCGTATCTTCTTGATATAGTTTCGTTTGAATAGCGTTTCGATGATGGCGGCGCGGGTGGAGGGTCGGCCGATGCCGTTCTCTTTCATCACCTCGCGCAGACTCTCGTCGTCCACGGTCTTGCCGGCGGTTTCCATGGCCCGCAGCAGGGTGGCTTCGGTGTAGGGCTTGGGTGGCTTGGTCCATTTCTCGCTCAAATTCGGCTCGTGGGGGCCGTGCTCACCCTTTACAAACAGGGGCAAAACCCGTTCCTCGTTCTTGTTTTCCTCATCGTCATCGTCACTGCCCTTGGCTTTGCTTTTGCCGTCAGCTTTGGTCTCGCTTTTGTCCTTGCCCGCAGGGGCTTCTGCCTTGACGACCACCCTTCATCCTGGGTCGAGAATCTGCTTGCCCGTGGTTTTGAACTGCACTTCTTCCACGATACCTGTCACATTGGTGTTGGAAAACACACAGTCGGGATAGAAAACAGCGATAAAATGGCGGCAAACCTCATCATAGACGCAGGCTTCCTGGGCCGACAGCGGTGATTTAGGGTTCATTCCCGTGGGAATGATGGCGTGGTGGTCGCTGACCTTGCTGTTGTCGAACACTTTTTTGCTTTTGGGTAGCTTCTTGCCCAATAATGGCGCTGTCAAGGCGCTGTAGTTTGTGATGCCTTTCAGGATGCCGGGGCACTTGGGGTAGATGTCGTCGCTGAGGTAGGTGGTATCTACACGAGGATAGGTGGTCAATTTTTTCTCGTATAAACTCTGAATCAGTTGCAGCGTCTGCTCCGCTGAGAAACCGTATTTCTTGTTGCATTCCACCTGCAGAGAGGTGAGGTCATAAAGCCTTGGTGGGGCTTCCTTGCCTTTCTTGGTGCTGATGTCGGTAATTGTAAATTCTTTTCCGATAATGCGTTGCAAATCTTCTTGGCCTTCTTCCACCGACTGGTACTTGCCCTTGGTGGCGGTGAAGGTGGTGTCGCGATATACGGTGGATAGCACCCAATAGGCTGTTGGCTTGAAGCTTTGTATTTCGTGGTAGCGCTTCACGATGAGGGCGAGGGTAGGGGTTTGTACCCTGCCGATAGAAAGCACTTGCCGGTCTTTGCCGTACTTGAGGGTGTAAAGCCTTGTGGCATTCATGCCCAAAAGCCAGTCGCCGATGGCGCGTGACAGTCCCGCTTCGTACAACGGCTGGTAGTTGGACTGTTCCTTGAGCTGTTTAAAGCCTTCACGGATAGATTCTTCTGTCAATGAGGAAATCCATAGTCGATCGACGGGGCAGTTGGCACGGGCTTTCTGCATCACCCAGCGCTGGATCAGTTCGCCTTCCTGGCCGGCATCACCGCAGTTGACGATACGGTCGGCCTTTTGCATCAATCCTTCAATGATAGTAAATTGTTTTTTGATGGAAGGACTGTCGATCAGTTTGATGCCGAACTTGGGCGGTATCATGGGGAGGCTGCTGAGCGACCACTGCTTCCACATCGGGGTGTAGTCATGGGGTTCCTTCAGCGTGCACAAATGTCCGAAGGTCCAGGTCACCTGATAGCCGTTGCCCTCGATGTAGCCGTCACGCGACTGCTTGGCACCGAGCACATTGGCGATTTCTCTGGCGACACTTGGTTTCTCAGCGATACAAACGATCATTCCTTACAGTCTTTGCGAAATTCTTGGTAAAATCTCATTCTTCCAGCTGGCGAAGCTGCCATCGGCGATATGCTTTCTGGCGGTCTTCACCAAGTCCAGATAGAAGTGCAGGTTGTGGATGCTGCCAATCATGGGACCTAAAATCTCGTCGGCTACATACATGTGACGCAGGTAGGCGCGGGTATATTCACGGTCGGCGAACAGCTCGCTGTTGGCGTCTATCGGGGTGAAGTCGTTCTTCCACTTCTCGTTGCGCATGTTCAGAATGCCGTCCCAGGTGAAAATCATACCGTTGCGGCCGTTGCGGGTGGGCATCACACAGTCGAACATATCCACACCCATGGAAATGCCCTCGATGATGTTGGCGGGAGTGCCTACTCCCATCAGGTAACGAGGCTTGTCCTTGGGCAACAGCTGGCAACACAACTCCGTGATCTCGTACATCAGCTCGGTGGGTTCGCCGACTGATACGCCGCCGATGGCATTGCCTTCACGGTTCATTGAGCTGATGAACTCCGCAGAGCGTTTGCGCAGTTCCGGAAACACACTGCCTTGCACAATGGGGAACAGCGTCTGCGAATAGCCGTATTTCGGTTCGGTCTCGTCGAAACGCTTGCAGCAGCGCTCCAGCCAGCCGTGGGTAATCTTCATTGACTGCTCCGCATACGCATGGTCGCAAGGGTAGGGGGTGCACTCGTCAAACGACATGACGATGTCGGCACCAATGCTGCGCTCAATATCCATCACTTTCTCAGGACTGAACAAATGCCTTGAACCGTCGATGTGCGATTGGAACCACACACCCTCCTCAGCATTGATTTTGCGGCGGCCGCTCAGCGAAAACACCTGGTAACCACCACTGTCGGTCAGAATTGGCTTGTCCCAGCCGTTGAAACGGTGAAGACCGCCGGCATTTTCCAATACTTCCAAACCTGGACGCAAGTACAGGTGATAGGTGTTGCCCAATATAATCTGGGCTTTGATGTCTTCTCGTACATTCTTAATATGCACGGCTTTAACAGCTCCCACAGTGCCCACGGGCATGAAAATAGGGGTCTCGATGTCGCCGTGGTCGGTGTGGATCACTCCGGCTCGGGCAGAGCTTTTCGGGTCGGTATGTTCAATTATAAACCTCATTTTGTTAGTAAATTTCGGCAAAAATACATCAAAATTCCTAAACTTTAAAATATTTTTGTGCCCAAATAAAATGAAGATATATGCTTGTTGTTCTACCTATAAATCTGCCTCTTGTTTTTCTGATATGTTTCTCTGTAACAGCGTTTTTTCTCTTGCTGTACTACGCCGCTATATTCGCTCGTTTCGCTTTTCATAGGCAAAAAAAAATCAAGGACTACCGTCAGGATCCTATTTCCATTGTCATCACTTCGTGTGATCAGGCGCATCATTTAAGCAGAACTTTGCCGGCTTTGCTCACCCAGCAGTACAACGATTACGAGGTCATCGTGGTCAGCGACAACTCTCACGACGAGACCGCCCAGGTGGTGGAGGACTACCAGAAACAGTATCCCCACTTGGTGTTTGTGGATCTGAATTCTTCTGTCACGACCATCAAAGGCAAGAAGTTTCCGCTGGCTATCGGTATCAAGGAAGCCAAGCATAAATTAATTCTGCTCACCGATGCCAACTGTATGCCGGCTTCTCCCTATTGGTTGCAGAATATGGCCAAGCATTTCGTGAATGGTAAGCAAATTGTACTGGGCTATTGTTCCTACGAGAAGCAGAAAGGTTTGTTTAACAGGTTGTTACGTTTCGACTCCTTGCAGACAGCTATTCAGTATTTTTCTTATTCCTTGGCCAAGATGACTTATATGGGCAAAGGACAGAACTTGGCATATACCAAGGAATTGTTTATGAAACAGCGCGGCTTCGCCTCCCATAACCATATCGAGTATGGCGATGATGATATTTTTATTGGCCGTGCCGCTACAGATAAAAATGTTGATATAGAATATTTTAGCGAATCATTCACCGTGGCCCGCCCCAAGGTGAATTTCCGTCGCTGGTTTAAGGAGAAAAAAGGCTACGTCATCACTCGTTCGTTTTACAAGCCGGGTATCCGCTTCTTGTTGGGTGCGTATGGTTTGCTGAATATGCTGTTTTGGGTGTTTCTGGGACTGGGTATTGGCTTCACCGTTTACAACTTGCCATTCCTGATTGCCGTTTTGTCAGTCTTTGTGTTCAAAACCCTGTGCCAGTACCTTGTTTTCGGCTTCTCCGCTGCCAAACTGAAAGAAAAAGACATTATCCCGCATATCCTGTTTATCGACATTCTCTACACACTCATCAGCATTTTGCTCTATATCGTTGCCAAATTCTCCCGCCACAGCTAATATAGTTGATAGTTGACAGTTGACAGTTGACAATTGACAATTGAAAACTGAAAACTGAAAACTGAAAGTTGAAAACTAATAAATTACTCCTCCTAACCTTTCTAACCTTTCTAACCTTCCTAACCTTCCTAACTCTAAACTCTAAACCCTAAACTCTGATTTTTGAATTTTGAACTTCCCTCTCCCATATCACTACCCCCTGTCCACTGTAACCTATAACCTGTAACCTAAAATGAACACCCCGTTTTTCCTAATCGCCGGTCCTTGTGTGGTGGAAGGTGAAGAGATCACCCTCTCCATTGCGCGTGAAATCAAAAAAATCTGTGCGGAGCTTGAAATTCCTTTTTATTTCAAGGCATCCTACAAGAAGGCTAACCGCTCGTCGCTGAATTCTTTTACGGGCATCGGCAACGACCAGGCTTTGGCGGTGCTGGCCAAGGTAAAGGCAGATCTCGACCTGCCGATTGTGACGGATATCCATACGGAAATTGAGGCGGCTTGGGCTGCCCAGGTGGCTGATGTGCTGCAGATTCCGGCTTTCCTGTGCCGGCAGACCGACCTTCTGGTGGCAGCTGCCAAAACGGGCAAAATTGTCAATATAAAAAAAGGACAGTTCATGTCGCCTGAGGCGATGCGTTTCGCGGTAGAGAAGGTGCGTGCCGCAGGTAATGATCAGGTGCTGATTACAGAGCGTGGTACCAGCTTCGGCTATACCGATTTGGTGGTGGATTTCAGGGGAATCAAAGAAATGAAGATGAATGGCTGTCCTGTGGTCTTCGATGCCACGCATTCCTTACAGCAACCCAACCAGCCAAAAGGGGTTACCGGTGGTCGTCCCGATTTAATCGAGACCATGGCCAAAGCTGCTGTCGCCGTCGGCTTCGATGGCCTTTTCATGGAAACCCATCCCGAACCCTCCAAAGCCCTTTCCGATGGCGCTAATATGTTGCCCTTGGACCAGTTGCACGACCTGCTGGTGAGGTTGCTTCGTATTAGGCAGGCACTGTAGGTAGCAGGTAGCACTGGTAGCAGGTTACAGGTGTCAGGTGTCAGGTGTCAGGTGTCAGGTGGTTTTGATATCGAAATCTATTTTCAGTTTTCAACTCCTATTTCCTAATCCCTAAAATTTATAACTTATTTAAAGCAAAAACGCTATATACGGGATAGCCCATATATAGCGCAACACAAAAATATGAAAAAAAACCAATCAACCCTTATAATTGGTTCACCTTTTTCATTAAACCGGATTTCAAGTTGGCGGCTTTGTTCTTGTGGATAATGCCTTTCTTTGCCAATTTGTCAATCAATGAAACCACCACGGGCAGTCTCTTCTGTGCTTCAGCTTTGTCTGAAACCAATCTGATGTCTCTCAAAGAATTACGCATGGTCTTAGCGTAATATCTGTTCTCTAATCTTTTTCTGTTGTTAGCTCTGATTCTTTTTAATGCTGACTTGTGATTTGCCATTTCTTATCTTTATTTTTATTTTTTATACCTTCAAAATTGAGTTGCAAAAATACAAAATTTTTTATTCCGAAAAACCTTTTTCTGAAAAAATTAAATTTTGATATTTTGGTTGCGTTTTACCTGGCCTAAAGATGTTGGTATGTTTCAATTTTTATTTTATAAAATATTGACACATTGTGTTTTATTGTTGTAATAAGATGGTGATAAAATTATTAAAACGTATTGTTGAAATAAATACTGAATGAATTAAAAAAACATTTTATCTTCCCAAAAATGAAATTTCTACTCAGAATTTCGGAAAAATACTTCCCCTTTTGTGAAAAAACGCTTTTGAATTTTGAATTCTGAACTTTGAATTCTAATTAGCCTCGGCAGCCATAATTTGACAGCCCTACTGTAACCTGTCCCCTGTAACCTGTAACCTACTATCTGCTGCCTATCCTGAAA
>JAFXSR010000049.1 GCA_017525505.1 Bacteroidales bacterium
CCCTTGGCCTTGGGACATGTGAAATTATTTTTCTGCAGAAAATCCCTGAATAAATCCTTGTTAGACAATATCTCCACGGATTTATAAGGCGAAGTAGGCAAACCCAATTGCTCGCACACGTATGCGGCTGTAGGCGCTGCTGGGTCGGAAGCGTAGGCCATTACCCCATCAACCTTCAACTCCTTGGCCAAAGCCAATACCGCCTCTTTGTCTGTGGTACTTACATTATGGTATTCGTGGGCAAACTTATGTCCTGGATTGTCCGGCAAATAATCACATGTAATCACATAGTATCCCAGACGCACCGCCTCTTTGATGGCGTATGTCTGATACAGGGAACCTCCTAACATCAACACTCTTTTCATCGTCAAATAGTTTTCATATAATTGGTAATACGCTTGATACCCTCACGGATTTTCTCCACCTCCAAGGTGAAGGCAATGCGCACATATTTGTCACAACTTTTGCCATACGCAATACCCGGCACCACCGCCACATGAGCATTTTTCAGCAAGGCATGAGCAAATTCCAACGAGGTCATCCCCGTTTGGGAAATATCCACCATCATGTAGAAGGTGGCTTCTGGGGCATGGCAGCGCATTTTCGGCACATCCTTCAAACCTTCATACAGCACATTGCGTCTTTCCGTGAAAATATCTACCATGTTTTTTGAATAATCCTCGCGTCCACTCAAAGCCTCGATAGCCGCATATTGCGACGGCAGCGGCGCACAAGCGGCCACATTCTCCTGCAATTTGGTCATAGCGGCAATCAACTCCGCAGGTGCCAACACATAACCGATGCGGTAGCCGGTCATGCAGAACTCCTTGGACAAGCTGTTAACCAGCACTGTACGCTCACGCATTCCCTCAATTCCCACAATGCTTTTGAAGGGAATATGATCATAAATCAAGCATTTGTAAACCTCATCGGAAATTACAGTAAGATCATGCTTTTTGGCCAATTCCGCCAAAGCCTGAATCTTTTCTTGAGGAATAATCTTTCCAGAAGGATTCGATGGCGTATTGATAATCAATGCCTTAGTCTTTGGTGTGATAGCTTTTTCAATATCCTCAACACTGAAACTGAGTTCCTCACTACCTGGATGGTCCACAATAACCGGGGTAGCATGGCACATCTGCACCATCTGCACGTAATTCACATAGTAAGGAGCCGGAATAATCACCTCATCGCCCTCGTTCAACATGGCCAGAAATGCCAAATACAAGCCTTCCATGGCACCGACCGAAACCATGATTTCAGTCACGGGGTCATAGCGAAAACCCTCCTGGCGCACATAGTATTCACTGATAGTTTGCCGCAATTCCAACAGTCCCGCATTCTGCGAATAACGGGTTTTGCCTTGTTGAATAGCCTCACAGGCAGCCTTCTTAATGGCAACATGGGGTTGCACATCGGGATCGCCCAAAGTAAAATCCACCACATCCTCCATTTGTTTCGCCATATTGAAAATACTGCGAATCAAGGAAGGTTCTATCGAATTGGCGACATTAGAAATCGGTATCATAAGCTTATCGTTGTATTCTTCCTGTAAAATTATTGTTCATCAGCGATTCCACCTCGGCCTTGCTGACCAAGTTGAAATCACCTTCAATGCTATGTTTCAAGCAACTGGCAGCTGCCGCAAAATCGACGGTTTTCTGCGAATCATAACCATTGATCAATCCATATATCAAGCCAGCGGCAAAAGCATCGCCACTGCCGATGCGGTCCACAATATGAACGGCGTACTTACGACTATTGAAAGCTTTTGTGCCATCAAAAAGCATGGCCGACCAATTATTATCATTGGCAGAAATGGACTCCCGCAAAGTAATAGCCACTTTTTGGAAGTTGAATTTCTGAAGCAACTGTTCCGCCACTATTTCATAAGAAGCCTGTCGCAACTGTCCTTTCTCCACATCGCTATCCTTAGCCACAATACCGAAAACATCCGCAATATCCGACTCATTGGCGATACAAACATCGACGTATTCCGCCAAACGGCTCATGGTTTTCTGCGCTTCCTCCTTGGTCCACAGTTTGGAACGGTAATTAAGGTCGCACGATACAGACAATCCCATCTTTTTAGCCTGCTGGCATGCCTGAAGACATATTTCGGCCACATTCGGACTGAGTGCGGGTGTGATTCCCGTGAAATGGAACCACTGTGCATCCTTAAAAATGCTTTCCCAGTCAAAATCGGTTGCAGTAGCCTCAGAAATAGCTGAATGTGCCCTGTCATAGACCACTTTTGACGGCCTTTGGGAAGCACCTTTTTCAGCAAAATAAATCCCCAGGCGATTTCCACCCCAAGCGATGGAATCCGTGTTCACACCAAAAGACCGCAAACTCATACAGGCGGCATGGCCAAAATCATTTTCCGGCAAGCGACTCACATACGCGACCGGCATACCAAAATTTGCCAACGAAACCGCCACATTAGCTTCCGCACCGGCATACTCCACATTCATCTCTTCTGCCTGAAGCAAACGCTGATAGCCTTTGGCAGAAAGCTTGAGCATAATTTCCCCGAAAGTGACGACCTTTTTCATAGTTTATTTCGCTGATTGAATTTGATTTTGCATACGGATAATACGCTGGGCATCTTCCTTGGCCATAGCGTCATAGCAAGCGCTTTTGTTCATCAGGTACATCAACTCGAACTCCAACGCCCGGGCAATCGCCTTCTTCAATTTCTGCTCGTCGGTATTCATGCGAACCACCACCTTTCTGGTCTCGAAACGGTCAGCAATACTGCTCATTCTGATGATAAACGGAATACTTTCAATGCCGATATTTCCTCCAAAATTGGTAGTGAAGCCAGCCTCGCGCGACATGGTCAGCAACTGATGTGTCGCATCGAACACCGGCTGTGTCTCGATATCTTTTCTGGCAATGCCCATGGAAGCCGACAAATCGCTACGACCCACCGTCACGGTTTTCAGGAAATTCTCGCCTGCCTTAATGATATCAGGATAGTTGGCCAGACAAGTTTTGGTTTCCGCATTGATAATCCATTCTATATCTGACATCTCTTCACCATAAACACGCTTAGCTGCGGAGATAAACTTCGTCATGGCGAAAGGGGTTTCAATCATGGGGGCCATCACACCCGTGGCACCGAGGAGCTTGCACTGGTCCATATCATGCACAGCCTCGCAACCGCCAATTTTGATGATGAAGTTCAAATCGGCTTTCAGAATCAATTCCCTTAAGCCAATAAGCTCGTCCTTACGGGCTCCTTCCGCTTCAAACTCCGCTTTTATCGCATAAACGCCATGAACTTCTTTCAGTTCACGGAGAATATCTAACATTTTCTGTTGTTGAATATTCATCTTTCTCTATTTTTCTATTTCACAATACATTTCAAAACCCGCTCCATATCCTCTTCGGTGAGGCCATAATACATGGGAAGGCAAATTACCTGGTCGGCAATACGTGTGGCCACAGGCAAATTGGCGGGATTGGAGGATTCCAGACCTTTATACGTGTTGAACGTGCTGATGAGCGGATAGAAATACCTGCGTCCCAACACGTTATCGTCTCTCATTTTGAAATACAACTCATCGCGGCTCATGCCATATTCCTCCGCATTGATCAGGATGGGGAAGTAGGCATAGTTGTGACGCACACCGGGCATATCCTCAAACACTTTCACGCCTTTCACTTGCCGCAGCGCCTGCCGGTAATAATCCGCCACTTTGTGCCGCGCCTCAATGGCTTGGTCCACCTGCTTGAGGTTGAGCAAACCGTAAGCCGAGCGGATCTCATCCATCTTGCTATTGATACCGGGAGCTACCACTTCAGTTTCACCATTGAAACCGAAATTCTTCAGAAAGTCAATCTGCTTCTTGGTCTCCGCATCGTGGCAAACCAGCGCACCGCCTTCCACCGTGTTGAACACCTTGGTGGCATGGAAACTCAGCGTGGACATGTCACCAGCCTGCATAATACTCTCTCCGTTCACGCGCACCCCAAAAGTATGGGCCGCGTCATAAATCACCTTGAGGCCATGTTTGTCGGCAATAGTTTGTATTCTTTCTGTGTCGCAAGGCATACCATAACAATGCACCGGCATGATGGCCGCGGTTTTGTCAGTAATAGCCTCTTCAATTTTGTCCGGATCAATATTGCAAGTTTTCGGATCAATATCCACGAAAACCGGTTTGATGCCATTCCACCACAACGCATGGGTCGTTGCGACAAAACTATACGGGGTTGTAATAACTTCCCCCTTGATGCCCAAAGCTTGCAAGGCGGTAATCAGAGGAAGTGTGCCATTGGTAAACAAAGACACATATTTTACGCCCAGATAATCCGCCAATGCAGCTTCCAACTGTTGATGGAACTGACCGTTATTGGTAATCCATTTGCTCTTCCATATCTCCTTCAGATAGCCCACAAACTCGTCCAACGACGGAAGCAAAGGAGAGGTCACGGTGATTATTTTCTCATTATCCATTGCAGCCAAATCTAATTTGGTTAATAACCTGCAAAAATACGAAAAAAATCAATGTGCAAATTGGTTAATTAGCAAATTAGTTAATGTGCCAATGAGACAATGTGCTAATGCGCCTATTTTAAGGCTCTACAAACTGTCATTTTTTTTAGAAAAAGGGACTAAATTATCTCCTTGAAATACGCAATCGTTCTGGACAAACCCTCACGAAGTTCAATGGTGGGCTGCCAGTTCAGAACAGCCTTGGCTTTGTCAATAATGGGTTGGCGCTGCTGCGGGTCATCTTGTACTGCAGGATGGTAAATGATTTTGGACTTTGAGCCAGTCAGTTCTACCACTAATTCCGCCAACTGCTTGATGGTAAATTCTTTGGGATTACCAAGATTGACAGGACCAGTCACTTCTTCTTCCGTATTCATCATTCTGATAATGCCATCAATCATGTCCTCACAATAGCAGAAGCTACGGGTTTGTTCGCCAGTACCATAAATGGTGATATCCTCGTTTTTCAAAGCTTGAACAATGAAGTTGGACACTACCCTGCCATCATCGGGCAGCATGCGGGGACCGTAGGTGTTGAAAATACGCACCACCTTGATTCTCACCTTGTTCTGACGGTGATAGTCGAAGAAAAGGGTTTCAGCACAACGCTTGCCCTCATCGTAGCAAGAGCGGATACCGATGGGGTTCACATTGCCCCAGTATTCCTCGGGTTGTGGATGTACGAAGGGATCGCCATAAACCTCGCTGGTAGAGGCCTGCAAAATCTTGGCACCATTGCGATTGGCCAGTTCCAGCATGTTCACCGCCCCCACCACCGAAGTATTGATAGTTTTGATGGGGTCGTACTGGTAATGCACGGGAGATGCAGGACAAGCTAAATTGTAAATCTCATCCACCTCAATATCAAAGGGTTCGGTAATATCATGACGAATTACCTCGAAGTAAGGATTGCCCATCAAGTGCACAATATTACGTTTACTGCCCGTAAAATAATTGTCGAGGCAAATCACATCATTGCCTTCCTTCAGCAGTCTTTCACACAAATGCGAGCCCAAAAAACCGGCACCACCAGTCACTAATATTTTCTTCATGCTACTTTCTATCTATTAAAAATGCAAAAATACAAAAATCTTCTCTTTCTTGACAAAAACATAAACAACACTTTTCAAGTCGGAAGAACCGAATGATTGTTTTTTACGCAGCAAGCTGCTAAAAACAATCATTCAATTCTTCCTTTTCTATCGAAAAAGTTGAATCACTTGAAAAGAAAAAACAATAAAAACATTTTAAATGCGTTTATGTTTCATTTTTAATAGGTAATAAGTAATTATATAAATCATAATATTTAACAATAAAATGAATTGAAATGTATAGTATAAAGAAATTAATTACAACGGATTCAGAATTAACAAGAAGTTTGAGGGCTTTTACCTTTGATTTATTGGGATGTTGTCAGCAGGTGCATCAAGAGATGGGACCATTTCTCAACGAATATATGTATCAGGATGCTTTGGAGATTTTATTGATAGAAAAGGGAATACCACATATTAAAGAGTACGGTTTCTCTGTTGAATTCCATAATCAAAAAATTCCTCACAGACACATTGTTGACTTCTTTTGTAAAGAGAAAGTTTTTATTGAATGCAAGGCGATTGAACATAATGGTCCTGCTCAACGGCAACAACTATGGAATTACATGAGGCTGACAAATACTCCTATTGGGATTTTGTACAACTTTGCTCCTATCATAGATGAAGGGGAACGGTATTACCTTGATGCTAAAACAAAAACTATGTATGTTTTCTAACAATATATTCTGAAAGAAAATGGAAAAATCAAGAGATAATACCATCTTATTTAATTTATTTTTCTTCTGTGGCTGAAAATTATGTAAGGATAAGGAAAAATGGCATAATGTTTTTCTTTTACAACAAAGATTTGAGGGATAATATGGAAAATAAGGCATATTGTTTTTATTGTTTTTTCTTTTGCGGCTGAGAGAATGCTGATTTGAAAGGGACAAAAGCAAGCTTGCTTGTATTTTTGTCCCAATAAATCAGCATTGCTTGTTAGAGCAACAGCTGCGAAAGTGTTATTGCTGTTTTTGTCAAAAAATTTGACGAAAAAGCCGCAAAAGTATTGTTTAATGTTTTTATCAAAAAAGAGAAGCGGCAACTCAACGATTTTGTGTAACTTTGCAATTTCAATAGCACCCCTAATGATCAAGCTGGAACAGATACGGAAAATACTGAAAGACCACTGGGGTTACGACAGTTTCAGGCCACTGCAAGAAGACATTATCCTGTCGGTGATGGACGGTCGCGACACCCTGGCCCTGCTGCCCACCGGCGGAGGCAAGTCCATCTGTTTCCAAGTGCCCGGCCTCGCCCTCGACGGACTGTGCATCGTCATTTCGCCACTCATCGCCCTGATGAAGGACCAAGTGGCTAACTTGCGCAAACGCCATATCAAAGCCGCTGCACTGTATTCCGGCATGAGCAAGCACGAGATTGAACTGGTGCTCAACAACTGCGCGTTCGACCCGGAATTCAAGTTTCTGTACGTGTCCCCCGAACGTCTCAAAACCGACAATTTCCGGGCTACACTGTCACATCTGCGCGTCGGACTGATCGCCGTCGATGAGTCGCACTGCATCTCGCAATGGGCTTACGACTTCCGTCCTCCCTACCTCGAAATCGCCGAGATACGCCAGTTTTTCCCGAAGGTGCCAGTGCTTGCGCTGACCGCCACCGCCACTCCCGAAGTGGTGAAAGACATCCAAGACAGACTTCATTTTCCGCAATATAATGTTTTTCAGAAAAGTTTCAAACGGGATAATCTGACGTATTACATTGTAAAAGAAGAAGATAAGAACAACCGCATGCTGCGCATCATGCAGCGCTACCCCGGCACAGGCATCGTATATGTGCGCAACCGCCGTAAAACACAAGAGACCGCCGAGTTTCTGCAACGCAACGGTATCGCCGCCGACTTCTACCATGCTGGCCTCGACAGCGCCACACGAGACCGCAAGCAGAACGAGTGGATGCAGGACCAGACTCGCGTCATCGTGTCCACCAACGCTTTTGGCATGGGTATTGACAAGCCCGACGTGCGTTTTGTCATCCACATCGACATCCCCGACACGCTGGAAGGCTATTTCCAAGAGGCTGGCCGCGGAGGCCGCGACGAGAAAGAGTCCGTGGCCATCATGCTATACGACGATGCCGACATCCGCGAGCTGAAACGCAACTTTGAGCTGACATTCCCACCCATTGAGGACATTCGCAAAGTATATAATATATTGTGCAACCACTATAACATCGCCCTCGGTGACGGGGCTGGTCGCACTTTTCCCTTCCGCATCGGTGAACTGCTGAAGCCCGCTGCCATGAACATGGTGGCCATCTACAATTCCATCAAGTTTTTGGAAAAGATGGGCATGGTATTCCTCAGCGAAGACGGAAAGAGCACCTCACAGCTCAGCATGAGCATCGGCGGAGAGCGCTTGACAATTTTTGAAGAGAAAAATCCTGAATACGACGAGTTTATCAAGTTAATTCTGCGCTCTTACAGCGGTCTTTTCACCCGCTATGTCAAGATTGACGAGATCGAAATCGCCCAGCGTGCCGGCATTAGCGAGGAAGAGGCCGTCAGTTTGATTCACAAGCTGGCCCGCATGGGACTTTGGAGCTATTCTCCCAAAACCGAACAGGCGCTCATCACCTTCCTTACTCCGAGAGTGGACGAGGATTACCTGTACTTCAGTCCCGACATCTACAAACGCCGTAAAGATGTGGCACAAAAGCGTTTAGAAGAGGTATTGCATTTCGTTCAATGCGAAGACACTTGCCGCAGCCAGTTACTTTTGGCCTATTTCGGCGAGCATAAAAGTCCCGCCTGCGGCAAATGCGATGTGTGCCTGAAAGTGCACAAAGAAGAGGTAAATAATAAAGACTTTAAAGACATTAGTACAGAAGTAAAAAAAGTTGCTGTATCAGGCATAAAAGACATTAAAGACCTTATTATCAAGGTTTCCCAAAAATTCACCCAAGAAAAAGTGGTGAAAGTGGTGAGGTGGATGATAGACAATGGAGAGTTGAACTTAGAAACGTGAAGACATGGAGACGAAGCAAAAAAACGTCTTGACAAATAAATATTAAACAAGTGTTCTTTGATTTTTTGATTTGAATAATGAGAAAGGTATAACAGGGTAAGTATTATGGCAGACATGAAGAAGTCCTGCTTATCCTGTGCCTCGAAGAGGCACCATCTTAATAACCCCGCACTTAAGTGTGGGGTAAAAGGATCCACATAGTGTCTACGAGCCTCGAAGAGGCGACACCTGGACAGACTCCTAATAAGCGAGTCTCAACCCGTCAAGACCCTATGGCTCCATAACACCATTCCACACTTTCGCGGCATGCCAGACATAGCATCAGGGCAAGCATATCTCGTGCCGCGAGGAGAGTAGACTGGACATTCCACACCCCACACTTGCGTGTGGGGTTACTAAAATTCGACCTCTTCGAGGCCGTAATCTAATTCGTCACACAAACAGAATAGAAAACAAATGATTTCAATTGTGTCAATTTAATATAAAAACAACAAATAATGAAAAGACTTGCAGTTTTAATGATTTCAATGCTCCTTACAGGGGCAATTGCCTCCGCTCAGGAGAATTTAGTTCAATACGTTAATCCCTTGGTGGGCACGGATTTCCACGGGCACACCTACCCTGGTGCCATCGTGCCATTTGGAGCGGTACAGCTCAGTCCCGACACCCGCTTGGACGGCTGGGACGGTTGCTCGGCCTACCACTACTCGGACAATGTGGTGTACGGCTTCAGCCACACCCACCTCAGCGGTACCGGCTGCTCCGACTATGGTGACATCCTGCTGATGCCCTTCACCGGAAAAGCCTCGGTCATCAACAGCGAATACTGCTCAACCTTCTCTCACAGCAAGGAAATCGCCGAACCAGGTTATTACTCCGTATGGCTCGACAAGTACAAGGTAAAAGCAGAACTGACCTGCACCCCACGAGTGGGCGTGCATCGCTACACCTACCCCGACAACGATATGCCCAAAGGCATCATTCTCGACCTGAAACATCGTGACATGGTGTTGAACAGCGTCATCAGCTATGATGCCAAGGCCAACAAAATCGTGGGGTTACGTGATTCCAAAGCATGGAACGAGCACCAGAAACTGAACTTTTCCATGCTGTTCTCCCAACGCATCGCCAAAGTGGAGTTTTATGTGAACAACCAGCGTGTGGATTCGGTCAACGCCATCACCGGCACCAACTGCAAAGCCATCATCTATTTCGCCGAAAACACCAAGCAAGTGGTGGTAAAAGTGGCCCTTTCCGCTGCTGCCCTCAACCTGAATGATGCTGACAAGAACCTGAAAGAGGTTCCCGATTTCGACTTCCACAAAGTCCACCACCAAGCCCGCGAAATATGGAACGAGGAACTCGGCAAAATCGAAGTTGAGACCAGCGACATTGAATTGAAGAAAGTTTTCTATACTGCTTTGTATCATTGTTATACCTCTCCTTATCTGTTTAATGACATAGATGGAAAATACCGTGGCATGGATGGCATCACCCATCAGGCCAAAGAGCACAATGTCTATACCGTTTTCTCCCTGTGGGACACCTACCGTGCCCTGCATCCGTTGCTGGCACTCATCGACCGCAAACGCACCGACGATTTTGTCTATACTTTCATGTGCCATTATGAGCAAGGCGGCATGTTGCCCGTATGGGAGCTCTCCGCCTACGAGACTTGGTGTATGATTGGCTATCACAGCATTCCCGTCATTTACGACGCCTATCAGAAAGGCATTTTGGACCATTATTCCGATTATGAGAGACTTCAGATGCTCAATGCCATGGTAGCCAGTGCCAAACTGAAGCTCCTTGGCCGTCCGGAATATGCAAAATACGGCTTCATTCCCTCCGATTACGAGCACGAATCCGTTTCCAAAACCTTGGAATATGCCTTCGACGACTGGTGCATCGCCCAATTCGCCAAGGCTTTAGGCCAAGACGATGTCTATCAGGAATTTATCAAAAGAGCTCAGTTCTATAAAAACATAATGGATGCCAACGGTTTCATGCATCCCAAAGCAAACGGTGGATTTTTACAGCATTTCAATCCCAAAGAAATCAACAATCACTTTACGGAAGCCAACTCCTGGCAGTATTCCACCTACGTGCCTCATGATTTCAACACTTACGTGGATTTGATGGGCGGAACAGCTGTCGCGGAACGCTTGTTGGACAGCCTCTTCGGCACCAGCTCTCTCACCTCTGGTCGCGAGCAGGTGGATGTCACTGGCCTGATTGGACAGTACGCCCACGGCAACGAGCCAAGTCACCATGCTGCATACCTGTACAATTTCATCGGCAAGCCATGGAAAACACAGCGCATGACCGACAGCATCATGCACAGCCTTTACACCTCGCAACCCGACGGACTGTGCGGCAACGAGGACTGCGGCCAAATGTCCGCATGGTATGTGCTCAGCGCGATGGGATTTTACCCTGTTTGCCCCGGTGACAACCACTACATCATTGGCAGCCCGATGTTCGACAAGGTCACCATCAACTTGGAAAATGGCCAGCAATTTGTCATCACCGCCACCAACCGCAGCCGCAACGCCTGCTACATCCAGTCTGCCAAGCTGAACGGCCAGAAATACGACAAATCCTATATCACTTTCGAGGATATCAAAGACGGCGGACAACTTAATTTTGTCATGAGCGCGAAGCCCAACACCAAATGGGGCGTGGGCAAGGGCAAGCAGCCTGAGAACCGCTTGGAACCTACCATCACCATCGTGCCCAGCATCAACGCACCGCAGCAGACCTTCAAAGACCAGCTGACGTTCAACATCAGCCTATTCCAGCCTGCGCAAATCAGTAACAAAAAACTGGTTTTCCCCGCCACCACCGACAAAATCTATTTCACCACCGATGGCACCGATCCCATTAAAAACTCCAAATTAGAATACAGTAGTCCTGTCACCATTAACAAGAACACTACCGTAAAAGCGGTAAGCTACAATGAGGCAACTGGTTACAGCCCCGTTATCGAGGCCAAATTCTATCAATTTGCCCAGGACAAGAAAATCATACTGCACTCCCAATATTCCGAAATGTATTCGGCAGGCGGTGACAATGCCCTGTTGGACGGCATCCACGGCCAGACCAACTTCCGCTTAGGCGGTTGGCAAGGCTATCAGGGCAAGGACTTCGAGGCCACCATCGACCTGCTGAAAGTGAAAGACATCCACAAAGTAAGCGTAGGCTTCCTGCAAGACACCCGCGCATGGATTGTCTTCCCCAGTTCCATGACCGTCGAGATTTCTGAAGACAACGTGAACTTTGAGCCATACGGCACTTACACCAACCAGGTGGCTGCCAACGACTATGAGACGCAAATTCAGGAATTTCATATTGACAAGCCCGCACATTGCCGTTACATTCGCATCAAAGCCAAAACTTTCGGCAAGCTCCCCGACTGGCACCTCGGTGCAGGCGGCGACAGCCATATCTTTGTTGACGAAATAACTATAGAATAATACCTCTTATTTCAAAAAACGATTTTTCAAGATTGTTTTTCTTGAAAAAATCGACTTCCTATGATTGTTTTTTTTGATTTGAAGGACAGAAATTCAAAATATATAGCTTTCAACTTTCAGTTTTCAGTTTTCAACTTTTACCATTGGCACATTAGCACATTAAAAATTTCCGTATCTTTGCAAGTTAATTCTTACAATATGTACAGTCTGTATCTTAAAGAAATAAAATCCTTCCTGAGCTCGGTGCTGGGATATATCTTCATCGCCGTATTCCTCATAGTGGCAGGACTTTTCCTTTGGGTCTTCCCCAACATCAACAACGTTATTTTCGCCGGTTTGTCCGACATCCAGGGCTTGTTCAACGTGGCAGAATTCCTCTTCATTTTCTTGGTGCCCGCCATCACCATGCGCTCGTTCGCCGAGGAAAAAAAGAGCGGCACCCTTGAGCTACTGTTCACCAAACCTCTCACCGACAACCAAATCATCGGCGCAAAGTTTCTGGCTTGCCTTACCTTGCTGGTTATCACACTAATACCTACGCTGGTCTATGTCGTTACGGTCTATCTTATCGGTAATCCCGTGGGCAACATCGACATGGGCAGCACCTGGGGCTCTTACCTCGGACTGATCCTATTAGGCTCCACCTTTATCGCCATCGGACTATTTTCTTCTTCCATCACCAACAACCAGATTGTGGCCTTCATCATCGCCGCCCTGCTCTGCTTTATCATGTTCTTCGCCTTCGACTTCATCTACTCTTTCTCCGCCCTGGGCAATTTCGGCTACTACATCAAAACCTTGGGTATCGCCGAGCACTATTCCGCTATCAGCAAAGGCGTTATCGACAGCCGCGACCTGATATACTTCTTCAGTGTCATCTTCCTCTTTTTATTCGGCACCAAAATCGTATTGTTAAACAGAAAATGGTAAATCTTCTATAGTCATGAAAGAAAAAAACAACAACAGCCAGCGTTTTAAGAAGAATGCCATCACCGGATTGATTGTCAGCCTGCTCATCCTGATCGCCGTCAATATTCTCTCTTCTTTTTTCTTCTTCAGAATTGATTTGACCAAAGATAAAAGGCTATCCCTTTCTCCTACCACAATTCAGATGCTGAAGAACTTAGACGACAAGGTTTATATCCGTGTTTTTCTGAAAGGAGACAATCTACCTGCTGATTATCAACTATTTAGAGAAAAAACAAGAGATATACTTCAGGAATTCAGAAGCTATTCCAAAAATATCCACGTAGAATTCATCGACCCCGTAAAGGACAAAACGCCAGAGGAGGTAAACACTATTTTCGGTGAGTTTGCCCAGAAGGGGCTGAAGCCCATCCCCATCAGCCGTGAGGACGCCAGCGGTTTCTCCACCCACTATATCGTGCCGGGAGCCATGATTGCCTATCACAACCAGGAATATCCCGCCACCCTGATTGTGGCCGACCCCAGCGGTAACGACTGGCTGGAATATTCCATTCAGGAGCTGGAATACAACCTCGTTTCCTCTATCCGCAAACTCATGACCGAAGGCAAACCCAAAGTGGCATTTCTGGATGGACACGGCGAAATGGATTTCTATTCCACCTCGTGGATGGCATGGCAATTGCAACGATTCTACAACATTGACCGTGTCCGAATCAATGGCAGGGTCAACGCTTTGAACGACATAGCCATTGAAGACACTGTCAGCCAGACACTTACTATCCGTGGCAACAAATACGATGTCTTGATCGTGGCCCAACCTACTGAACCTTTCCCCGATGCCGACAAGTACGTAATCGACCAGTTCCTGATGCGAGGAGGCAAGATTCTGTGGCTGATTGACGCTACTGATGCCTCTGCCGACAGTTTGCAGGACCGCCCCGAGTTCTTCGCCACCCCTCGCAACCTTCGCCTCAACGACCTGTTTTTCAGCTATGGAGTACGCCTTAATCCCAACCTGATCCAGGATCTCAGCTGCCAGCAGATTCCCATTGGCGTGGGCCAAATCGGCGACCAGCAGCAATACAAGTTCATGAATTTCCCCTACTGCCTTAAAGTGGTCAACTTTACCGACCATCCTATTGTGCGTAATATCAAAGAGATAAAATCTGATTTTACAGGCACTATCGATTTTGTGGGCAAGGACAATGGGCTGAAGAAAACGCCTTTGCTGCTGACTTCCGAGCGAACCAAACTGGTACCCGCCCCGGCCATTGTCACCATCAATGTGGGCTTGGCCACCCCTAATTTGCAGGAATATGCCTTCAAGTACCTGCCCATCGCCGCCATCGTGGAGGGCTCGTTTGAGTCCGCCTTCAACGGCATCCTGCCCATTGAGTTTGACACCATGAAGTCGTTGGGATTCTTGCAAAAGAGTGAACCCACCCGCCAGATCTTTGTGGCCGATGGCGACATCATCCGCAACTTCATCGACCGCCAGCGCAACCAGCCCTACCCCACCGGCTATGACATATACACCGGCGTGATGTACGACAATACCGATTTCCTGCTCAACTGCATCAACTACCTCTGCGATGACGACGACCTGCTGCAAATACGCTCCAAGAACTTCAAAATCGGCTCCTTGGATCCCGTCAAAATCAGAAACCACAAGAATCTGTATTCAGTCTTGAATATTGTCGTTCCTTTGGCATTGATTCTGATTATGGGCATCATCCTGATTATCATCCGAAAGCTTAAATATAGCAGAAAATAAAACATTGTGTCACAGCTTATTGAACAAATCCTACAGCACAAAAGCGTTTCGTTTGTCGGCATGGAGAAAAACACCGGCAAGACGGAAAGTCTCAATTATGTGTTGCGCGAGCTGTATCAGACGGACAAGAAAATCGCCATCACCTCCATCGGTATCGACGGCGAGAGTGTCGATCAGGTGACCGAAACACCCAAGCCAGAGATAGAGCTGGCCAAAGGCACCATTTTCATCACCTCCGAGAAACACTACAAGGAGAAACGCCCCACCTCCGATATTCTGGACATTTCCAACTTCAGCACTTCATTAGGCAGATTAGTCACCGCCAAGGCATTACAACGGGGTAAGGCCATCATTTCGGGGCCCAGCTCCACCGGCCGCCTCAAACAAATGCTGGCTGAGATGCCCCGCTATGGTGTGGACATCACTTTGGTGGACGGCGCACTGTCCCGCAAAAGTTTTGGTGCCCCCACCATCACCGAGAGCCTCATTTTGAGCACCGGAGCCGCCTTGTCGCCACACCTGCCCGAGCTGATTCGCAAGACCCTGTTCGCCTGCCGCCTCATCCATTTGCCAGCTTTCACAGCCACCAACACCGACTGTCTGACCGATGTCAACTCAGGCTTATGGGCACAGGACACCGAGGGCCAATGGCACGACCTGGAAATTCCCTCCACCCTGCTGCTGGACAAGTACAAAGACCGACTTTTTAAATATGGCAACACTTTCTACATCGGCGGTATTGTCACCGACAAGATATTCGACTATCTAAGAATGCAGCCGAATATCAACAAGACCACTGTCATTGTGAAGGATTTCACCAAAATCTTTGCCGTTCCAGAGTCAGTCAATGCTTTCCTGAAGAAAGGCGGGCAACTGTTTGTGCTGTATGCGGCGAAACTGTTGGCGGTGTGTGTCAACCCCACCTCCCCCACCGGCTACAACATCAACTCCGCCCTTCTCCGTGAAAAAATGTCAGAGGCGTTGCAGCTGCCGGTGTATGATGTGAAAAAGATTTAGGGGTCAGGTTACAATGTATTTTAACCCCCTTACAAGGGTATATAATTGTCAACTATCAAAAATCCAGGCCCATTTCAACCTTGGCGGCATCGCTCATCATCTCGAAATCCCATGGCGGGTCGAAGGTCAGACGCAAGGAAACGCCTTTCACCCCTTCAATCTCCGACACTTTCTTCTTCACCTCCACTGGCAAAGACTCGGCCACTGGACAATTGGGAGCTGTCAGCGTCATCAGGATATTGACGATATTATCTTCTTGGATCTCAAGTTTATAAATAAATCCCAAATCCCAGATATTCACCGGAATCTCAGGGTCATAAATGGTCGATAGCACTTCTATGATTTGTTCTCTCGTCGGCATAACATCACAAAATAAAATGCAAAGATAACATTTTTTTTGAATTGTTGAACTGTTTATTTGTTTAATCGTTTAATTGTTGATTCGTGAAGACGTTAAGTCATTCGCTGTGCTCATTCTCAAGGCGTTATCGTCTTAACGAGCGAACGAAATGAGCGTCTCCACGAACATACGAAGTATGTGTCTTCACGAATAAAATCATTGGCACATTAGCACATTAACTAATTAGCACATTGAAAAATTTCGTATCTTTGCAATTTAAACGTCCTTATAAATGAAGAAAATCATTTTATTCTTAATTGCCGTTATCCTGCTGACCATCAGCTGTCGGCAGACTTATGACAATAGCGACAAGATGATTTTCCGCTATAACGAGTCGTCGGGCATCAACACGCTCGATCCTGCCTTTTCTTCTGGACAGTCGGTCATCTGGCCCTGCAATCTGCTGTACAACGGCCTTGTTGACCTGGACGAGCAGATGCGCATTGTACCCAGCATCGCCAAATCGTGGACCATCTCGGCGGATGGCACCATCTATACCTTCACCCTGCGCGATGATGTGTATTTCCACCAAACGGAATTTTTCCCGCAGAAGCGCAAAGTCACCGCCAACGACTTTGTCTATAGCCTCGGCCGCATTGTCGATGGCAACGTGGCCTCGCCGGGCGCTTGGATTTTCCAGAAAGTGAAACGTGACGGCGAAGGCAAACCTGCGTTCGAAGCTCTCAACGACAGCACATTCCAAATCACACTTTCTGAAGATTTTCCTCCGTTTTTAGGCATCTTAGCCATGAAGTACTGCTCAGTGGTGCCCCATGAAATGGTGGAAAAATACGGCAAAGATTTCCGCACCCATCCCGTTGGCACAGGCCCGTTCAAATTCCAAATTTGGGAGGAAGGTGTCAAATTAGTACTGCGCAAAAACCCCGACTATTTCGAAACTGACGAAGAGGGCAAGCGCCTACCCTACTTAGATGCCGTCGCCATCACTTTTATCGTGGACAAGCAGTCTGTTTTCATGGAGTTCATGAAGGGCTCGCTGGATTTCATGTCAGGCATTGACGCCTGCTACAAGGACGCATTACTAACCAAAACCGGCGAGTTGAATCCCGACTATGCCGACCGTGTCAAGCTGTTGACAGGCCCATACCTCAACACCGAATATTTGGGTTTCATGCTGAAAGATGACGGCAAAGACAATCCTTTGCTGAAAAAAGAGGTGCGCCAAGCCATCAACTATGGTTTTGACCGCGAGAAGATGATGCGCTACCTGCGCAACAACACCGGGTATCCCGGCACCAGCGGTTTTGTGCCGATGGGCTTATCCTCTTTCGACAACACCAAGGTGAAAGGCTACAACTACAATCCCGCCAAAGCGTTGGAACTGCTAGCCAAGGCCGGCTACCCCAACGGCAAAGGTCTTCCGCCCATTCCGCTTTCCGTATCTGCCAACTATCTCGATATCAGCCAATACATCCAGCACGAACTGGAGCAAATCGGCATTCCCGTCACGTTGGATGTGCAGCAGGCTGCCCAACAGCGGCAGATGATGCGCAACTACCAGCTACCCTTCTTCCGCGGCTCCTGGATCTGCGACTACCCTGACCCCGAAAACTACTTGTCCCTGTTTTACTCCAAAAACCTCCAGCCCAACGGTTCCAACTACACCCACTATGTCAACCCCAAATACGATAAACTCTTCGAGAAATCACAGCGCTGCCTTAACGACTCGTTGCGCAACCTTTACTATACCCAACTCGACGCCATGCTGATGGAAGACGCCCCTGTGGTGGTGCTGTACTACGACAAAGTGCTGCGCTTTGTCGGCATCAATGTGGAAGGCATGGACACCAATCCCATCAACATGTTGGACCTGCGACGGGTGAAGATTAAGTTGAAAACTGAAAACTGAAAATTGAAAGTTATACTACCCCGCCCCTCGGGCACCCCTTCTAAAAGAAGGGGAATTTAAACTCCCCTTATGCGCAGCATGACTCCCCTTGAGCGAAGCGAAACTCCCCTGACTCCTAACCCCGAAACCCTATCATCCCGTAATCCCGTAATCAATTAATCAGAACAAACACCATGTTATTCAAAGACGTCCTGGTAGATGAGTCCCTGAAGAAGCGCCTCATCGGTTTAGTGAAAGAAAATCGCATCAGTCATGCGCAACTATTTCTGGCACAAGCGGGTTCGCACGCCTTCGCCTTGGCCATGGCCTATGCACAGTACATCTGTTGCGAGCACCCCGGCGAAGACGACTCCTGCGGCACTTGTCCTTCATGCGCCAAGTTCGCCAAGCTGTCGCATCCCGATGTCCACATCATCTTCCCGAACTGCACCACCAACGAGGTGAAAAAAGATCCCGACTTCACCCAGTTCGCCGCCAAATTCCGCCAGTTTGTCTTCGACCACAACTACCATATCGACATCAACGACTGGCTGATGGAGCTGGGCGGCGAGAACAAGCAAGCCTACATCAACACCCGTGACTGCGCTTTTATCGTCAATCAGAACAGCATCAAATCCTACGAAGGTGGATATAAAATATATATAATATGGTCAGCGGACCGGCTATACCGTGATGCGGCGCCCAAACTGCTGAAGACACTGGAGGAACCTGAAAACAAGACGCTTTTCATCCTTATCACCGAGAATACCGAGAAGATGCTGTCCACCATCCTGTCACGTACCCAGCTGGTCAAGATTCCCAAACTGAAAACCGAGGTCATACAGCAGCAGCTGATGAAAGAGTTTGGCATTGACGAGGTACAAGCTGCCGACATTGCCACCTTGGCCGACGGCAATTACAACCGCGCCATGGAGTTGATGAACGATGACAGTGACTACAAGGATATGCTTGCCCAAGTGCAATTGATACTGGGCAGCATGACCTCCCTGGCACAGCCTATGCCCAACAAGGCCGAGGTCAACTTTCTGGAAGTTCGCGACTGCTTCGACAGCATCATCGCCCGCGGACGCGAATACCAAAAGAACTTCCTCGCCGCCTTTATCCACGTTTTGCGCGCCATGTTGATGCAAAACAGCCATCAAGAGGCCGTCAGCAAAGCCAGCAGCATGGAAAAAGACATCATTGAGCGCTATGCCAAGGTCTTTTCTTTGAAAAATGTTTCACAGATTTTCGACGAATGCAACCGCACAATGTACCATATCGAGCGCAATGGCAACTCGTCGCTAGTGTTTACTGACTGGTATCTGAAGGTGGCAGAGTTGATTGCTCCTCGCCCTTAACCCTCGGTATCGGCCTGACATACAGGTCCTCCACCGTTTCGGGACGGTAAAAATCCAGCCAGCGGAAATCTTTCAGTCGCCGGTCTTTGTCCGCCAAATCCTTATCCGGATAGATTTTCCCATCAGGGTCATTGTAGAAAACTATGCCGTCTATCTCATTGTCAGTCAAAAGAATCTTCATCTCGCTGGTTGCCGACACATTCACCCCCATCAGAGCCGTGTCCTCATCAGTGATAAAATATACACATTCCGCATTGTTGAACACGTACACCGTCTTCAACTGCTTATTCGTGATATGCCCTTCTATCGTCATCCCCTTAATCTGATTAAACTCTTGCCCCTCAAACATGGAAGAGACAATGTAACTTGATTTTTTCAGTGTGACAATCACATTGGCAGAATCTTTCAGGAAAAAAGTAATCGTATCCGCACTTAGCTGATTCTCACCCGACCACATCACTGGATTGTAATACATCGTGATCAGCGAGTCTTTGACATTGTAGGACAACGAATCACAAGCCCCCTGCATGTCCTTGCGGTAGAATTTCACCTTGTTGAACGCCATAATCACCTGCGGTTCCTGCAAAGTGTCGAACAAAATTCTCAAGGTGTCGGAATGCAAAAACAACGAGTCTTTGCTTTCATCTATCAAAATCAGCTGGTTGCTATCCGTAGCGGTCGAATAGCCCCCTAATTCATGATGTTCCACATAATTTCCCTTTAGCACATAACCTTTCACCGAATCGGAAATCACCACATTATCCCAACCGATACCATAACGCTGGTTTTTGTCATAATACACACTGTCTGCCCTTAGATGTTGCGACTCGTTGATTAATTCCACATCGTCCACCAGGGTAGCCAAATCGGTTTTGGTCTCATACCAGCCAGAAGTAGTATAGATAGTGTTTTCATCGGACACCATGTGCGTCCGCGAGATAAAATAAACCGTTTCCCGCAACGTATTGTACATCAACGAGTCGCAATCCATCGTGTAGGAAGCACTGTTCAGAAACACATCGTGCATCAGCAATACTTCATCACTTTTAGTGTAGTAATACCCCAAAAGGCTGCTCAGAGTATCCTCCACATTAATCATGGTACCTCCCGTTAGGAAATAACCCACATCCTGATGCAAGTCATATATCAAACTGTCGGAATATAGATGCGCTGTACCATGCACCATCTCTACAATGCGGGCAATAGACGCGATGCGGTCATTGCCGCTGTAATATGCTTTTTTGCCATATAGTTGCACCGAATCACCGATATGAATTCTTACCGGTTTTCCAAAGGCAATCAGATAATTCTCATCCTCATAGTAATAAGCGCTGTCACAGTAGCCGATGGTGTTTTCATGTTGAAAGACCACATGTCCCAACAGACGCTGGGCTCCCGGCAACCAGTTCTCATCATATTCCAGCAGGTCGGCACGGGTATTGATTTTCCTGTTAGACTGCGCATAACCCTCCCCCCAGACCATCAACAGGCCCACCAACAACAAGACCAAACAACGACAAAAAAACCTGCTACTCATTACTAACGCTTTCTCCATTAACACTGACGATTCTGCCCTGGTCATAAACTGTGACCTTCAGGGTATCGCCTTCCGCATTCAGTTCTATATCTTCTCCCTGTTTCTGGTTATTCTGATAATGGACAATCCTCGTCAGATTCCCATTGGGATTATAGCCCATCTGAACCCCGTTGCCCTTGTCAAAATGGCCTTCGCCAATCAAAACGCCACGGTCATCATAATAACTCCAATCCCCATCAAACAGATCCTCATAAAAGCTGCCCTGCTCAACAATCTCACCATTAGGATAATATAAAGTATAAAGCCCATGTTTTTTTCCGTGGAGATAATTGGTGACAGAAGTTTTGTATCCTTTAATATGAAAAGTTTCTTCCGCCCCCTCCAGTAAGTCATCCTGATAAGTGCAGCGAGTATCCAACTTGCCATTGATATAATATTTGACAAACTGACCATGTTTCTTACCATTTTTCATCTCCACCTCTATTTTGATAGGATGGGGAGCATTGATAAAATAGTACTTGCACAGGCCGTTTTCCTTTCCGAAACGATAAGGTATTGACGACTTTACACTTCCGTCTTCAAAATACTCCACCTTGGTCCTCGTACACGACGACAACACCAGCACAATCATCACCAGCAAAGCTATTATTTTGATATTCCTCATGTTAGTATTGATTAGTATTAAATATTGATTTTTTCTGAAACAATTGGCACATTAGCACATTGATAATTGGCACATTATATCAAACGACGGTGAACAACAACGACAACATCAACCCTAAATAAGTGCCCACAGCATAGCCCACCAAGCCGATGACGATACCGCTGATCAGCACTTTGCGGTTGCCCATGGCACCGACAACGGGCGGAATGAAAGGCGGAGAGCAAAGCAGTCCTACCTGACCCACCACAAACAAATCGCCTTCCACTTTGAAAATACGGCACAACAGGAGATGTATCACCAATGCCACCAGCATGATGAAGGCAATGAAGCCCATCACGGCCAATGCAGAGGAATCGATGCTGTAAATGTCAAACTGAGAGGCCACTACCACACTGAAAATCAGAATAAAAAACATACCCAACTCAAAGGTTTTGGGAAGATTGCGTATCCAAGGAACAAAAGAGGCAGCAATAGCCAAAGTAGTGATAGTGAGAATGATAATCAATTCGTTCAGTTTTCCGGTAATCAACAAGGAAAGACCAGCACCAATGGCCAATATGGCCACTGACAAAAGCAAGCCTAAGAGCATCTTTCCGAAAACGCCCTTGGAGAACATGCCACTGTATTCCTCAAAACTATCATCTTTCACATTAACAAATTCTGAATCAGCATCTTTCGTTTTATCCTTAAAAGGCAGCAATTTGCGAAACAACTTGTATCCTCCGCCCACAAAGAACATGATCAGCGGAAAAGTCACCACCATCTCGAAGGTATAAGCGATAACGATGATGGACTCATTGACGTGCAAGGCGGATCCCAAAGCGAAAAAGTTCATGGTACCACCCGTATAGATGCCCGTCATTATGGCCGCCACATTACCCAAGTCCCTGATTCCCGCATTCTGGAAAGCGAAGTATCCCAAAATCACCGAAGTGACGATGGCAAACAAACCTGTAAATAACACGATGAAGGTTTTCGGCAGTGATTTGGTCCACAATTTGAAATCCGAGTTGAAAAGCATCAGCGGAATCGCCAAAGGGACAGTAATATTCATCAGCATTTTGCTGATACTTCCCATCTGTACAGCACCCTCGGCATCACCCGTCGGAATCAGTCCCGCCAAGGCCAAGATAATACCCACGGCATACGCCATAATCACCGTTCCCACCTTCTTCACCCAGTCGAAACGATTATACATCAAGATGATAATCACCGGGGCGAGAAGATAGACTAAGGTTATCAATATAACATTCATACAATATAATATTTAAAACAAATTGCAAAGATACAAAAATTATCAATGTACCAATTAAACTGAAAAC
>JAFXSR010000050.1 GCA_017525505.1 Bacteroidales bacterium
ATCTCCATCAGCGGCGGCCACGGCACGGCCAGCTACCAGTGGTACAAGAACGGTGTGGCGATCAGCGGTGCTATCGCCAATACATACACTCCGCAGACCAATGTTGCGGGCATCTACGACTACTCGGCCAAGGCAGCCAACGACTGCGGTGGCGACAGCATCCATGTGGCCATGATAACGGTGAACCCGACCTACAATATTCCTGAAAACAGAACTGTCTGTATGAGTGCGTTGCCATATACTTGGAATGACAGTGTATTTACATCAGCAGGCAGCAAGACTACTACCTTGCATACAGTCAAGGGTTGCGATTCAGTTGTGGTGATGACTTTGATTGTAAGCGTAGAGTACAGAGATACGATATCGCAAGCAATATGTTCAGGTTCGTCTTATATGTTTAATGATACGTTGAGGACAGTACCTGGATATTATACGCAGAAACTTGTAGCATTGAATGGCTGTGATTCAATTACAGTGCTGAAGTTGACGGTGAATCCGGTATATGATGTCACGGATAAAGACACGGTATGTGATAGCGAGCTTCCGTTTGTATGGAATGGAGTGACCTTTACAGCCGCAGGTACCCAGACAACGACACTCCATACAATCCATGGTTGCGACTCTGTGGTGACGATGACGCTGACCGTGAACCCGACATACGCTGTTTCCGTTGACAGTACCATTTGCCAGGGCGATTTGCCACTCACTTGGAACGACAGTGTGTTTACAGCGGCTGGCACCAAGACCACCACGTTGCATACCATTCACGGTTGCGACAGTGTGGTGACCATGATGCTGAATGTGAATCCGGAGTATGACATCACACTCACTCGAACCATCAATGACATGTTATTGCCATATACATGGAATGACAGCGTGTTTACAGCTGCGGGTGTCAAGACGATGAATCTGAAGACAGTAGCGGGATGTGACAGTATTGTTCATATGGACTTGAGTGTTGTATCTTCTGTAAGTCCGTTCATCTATTATAGTTTTGATAGTACAATCTGTGAGAATGATCTGCCATTGGTATGGATGGATAGTACATTTACCGCTGCAGGCACCAAGACAATTATAGAATTTATTGGACTGATAGATTATATCCGGACGGATTTGAATCTGACGGTAAATTACAACAATACGGGCGACACGATGGCATTTGCATGCGACAGTTTCAACTGGTACGAGCATGTGGGTATCACCAGCAGTGGTGATTACACGCATACCTTCACCAATGCATCGGGTTGCGACAGTGTGGTGACTTTGCATCTGACGCTTGGTCACAGCAATACGGGTGATACTACGGCAGTCGCTAATTACACGTTCGATTGGTATGAACATGTGGGTATCACAACCAGTGGTGATTATACGCATACCTTCACCAATGTATCGGGTTGCGACAGTGTGGTGACACTGCACCTGACAGTGAACAAAACCACTTATGGTGACACAACTGCAGTGGCGTGCGATTCGTTTGCATGGCGTGGCGTGACGTACTATGATACACCATTGATTGACCCGAAAGACACCATGATAGGTGCTAATCATTATGGTTGTGACTCTGTGGTGACCTTGCACTTGACAGTGAACAAGAGCACTACGGGTGATACAACAGCCACGGCCTGCGATAGCTTCGAATGGTATGGTGTGACATACACTATTACGGGTATTTATCCGCACACACTGACGAATGCGGTGGGTTGCGATAGTGTGGTAACACTGCATCTGACGATAAATAATAGTTATAATTTGTCTGAAAATCTTGTCATTTGTCAGAACGATTTGCCATATACCTGGCGTGATACAACCTTCCAGGTGGGTACTGTGACAAGTAATCATGTGTTCCACAGAACTTCCTCACACGGTTGTGACTCTACGGTGACACTGCATTTGACAGTGAATACCATGTTTAATATCGCGGTGAAAGATACGATTTGCGATAATGCATTGCCATATACTTGGCGCGATACAATCTTCCAGGTGGGTACTGTGTCAGGTGACTACGTATTCCACAGAACTTCTCTCAGTGGTTGCGATTCAGTCGTCACCTTGTCATTGACCGTTGGTCATATTACGGCAAGTGTGGTGTCCGTTACCGATGAGATATGTGATAATGATGGTACCATCACGGTTTCTTCAACAGGTAAAGATCCTGTTCAATACAGCATTGATGGTATAAGCTTCCAAAGTTCCAATATCTTTACGGGACTTCACGATGGCTCATACACTGTTACGGCAGTGGATGCTGATGGTTGCGAGGCAACAGTCCCCGCTACTGTTGGGCCAGCGGTAATTCCTACATTAAGCATTACTTGTCCTCCTAACATTTATGACACGCTGAACTTCGGTGAAAGTGTCATGAAGATTGCTCCTGATGTATTAGGTGTACCTACTGCTATTCATTCTTTGGGCTGGCCATACTCTATCACCAACAATGCACCTTCCGACAGTTTGTATGCAGAGGGTGATAATGTGGTGACCTGGGTGATGACCGATTCAACTTGTGGTTATACAGAATCTTGTGAACAACACGTGATTATTGTCTTCCCGAAATGTCCTAACGCAGTTGATTGTGAGGGACAGGTTTATCAGGGTGTTCGTATTGGTTATGATTGTTGGACTCAGCGTAATTTGGAATCAACCAGATACAGCGATTGTACAGATATACCATGTGTTCACAATTATGTGAGTGCTTCGCATCCTGATGTCGTGGATAACGTCAACATCTTTGGCCGTCTGTATTGCTATGCGGCGGCTATACGTGACAGTGCTGACAATGGTCATGGACATATCCAGGGTATTTGTCCTGCTGGATGGTACTTGCCCACTCCGGAAAAATATCTGGAATTGAGTACTTATGGAACACCAGCTCTGAAATCACCGCTTTATTGGATTCCAAGTGGCGGAAACAACAGCACCGGGTTCTCGGCTTTGCCGGCAGGACGCTATAACGGTGAACTTGACCGCTTTGAGGGCTTGCTTGGTGAAACGTACTTCTGGTCAACATCCAATACGGGACCTTCTACGGTCATTTCTGTTTATGGTAGTATATTGGATTGTGATGTGCTTATTGAAATCCAACCACACCCCAACGACGGATACAGTGTACGTTGTATAAAAGAAAAAGAGTGACAATATTAATTATTTTGTATATTTGCAGACGATTTGTAAAGAATCATAAAAAAGACTAATAATGATGAAACGATATATAAGATTGCTAGGGATTTTATTTGTGGCATTGACCATTGTCAATTGTGGTTTTGCCCAGGAGGTAATAACAACCGTTGCTGATGGAACAGCCACCAATATGCGTATTCCTGTATTCGGAAGTGGCGTCAGTACACCTCAACACCAGCAAGTTGTTTATCCAAGTGATATGCTCACAGATATGGTTGGGGGAACTGTTTCGTCTATGACTTTTTATGTGAGTTCTGTGCCTGTGAATGCATGGAATTGTTCTTTCTCAATACGTTTGGGTACATCTGATGTCGCAACATTTTCTAGTTCTACCTTAATGCCTGTTGACAATACAGTGGAGGTCTTCTCGGGTTTGATGCCGGTGGATGCGACAAATAGACAGATAACCATTGTTTTTACTCAGCCATATACCTATACCGGCGGAAATCTGTTGCTTGATGTACAAAATTCTGCGGAGGGAACAAACTCCGCTTCAAATTTCATTGGCATTAATCCCGGAAGCAACCGCTCCCTGTGTGTGTTTGAAACGGGAGGCAATGCTTTTGGTTTAATGCAGCAATTCATCCCGAAAACCACTTTTGTCCATACGGGAGGAGCCTCCTGCTTGACTCCGACGGATATGACAGTTCTGGAGACAAACGCAACTTCTGCCACCGTTTCATGGTCTGCGCAGACTCCAGGGACTCAATTTCAAGTGCTTTGTGATACTGCCGTGACGGATTTGTCAAGTGCAAATTGGATTTTGACTTCAGATACATTCTTTACTTTCAGCGATTTGACGCCAAATGCTTCATATGTAGCTTTGGTCAGAAGTTATTGTGGTAGTCAGACAAGTAGTGTCGCAGGTGTTACTTTTTATACCGATTGTGATGGAATTGTCAGTGAATTCCCCTGGTCGGAAGGTTTTGAAAACTCATGGACTCCAAGCTATGTGTTCGGACAGCAGAACTCTTCTCCCCAGTGTTGGAAAATGTACAATGGCGGTACAACCGAGCATAACTCTGGTACAGGTGCCTTCTATTGGAAAGCCAATACTAGTGCCGCTCAAGTTCATTCGGGACAGCGCTCAGCTGTGTGTTATACGGATTATGCACTGGCAAGACATAACGATTGGCTGGTATCTCCGATGTTCAATTTGACAGGTGAACAGCGAGTGACTTTTTATGTGCAAAATAATACTGAAAACACTACAAAGGTAGATGAAATTTCGGTGTGGATTTCGGACGAAAATGCCGTGTTACAGGCTCCGACAAGTGATACTGCCGCTTTGCCGGGTTTTACCCAGTTGTTCCAAACTGAAATACCAGTGGGCAGTTTCCGCTCTTATGAAGTGTCTTTGGCAGGCTTTAGTGGACATCGTTATATTGCATTTGTGAGAAGAAATGAACCAAATGCAGGTTGGTACTTGTGCTTGGATGATATTACTGTCGAAGATGCTCCACCATGCGCATTCCCTGCCAACTTGAATGCCGTCTCGTCCGCATACGAGGCGCAACTCTCATGGGTAGCTGAAGCCGAATACTACAACCTGTATTATAAAAGGACTTCGGATTCGGTGTATGTTTCCATTCCTCACGTCAGTCTGAATAACGATAGTGTGTATGTGCTGTCGGGTCTGACTCCAGCTACCTCGTACCAATGGTATGTGGAAGCTATTTGTGGCGACCAAAGTCTGGTGCCGAGTGAGGAGATCTCTTCTTTCAATACTGCGTGCGTACTCATTGCTGATGTCCCGCAGACATGGGATTTTGAAAACAATAATTTTGGAGGTACCGCAACTCGTCCATTGCCCGCTTGTTGGGAGCGAAAAGGGAATTTAGTATATCCTTATATATTTGATAATCAATATATTGCATACAGCGGCCATGCTTGTTTGCATAGTGGTGGTGAAGTGGCTAATGCTACGGCGGTTTTGCCACAGATAGATGTAAGTGCATTGCCTCTCAATACGCTTCAAATCAGATTTTTCGCGAAACATGTTGGTGGTTCGGATGGGACGATTGAAGTGGGTTTGATGAGTGATCCGTCTGACAATTCCACTTTTGTGTCCGTTCATACAATTCAGAGTCTGACAGGAAATTTTGAGGAGTATAAAGTGTCATTGGCCCATGTGCAAACCACAGCGCCATACATTGTGATGCGTATGACGCCCAATGATGGCGACATATACATTGATGATCTTGTGTTGGAAAAGATTCCGCCTTGTGACCGACCGGCAGGTCTTTCGTGTTCCAATATTACTTCCAATAGTGCGACAGTTACTTGGTCTTCCTCAGCGGAAGCGAGTAACGTATATGTGCAAGAGGCTGGTAGCGGAGCTTTTGTATTGACCGAAGACAGCCCCGTTACAGGTACATCATATACCTTTAACAATCTGACGCCTAATACCTTGTATGGTGTGTATGTTGCTTCTGTATGTGATAGTATAGAAATAGCTTCTTCGGTACTTTCATTCACTTCAGATTGTATAGCTTTGGATAATATTCCCTATACTTGGGATTTCGAGAGCAATAATACCTCGGGTGTGGCAGCTTATCCCATGCAGGCTTGTTGGAATCGTTTGAATGCAGGAGTTACATCCATGTATGTTTCCAATGTTTCGGTTATGGCGCATAGCGGTTCGCATAGTGTATATAGCATTTACCCGAATGATTATGTGCTTGTCATGCCCACCATTGACACTTCGGTATTGTCATTGAACAATCTTCAGCTAAGTTTTTATGCTAAAACTAATTATGGAAGAAATGCTACTTTAGAAGTGGGAGTCATTACTGATCCATTAGATCCTACTACTTTTGAAAGTTTAGAAACAATACAGTTGACGATCAATCATAGCTTGTACGAAGTGGTATTTAGTTATTATAGTGGCTTTGCTAATCACTTGGCTTTCCGTTTGAATTCCTACAATGACTATATTGTGATTGATGATGTAACATTGGATGCTGCTCCCCCTTGTCCTAAACCGATTGATTTCCAGTGCGTAAGTATGAGTGCTGATGCGGTTTCGCTGATTTGGGAGCCGGGCAGTGATGAAGTGTATTGGAATGTAGTTTATGGAACGCATGGTTTCAATCCGGATACGGCTTCCTATATTTTGATGTTTGATTCCAATTATGCGTATATTAATGATTTGACAAACTCGGTGAGTTATGATTTTTATGTCCGTGCCGATTGTGGAGACGAGGATGGTGTCAGTGGTTGGTTAGGCTTGTACAATATCACGCCGGGTAGCTTCTTTATGCAAAGGCAAGGAATTGATACTTTATATACTTGTGGAGCTGTTATCTATGATGATGGAGGTCCTGAAGGGAATTATTCCAACAATTGCAACTCTTATTTGACGATTTTCCCTGATACAGAGTATAATTACATCGAAATTAATGGCCTTTTGACAGCTGAAAGCAGTATGTGGGATTATTTGGTGATTTACGATGGTGCGGGTACTGCCAACGAGGTGTACAGATCTACCCAGGATGGTTCCGGAACAATTGCCATACCGACGATTACATCCACTACAGGCCCCCTGACTATCTATTTCCATTCTGATAATAGTGTGCAGCAACGGGGCTTTGCCATTTATACGACTTGCGTGTCATGTGTGGCTCCTAATCTCGCTGTGTCCGCAGTGGGCTTGGATAGCATCACACTGTCATGGACACAGATGAACGCAATATCCTACGAATTAGCATACGGTCCTGAGGGATTTGACCCGGATGCAGTCCAGACGTTCTCTTTAACGGATGTGTTCTCTTATACTGTCTCCAATTTGGTGCCGGACACCACTCTGGAATTTCGCATCAGGACGCATTGTGACGAGAATTCATACAGTATGTGGTCGGATCCGGTTCAGGTATCCACGCTCCCTTATCAACCGGCAACACTGCCATATAGTTGCAATTTCGAGAATGGAATAGAAAACGCGTTCTGGACCATCTCCAATGGAAGCCAAACCAATGCGTGGTATATCAATACGGCTGTTAATAATACAGTTAATGGTGAACATGCCTTGTATATCTCTATGGATAGAGGTTTGACCAATACCTATCAGAATACAGAGACTTCTGTTGTATGGGCATATCGTGACATCCAATTCCCTGAGGCGAATGAGTTCCTCCTGTCTTTCGATTGGAGATGTTTGGGAGAAGGTGGCGGCTCGTATCTCTGGGACTATCTGTCAGTGTATATCGGTAATCCTGTCCGGAAAGAAGCAGGAGACGAAAGCGAGCCGCAAGGAACGGTGTTACTCGATAATCTTTTGTTGAAAGATGCGTGGAGTGTTGCCGAATATGTACTGGGAAGCGAGTATTCCAATACTACAAAACGTCTGTATTTCGTTTGGCGGAATGACAATTCTTCTGGAGCTAACCCCCCGGCGGCGATTGACAATATTTCTCTCAGAGTGGTGAATTGTTCCAGACCTCTGGATTTGACGGTGGAGAATGTCACCTCCACAACAGCAACGGTTTCGGTTACTTCTACTGACGAGGGCGAAATTGCTTGGCAATTGAAATATGGTAATAATATGATTGTTACTGTGACAGACAGCGTTTATGAACTCACTGGTTTGATTCCCGCCACATCGTACGAGGTTTGCGCAAGATCCATTTGTGCGAATGGAGATACCAGCCGTTGGACTTTTACCTATGAGTTCATTACAGGATGTGTGCCCATAGGATCTTCTGATATTCCCTATTCTTGTGGCTTTGAGGGTGATAATTATGGTGGTACAGAAACTTATCCGCTTCCCACATGCTGGAGCAGATTAGGCTCAGAGTCTTTTCCATACGTGGATGCTTATGCGCCAGATGCCTATTCGGGATCCAAGAGTCTGGTTAGTGGAAATGACCCCTCCAACTATATTGTGGTACTGCCCGAGATAAATGCTTCGGAAATTTCCGTTAATACCCTGCGGGTTAGTTTTTATGCGAGACTGACGGGCTATTCAGGTAGTATGGGTTCGATTGAAGTCGGAGTAATGACCAATGCGGATGATTCAACGTCATTTGTACCTCTGGATATTGTTAGCCATTTGACATCCACATACAAGGAATATGAGTTGTCATTGGAAACTTATGAGGGTCATGGAACCTATCTCGCTCTCCGTCTTAATGCAGCAGGTAGTGAAGGCGAATACGGCTATTATATGGGAGCCTCTATCTTCATCGACAGTGTCGTTGTTGATTACATGCCCTCGTGCCGAAGACCGGATGATCTGGTAAATGTTAACAATACTCCTACTTCTGTGACTGTCACCTGGACTCCCAAAGGCCAAGAGGAACAATGGGCTGTAGCTATTGGTGATTATGGTTTTGACCCCAATGAAACCGGTTTTGTTCATCTTGCTGACACGAATGTGTTGAAGCTGGAGAATTTGGTGTCGGGAACCATTTATGACGTGTATGTACGCGCCAATTGTGATGCAGATGGATATAGTGTCTGGTATGGTCCGTTGACGGTGGTACCGGGGATTATTTATATGGGAACCTCGGGTGTGGATACAGTGTATGCATGCGATGTGACGATTTATGACGATGGTGGCCCCTTTGAGAATTACTCAGATAATTGTGAAGCGTATTTGGTGGTATATCCTGAACAACCTGGACAGTTTGTGCAAATCAGCGGTTCTGTGGAGATAGAAAACCATTATTATGACTATATGGAGATTCTTGATGGTACTACCAATCAATTGCTGTATGTTACCCAAAATGAACAAAGTGAATTGTTCAATATACCGACCATCGTGTCTCCAACAGGCCCATTAACCATTCATTTCCATTCAGATTATTCAATGGATTATGCGGGCTTTATGCTTGATGTCGCTTGTGTTTCATGTATTTCTCCTGAATTGACGTTGAACTCGTTTTATACAGACTCGGCAGTTATTTCTTGGACGGGCTCCTCTATTTATTCAAATTATCAGTTGGTTTATGGTGTGCAAGGCTTTTCTCCATCTGTGGCTACACCTATAGAGGTGTCCAATGCCACTTCTTATACCATTACAGAATTGACACCCAATGTCGCTTATGACGTTTATGTCAGAATACAATGCGACGGTGATTTGTACGGCAATTGGTCAAATGTACTCTCATTTACCACCCTTCCTGGCGAGCCAGCGCGCTTGCCTTATGCCTGCGACTTTGAGAATGCTGTGGAACGTAATGCATGGACATTGGTCAATGGTTCACAATCTAATAGGTGGTACGCTGATGTTTTAGAGGAAGGCAACAAATTGTATGTGTCGGGTGACGGAGGACAAACCAACACGTATGTGTATTCAGAATCTTCCGCAGCATGGGCATATCGTGACTTTTTGGTGGATGCATCGGCTGAATTGGTGCTTTCATTTGATTGGAGATGCGCAGGCGAGGGAATGTATGGCGCAAGTTATGATTACTTAAAGCTGTTCTTTGGAGATCCTGTTCCTATTCAGGCTGGTTCTATTGACTTGGAAGAGAGCATCACGCAGGTGGATTTGCTGAATATGGAGGATTCATGGACAGAGGCAGAGTATTCGTTGGGCAATGTGGAAGGAGGTGCCGTGAAACGTTTGTATTTTCTCTGGCATAACGATTATACGGAAGGTTGGGATCCCGCAGCCGCTATCGACAATATTGAGATTAAAGCTATTCATTGTGCCCAACCTGTCGATCTGAGAGTGCTGAATGTCACTCCTAACAGTGTAAGTATGGCGATTACATATCCCAATGAGAGTGTCATTGGGTGGCAATTGCAGTATGGAGATAACGATCCTATCACGGTGATGGGTGATTCAGTTATTGAGGTCACCAATTTGAATCAGGCTACTGAGTACGAGTTTTTTGCTCGCTCCATCTGTGATAATGGTGACACTAGTGCATGGATTTCATATTCGGTTATTACAGATTGTTATGCTCTGACCGGTTCAGATCTTCCGTATTATTGCGATTTTGAAAGCAATAATTTGGGAGGAAGCAGCAGCTATCCTTTGCCGGCATGCTGGCAAAGAACAAATCTGACATATCCTTATGTTGATGTGTTCTCTTATGGCGCACATAGCGGAATCAGATATTTGTACAGTGGTGAGGATGCCAACGATATGTTTGTGGTTTTACCTCAAATTAATACTGCGGTATTGTCCATTGACCAGTTACAGCTTGGCTTCTATGCCAAACTATCGAATTTTGAAGGAAGTATTGACGTGGGCGTGATGACAGATCCAACGAATACCATGACTTTTGTTCCGGTGGGAACCATCAGCGCTTTGTCCTATGAATACATAGAATACGAGGTGTCTCTGGAACAATATACGGGCAACGGCTCTTATATCGCCATGCGACTGAATTCTCGTGGCGGATTGGATCCTAATGGCGATTACATGTATTCTCTGCTGTATGTGGATGATATAACCTTGGGCTTTATTCCTGATTGTTCGTATCCGACGAATCTGGACCAGAGCAATTTTACTGCACAGTCCGCTGATCTGACCTGGTCAGATGTCGCTGATTCTTATATCCTGTATTATCGGGAAGTCGGAACCACAGATTATATGGTGGAAAATTATGTGACGTTGACAAATGGCATTTATACTTTGTCAGGATTGAATCCCTCTACTGCTTACGAGTGGTATGTGGCTTCAGTATGTTCCAATGGCAGTGTGGTGCCGAGCCATATCATTGGTACTTTCTCCACACTGTGTGTGCCGGTGGTGGACTACCCCTATCAGGAAACCTTTAATAACGGCTTGGGTTGCTGGGTGTCTTCAGTTGTAATGGGAGAGGATTGGCAGTGGCAGGTTGAAAGTGAGTACGGAGATTTTGAATCCCCGATCGGCCCTGCGGAAGGAAGCCATTATGTCAAGGCATACTGGCCGGGTTCCGGTAATATTTTCCGATTGACATCTCCAGTCTTCGATTTATCATCGTTGGATGAGCCATATATCAAATTCTTCCATGTACAATTAGATTGGACTGGTGATTTGGATTATCTGAAAATCTATTATAAGAGTTCGCCAGAGGTTCAGCCCGTGCTATTGGCTGAATATACAACGACTATTTACCCGTGGCAACTGGATTCATTGGCATTGCCGAATCCGTCAGCAAATTATCAGTTGTTATTTGATGCGTATTTGAATTGGGGTTATGGTGTGGGTGTTGACAATGTGATTGTGTACGATCGCAATGCTGTACCCGATGTGGAATTGCCAGTGGTGGTGACGAACGCAGTCTCAGATATCACAGAGAATAGTGCTGTATTGCATGGAACCATCACCGATTCCGGCAACCAGACTATTACTTCGCGCGGCTTTGAGTGGAAACTGTCTGATAACGGTACGTATGCACAGGTGCCGGATGCTGGAACAGATTCGGATATGACGTATTTATTGTCAGGTCTGATACAGAGTACTTCATATACCTATCGAGCATTTGTCACCACTGCCGATACAGTAGTTTATGGTGCTGAAATATTGTTCACCACGCTGGAAAACATAGTGCCTTGTGAAACACCGGCTGACTTGCAAGTGTCCAATGTTACTTCCACCTCGGCTGAGGTGAGTTGGACCGCTGGTGGCGGGGAGGATACGTGGGTGGTGGAGTACAAACAGCAAGGCACAAGCGAATGGCAGGTACAGAGTGTGAACACAACGCAGGTGACACTTGCCGACCTGACCCCAAGCAGCACTTATATGGTGCGTGTCAAGAGTGTTTGTGATGAGGAGGAGAGTAGTTATGTCACTACTTCCTTCGTGACCACAGTGGGTATCTGCAATGTGTACTACGAGCAGTACATCCAGTTGATGCCGAATCCGGCGGACGAGTACATCGATTTGTGGATCAATAGCAATGTGGAAGTGAAAGAAGCTTTGATTTACAATCCTTTCGGCCAGTTGGTGCAGATCGTCGTCCTTACAGATAATCATGCTCGCATCGACCTTGGCGGCATGGTTTCCGGCATGTTTTTTGTGCGTGTTCGTCACGACCAGGGTGTTATCACGAAGAAATTTATCAAACGGTAAACTGAAAATTTTGAGGAAGTTTTTTGGCAAACTTACATGAAAATTCAGAAATTTTATGTAAGTTTGCACCCTCATTATTGATTCAATGTTTTAATCATCTTATTATAAACCCAATAATTATGAATAACGCTTCATTTATTTTCAGAGAACCTAAAAACGAACCCGTTTTAGCTTACGCTCCGGGTTCACCCGAACGCAGACTCCTCAAGGCGGAATTGGACAGACAATTCAACCAAGTGGTGGAAATTCCCCTTATCATCGGCGGTAAGGAAGTGAAAACCGGCAACATGGGTACCGTGGTGATGCCAACCAACCACAAACATGTACTGGCCAGATACCACAAAGTGGGTGAGAAGGAAGTGAAAATGGCTATTGAAGCCGCTTTGGCCGCCAAGAAACAGTGGGAAGAAACCCCTTGGATTGAGAGGGCTTCCATCATGATGCGTATTGGCGAACTGCTGGCTAAGAAATACAGATATCTTATCAATGCAGCTACTATGCTGGGACAGGGCAAAAACCCGATGCAGGCCGAAATCGACAGCGCTTGTGAAACCATCGACTTCCTGCGTTTCAATACCTATTTCGCTTCCAAGATTTATACCCAGCAGCCTATTTCCGACAACACTACCCTGAACCGCAACGAGTTCAGAGCTATGGAAGGTTTTGTGTATGCAATCACTCCGTTCAACTTCACTTCCATTGCCCTTAACCTGAATATTTCACCCGTGCTGATGGGTAATGTGACCATCTGGAAGCCGGCAACTACCGCTATCCTGTCCAACTATTACCTGATGCAGATTTTCAAGGAAGCTGGTCTCCCCGACGGTGTTATCAACTTTTTGCCGGGCAGCGGTTCCGTCATCAGCAAGGTGGCTTTTGCTTCTCCGCATTTGGCAGGTATCCACTTTACTGGCAGTACTAGCACTTTCAAGGCTTTCTGGAAAGAAATCGGCAGAAATATCGACAGCTACAGAACCTATCCGAAGATTGTCGGTGAAACTGGTGGCAAGGACTTCATCTTCGCTCACAAGTCAGCAGATCCTCGCGAACTGGCTGTGGCTATCGTTCGTGGTGCCTTCGAGTTCCAGGGACAGAAGTGCTCCGCCGCTTCCCGCGCTTATATCCCGAAGTCATTGTGGAATGAGACTCTGGAACATGTGAAAGACATGATGAAGACCGTGAAAGTGGGTGATGTGTTCGATTTCACCAACTTTGTGAATGCCGTTATCGATGAGAAATCTTTCGACAACATCGCCGGTTACATCGACAGAGCCAAGAAATCAAGAAAGGCTAAAATCGTGTTGGGTGGCAAATATGACAAATCAGTGGGTTACTATATCCATCCTACTATTATTGTCACCACCGATCCTCATTACGAAGCTATTCAGGAAGAGATGTTCGGCCCCGTTATCACCGTTTATGTATATGACGATGAGAAATATATCGAAACCCTGCATCTGTGTGACGAGACTTCTCCCTACGCTTTGACAGGTTCTATCTTCGCTAAATGCAGATACGCTATCCTCGAAGCTGAGAATATCCTGCGTCATGCCGCTGGTAACTTCTACATCAACGACAAGCCGACAGGCGCAGTGGTGGGTAACCAACCCTTCGGCGGTGCCAGAGCTTCAGGTACCAACGACAAGGCCGGTAGCGAGCTGAATCTCTACCGTTGGATCAGCACCCGCTCTATCAAGGAAACTTTCTGTCCTCCGACAGAATACGGTTATCCTTTCTTGCTTCCTGACAATAAATAATATTCGGTAATGAATCAGTTAACCGCTGTTGTTATTACCTTCAATGAAGAGCGGAATATCGCTCGATGTTTGCAATCAATCCACACCATCGCCGACGAGGTGGTGGTTGTGGATTCTTTGTCAACAGACCGCACCCGGGAGATTTGCGAGCAGTTCGGGGTGCGTTTCGTGTCACATCCGTGGGAAGGTTATGCGATGCAGAAAAACTATGCCCATACCCTGGCTTCCCACGATCTAATTCTGTCGATGGATGCCGATGAAGCATTGTCAGAGGAATTGATAGCCTCTATCGCTGAGGTGAAAAAACAGAATGTGGAGCATAAGGTTTTTTCGATGAACCGGCTGATGAATTATTGTGGCACCTGGATTCATCACGGAGGCTGGTATCCGGAGACCAAAATCAGGATTTTTGACCGCCGCTATGCGGAATGGGAAAACCTCAAAGTTCATGAGGTGCTGAAATACCCCGCCGATTTCGAGGTGGTTCACTTGAAAGGCGATATCCTTCACTATTCCTATTACACCGTGGAAGAGCATCAGCGGCAGTTCGACAAGTTTGCCACCCTGTGGGCGGAAGGTGCCTACGAGCGCGGCAAAAAAGTAACGATGTTTGGGGCCTACACACATGCCTTCTGGCGCTTCGTGCGCGACTATATCCTCAAAGCAGGCTTCCTCGACGGCCGCTACGGCTGGATCATTGCCCGCATCAACGCCGATAACGTCCTCCAAAAGTATAAGAAGACGATAGCGTTATGTAAGGAGAATAATGAGTAGCGTGTAGTATTTTCCTTAGTATTTGATTTTGAAATAATCAAGCAGCGCCTTGTAGTCGTCTTGTGCGCTTAGGCAGGTTTCGCGCAGATAACCATTAATCCGTCCCCAATTTTGAATGCCGCGATAGTAGAAGAGTCGTAGCTTTTCTGTTATGATAAAGGGCACTTGGCTGCTCTGCAGGCATTGCGAAGGCTTACAAGAACGGGATGAGCGGTGAGTTCATTCCATCAAGCTCGGCAGAACTCACCAGCAAGTCCGCGACTGCGGGACTGTTACTTCCCTAAATAATAGTCGTAAATTTCCTGTAGTCTGCCGGCGGATTCCTCCAAGCCACCCTTGCGGTTGCGGACAATCCAGAGTTGCTTGTGACGCTCGATGAGAGGCTTCAGCTCATGAGCCAGTTCTTGCCGTTTGGCCCAGGGGATGTCTTTGGTGTCGTTGCCCTTGACATTGAGGCGGGCGATACCCAGATGGATGCCGTGCTTGGCCAAATTGGAGGCCTGCTCCAGTTCCTCAATCACAATCTTGGCATCATGGCACTGTGGCTTGGCGTGATGTAGCATGACCAGGGCTGAGTCAATGATTTTCTCGGCGTTACGCAAAGGCGTGATTTTCATCTCGCGGGTCTGGTAATTGCCTTTCATGGTCCATTTGTAGCGGTGGAGCATTAGGTGGAAGGCGTTGGCCACCCCTTCGGGAATGTTGGTCACATCACAGGCAGTGCCTAATTTCAATACTGCTTTGGCAGTCAATTCGGTTTTGTCTTTGAAAATATAGTGGTTCAGTTGGAACTCGAGCGACTGAAGAGCAGTGGTGTCCAGATTCCAGGCGTAGCTGCAGCCGATGAGCATACCCGCATGGCATACCGATAAGGGCTGCCAGTGACCGTAGTCACCCCAGTTGGTGTTCAACAAACCTTTGGCGCCATATTGTTTTCCATAGTAAGCGGCATTGTAAATGTTGGCGCAGGCGATGCTGTTGCGGCCAATGAGTGAGCGCCAGGTGGAGGTCCCGGGGCATACATAAAATTCCAATCCGGCATTCTGGAAGTCGGGCAAAACCTTGTTGAAGTCGTAGTCGCGGTCGTAGCCCCACACCAGGGCAACCATGTTTTTGGGAAGGCGGGGAATGAGTTCCGGATGGTTGATGACGATATCGCCCCAGAACATAGTGGTATGGCCCAGCGAGTTCACTTCGTCGTTGAGTTTGCAGAGGTAATCGAGATAGACGTTGCCCAAGCCAAGGGCATCGCAGGCGGCCTTGGATTTGCCCAGACCCAGCTCCACGGTCTCATCGCAGCCGATATTGAAGTACTGGCTGCTGAAGTTGGGCAACAGCTCTGCATAGAGTTCCTGCATCAACTGGAAGGATTTGGGATTGGTGGGGTCGAGGCTGGTGAGGCTGCGCTTGCCCCACTTGGTGGCGCAGTCGGTGGGGCACTCCGCCAGTTCTTTGTAACGCTCGTGCCGCAGCCAGTTTTCCATGTGCCCGAAAGAGTTTTGGTTGGGCACTAAGTCGATAAACCGCTCGCGACAGTAGTTGTCCAGGTCACGTATCTCGTCTGCGGTCATCGGCGAGCAGCCTTCCCAGGCATCCCGGTGGTTCTGGTAGGCGAAAGTGTGTTCGATATACAATTGGAACTCGTTGATTTTCCAGTCCGCCAGCATATCCACAATCTGATACAGGGTCTCCATCTTGGGTACCTTGTTGCGGCTGATGTCCAGCATGTAACCTCGGCGTTCAAAGTCGGGCAGGTCATGGATGATGAGGCAGGGCAGGGTAGTGCCTTCCGTAAGGGCGTAGTCAATCAATTGCAGCAGGGTGCGGGTGCCGTAATATACCGCAGCGGGGTCGCCACCGGCAATTTCAATTTTGTCGATGTTGATGCGCAGACCGTATTCCTGAGGTTTCATTGTGGGCTCCACGCGCATTTGAAGGTAGGGGAGGTGCTTGAGCTCGTGAGCGGTCAGCAGATTGTGTTGATGCAAAGTGTGGAGAACATGCTGGCAGTGTCTCAGCTGCTCGTCCGACAGATTGCTCTTCTCCCGCAGTCGCGTCAGTTCCTTCGGAATAGGGATTAGGTAGTCTTTCACTGGTTTACTCTGTGCCGCCGCGTTCAGTAGCGTGCAAAATAATATAAGTATAATATAAAATCGTTTCATCATCGTAAAAAAATAAATGCCAAAGCTATTGACATGGCTCTCCGACTTCCGGTATTTTGGTTTCTTTGATTTTATATTTTTTGAAGCCATTGTTCCTTTTGTTTTCAGATTACTACTGATGCGATACTTTTTGAGAATATTCTTATAATATATTGATTTATTTGTGTTTATAAATATTTCTTGACTTTTTGATTTGAAATGATAGAAGGGTATTGCAAGTTACTTCATTTCGCAGCGGGTTTACCCGGTCCTTCGGTGCACATTACATTCGCGCCGCGAAGATGTATGCTGCATTTCTCATACCCCACACTGCGGCCTACAGCCTTATGTGGGGTTACAGAGAGAATGTCTCTTCGAGACATGTCCCCATAAGGTAGTCAGATACTCTTCCCTGCAAGACATCTGCTTTGGTCCCGGCCTCGGAGAGGCCTCCTCTCAGTAACCCCATACGAAGCGCAGCGTGTATGGGGTAATGACAATGCCTCTACAATCTCCTCGCGGCGCAGAGCTGTCTTGCACTGAAACACGTAATAAGACCGCCGCGAAATGGTGAAAATCACAACTAACTTCCTGCCATTTCCTGCCAACCTATCAAAGAAACACGTTTCTTCTGTTGCACATATTATTGCATCACTTCTATTTTCAGATTGCAAATGTACACAAAGTTTCCTGAATCAAATTTGAAACGAAGAAAAATTTATCCACATTTATCAATCAATAAAAGAAATTACTATCTTTGCAGTTTGTAAATACATTTTCAAACCATAAAGAGAAACGATCATGAAAGTAGGCGATATTGTCCATCTGATAGATGGACAAGTTATAGAAGGAGAACAATACTTGGACCGCGAAATCGACAGGATTTTTGCTTCCGATTTGATGAGCGACGTGCTGACCATCGACACCGATGAGAAACTGATGCTGTTGACGGGTCTGGCCAACAATCAGTCAATGCGTACTTGCGAAATGTCTGATATCAAGAACGTTGTGTTTGTGCGAGGCAAACGTATCACCGAAGAGATGTTGGAGATTGCCCGTGATAACGAGATGGTGTTGATTCAGACCGAATATTCCATGTACCGTACCGCCGGTATTCTGTACATGAATGAACTGCCCCCTGTTTACTAATAGTGTGGCAATGATTATTGTTTCGTGGAGACGCGGCATGCCACGTCTCAGAAAAAAATGAAAGAAAGATGAATTTTGAATACAAAGTAGAAGGAGGTGACTTCACCAATGCGGGTTCTACCTCCAGTATCGTGAAAAAAATGATGAAGCAGTTGGGTGTTCACCCCGACATTGTAAAACGCACGGTAGTGGCGCTGTACGAGGCTGAGGTGAATATTGTGGCCCATGCGAACCGCGGTGTGATTTATGTGGATTTGGACGAAAACAAAGTTCATATCAAGTTGGAAGACGAAGGCAAGGGTATTCCCGACATCGACCAAGCTATGCAGAAGGGCTATTCCACCGCCTCGCCCGAAGTACGCGAGATGGGCTTCGGTGCAGGTATGGGTTTGCCCAATATCAAGTCCAACACCGATGAGCTGAAAATCAGTTCGGTGGTGGGCAAGGGCACTACGGTCGAAATCACCAATTACTTCAATAAATAGCAAATTATGGAATCTTTTCACCACGCACTGAATTTCAAGTACGATCTCTGTATCGGCTGCTCGCATTGCACAAGTGTCTGTCCCACAGGGGCTATTCATATCGAGAACGGCTCCCCAATGCTGGACTCCAACCGTTGTGTCGATTGCGGACGTTGCTATCTGGCTTGTCCGGTGAATGCCATCTATATCGAGCAGGATGACTTCCAAACCATCTACAATTACAAGTGCCCTGTGGTGTTGATCCCTTCCATTTTCAGCGCCCAGTTCCCCGAGAAAATCAGCCAGGGAGCTGTCCTATCCGCCATTTATCACTTGGGCTTTAAGTATGTGTATGAGGTGGAGAAAAGTGTGGATTTGATGAAGGAGGTCATCAAGGAACAAATCCTTAATGGGGAGCGCGAAAAGCCTATCATTTCTTCATTCTGTCCGGCTATTGTGCGCCTGATACAGGTAAAGTATCCTTCTTTGGTGCCCAATATCCTGCCGATGCGTACCCCCTTGGATTTGACTACTTTGTACATTCGTAAGCGACTGACAGACCAGGGAATTCCTGCGGAAGACATTGGTATTTTCTATGTCACTCCTTGTGCCGCCTCCATCGCGGCAGTGAAGAGTCCTGTGGGGGAGGCGAACGCCCCTGTGGAGGGTGTAATCAATATGAACTACCTCTATAACAAGGTGTTCCGTGTGATAAAAGAGGGTGTCTATAAGTTGCGTGAGGATGAATTTGATTTCCATCCTATTTCTCAGAATAGCCTTTATTTCACCCTTACCGGTGGTGAGATAAAAGATATTGATGTTGGTAGGAATTTGGCTATTGACGAGATTCACAATGTGTCTGAATTCTTGGAAAAACTGGAGGATGAAGATATTGACAACATCGATTATCTGGAGTTGCGAGCCTGCGACGAAAGCTGTGCCGGTGGTATTCTTTGTGCTGGCAACCGTTTCCTGATAGAGGATCGTCAGTTGAAACGTGCCCAGGGCAAGCCCAAAACAGTGACTCCGGAAGAGAACCGTTTGCTGAATTATTTGCCCTATTTGCGTGAACATTTGCATGTGGGAAAAGTGACGCCGCGTTCCATGGACAAGCTCGACGACAATATTGCGGTGGCGATGCGTAAGATGAAAAGGTCGTTCGAGATCAACGAGGACCTGCCGCAAGTCGATTGCCGTATCTGCGGTTACCAAACTTGCAAAGCCTTCTCAGAGGCCATTGTCAACAACGAGGCCGATGTGCGCCAATGTATTTTCGTTCAGCGCATTCTGGAGCAAACCGACAAACTCACCACTCCCGAGGCACTGAAGCTGATGCGCAAGGTTTGGGGCGAGAAAAAAATCGAAAAGCACAGCATCAAACATCTTGATTTAGAGTAACTTAGATAAGTCAAGAAATTCCTTATTATTATTTGTATTATTCGGAAAAAATTTCGTAACTTTGCACCCTGATTTAAGGAGGCATTATGGGACTTCGTGTCTCCTTAAAAATACAGGCAAAAAAAGGAGTCCCCTAATAACACCAAACCAATTAACATGGATAAAATTAAGTCGTTAGCGGATTTAAAGAAGAAGAGAGAACAACTTCAGTCCAACATGCAGTTGCGCGAAAGCGGTGACAATGTGGAGAACATGATCCAGATTAAGGTGGCTATGGCTACCTGCGGTATCGCTTCCGGAGCAAAACAAGTGATGGAAACTCTCATCGATGAATGCAACAAGAAAAACATTCAGGCTGTGATTACCCAAACAGGATGTATGGGCTATTGCTATGCCGAACCTACCGTGGAAGTGAAGAAACCCGGTGCAGAACCTATCGTATTCGGCTACGTCAATCAGGCCAAAGCCGTTGACTTGGTAGATAAATACCTCATCAACAATGAGTTGCTGGAAGGTATCATTCCTGTTAATTACGAAAAAATAGATAAATAAACAATAAGGAGGTTTTTCAATGTCAAATTACAAGTATCACATATTGATTTGTGGCGGTACAGGATGCCATGCGTCTGAAAGTGCCAAAATCAAAACTAATTTTGAAAGTATTTTAGCAGAAAAGAACCTGGCAAACGACGTGCAAGTGATTGGTACCGGTTGCTTCGGTTTCTGCGAAAAAGGCCCTATCGTTAAGACTTTGCCCGACAACACTTTCTATGTTCAGGTGAAACCCGAAAACGTAGAGGAAATCATCAACGAACACATCATCAAGGGTCGTAAAGTGGAGCGCTTGCTCTATGTTGACCCCAAAACCCAGCAGCACAAGGAAGACTCCAAGCACATGGGTTTCTACAAGAAACAGATGCGTATCGCTTTGCGTAACTGCGGTTTCATCAATCCTGAAAACATTGATGAGTACATCGCCCGTGACGGTTACAAAGCTTTGGCTAGCGTTTTGGAAAGAAACGATCCTGAAGGCACTATCGAAGATATTAAGAAATCAGGTCTTCGCGGTCGTGGTGGCGCCGGCTTCCCCACTGGTATGAAATGGAGCCTCTGTCGTCAGAATAGCGCTGATCAGAAATACATGATCTGCAACGCTGACGAAGGTGACCCTGGTGCATTTATGGATCGTTCCATCCTGGAAGGTGACCCGCACACTGTTATCGAAGCTATGGCTATCGGTGGTTTCTGTATCGGTGCTACCAAGGGTTTGATTTACATCCGTGCTGAATACCCGCTGGCTATCCACCGTTTGCAGGTGGCTATCGCCCAGGCTCGTGAAATCGGTTTGCTCGGTCCCGATATCCTTGGTTCAGGCTTCGATTTCGACATCGAACTGAGATACGGTGCAGGCGCATTCGTTTGCGGTGAGGAAACCGCTTTGATTCACTCAATGGAAGGTCTCCGTGGCGAACCTACTTTCAAACCGCCATTCCCTGCTGTTCAGGGTTACTTGAAGAAACCTTCTAACGTGAATAATGTTGAAACCTTCGCCAATATCCCCGTTATCATCAACAAGGGTTGGGAATGGTTCAGCTCTATCGGAACAGAAAAATCAAAAGGTACGAAGGTGTTCGCTCTGGCCGGCCAGATCAACAACGTTGGTTTGATCGAAGTTCCTATGGGTATCACCCTTCGTGAAATTATTTTTGAAATCGGTGGCGGTATCAAGGGCGGCAAGAAATTCAAAGCCGTTCAAACCGGTGGTCCTTCCGGCGGTTGCTTGACCGAGAAGTTCCTCGATACTCCTATTGATTATGAAAACCTCGTGGCAGCAGGCTCAATGATGGGTTCTGGTGGTATGATCGTAATGGACGAGACTTCCTGTATGGTTTCAGTGGCTAAGTTCTATCTGGACTTCACCGTTGAAGAATCCTGCGGTAAGTGCTCACCCTGCCGTATCGGTAACAAGAGAATGAACGAAATTCTTGACAAGATTACCAAGGGTAACGGTACCATGGAAGACCTGGACGAACTGCGTAACCTCGCCCACGTTATCAAAGACACAGCTCTCTGCGGCTTAGGCCAGACTTCACCCAACCCCGTATTGTCAACCATCGACAACTTCTGGGATGAGTATGTTGCCCACGTTGTGGACAAGAAATGTCCCGCCGGTCAGTGCAAGGCTCTGAAACAGTATGTTATCGATCCTGACAAGTGTAAGGGATGTACCGCTTGCGCAAGAAATTGCCCGGTGAACGCCATCTCCGGCACAGTGAAGAATCCGCACGAAATCGACCAGAAGGCTTGTATCAAATGCGGCACTTGCTATGAAAAATGTAAGTTTAACGCAATTAGTATAATATAAAAAGCACATAATCAATGGATACAGTAAAATTAACAATAGATAATAGAGAAGTTGAAGTGCCGAAAGGTACAACTATTCTGAAAGCCGCTCAGAAATTAGGTATCGATATCCCTACCTTGTGTCATTTTGAGCTGGAAGGTCTGGGTGTTCACAACAGACCCGGCGGATGCCGTATTTGCGTGGTTGAGGTGGAAAAACGTAGAAACCTCGCTCCCGCCTGCGTTACCGAATGTATGGAAGGCATGGTGGTGAAAACCAATTCCATCCGCGTTATCAATGCCCGCAAAACCGTGTTGGAGCTGATCCTCAGCGACCACCCGTCAGATTGTTTGCAATGCGCCAAGAGCGGAAGATGCGAGTTGCAAGACCTCGCCATCCGTTTCGGTGTTCGCGAAAATCCCTATATCGGCAGCAATCACGAAATGTCAAGCTATCAGGTGGAAGTTTCTCCCTCTATCATCCGCGATATGAACAAATGCGTTATGTGCCGTCGTTGCGAAACGATGTGTAACGAAATGCAGACCGTGGGTGCCCTGTCAGCTATCGAACGTGGTTTCCCGGCAGTGGTTTCCACCGCTTTCAACCAGCACTTGGATCATTCACCCTGTACCTTCTGCGGTCAGTGCGTGGCAGTATGCCCCGTTGGCGCTTTGACAGAGGTTGACCATACCTCCAAGATCATCCGCGCTATCGCTGATCCTACCAAGAAGACCGTTGTTCAGGTGGCTCCCGCCGTACGTGTGGCCCTCGGTGAAGAATTCGGTATGGAACCCGGTACTATCGTTACTGGCAAGCTGACCGCCGCTCTGAAGGCTCTCGGTTTCGACTATGTATTCGATACTGACTGGAGCGCTGACTTGACCATCATGGAAGAGGGTACCGAGCTGATTGGCCGTCTGACCAAATTCTTGGCCGGTGACAAGAGCGTTCCGCTTCCCATCCTGACTTCATGTTGCCCTGCTTGGGTGAACTTCTTCGAACACCAGTTCCCCGAAATGAGAGATCTTCCTTCAACTGCTAAATCACCTCAGCAGATGTTTGGTGCTATCGCCAAATCATACTTCGCAGAGAAGATTGGTTGCAAGCGTGAGGATATGATCAGCGTGTCTGTGATGCCCTGCTTGGCTAAGAAATACGAATGCAGCCGTGATGAGTTGAAGGTGAACGGTAATCCTGATGTGGATTACTCCATCTCTACCCGTGAGCTGGCTCGTTTGATTAAGCTGGCTAACATCGACTTCACCGCTCTCCCCGAAGAGAAATTCGACAGTCCTCTTGGCGAATCAACTGGTGCTGCTGTTATCTTCGGTACCACCGGTGGTGTAATTGAAGCCGCTGTTCGTACTGCATACGAAGTGATTACTAAGAAACCTCTTCCTAAAATCGACTTCGAAGAACTCCGTGGTCTGGAAGGTGTTCGTTCCGCTACCGTTGATGTTGACGGTCTGAAACTGAACATCGGTATCGCTCACGGTCTGGGCAACGCCCGTAAGTTGTTGGAAGACATCAAGGCAGGCAGAAGCCAGTTCCATGCTATCGAAATCATGGCATGTCCTGGTGGTTGTATCGACGGTGCCGGTCAGCCTCAGCACCATGGTAATAGCGATATTATCAAGGCTCGTTGGGAAGCTATCTACCGTGCCGATAAAGAAATGCCTATCCGTAAATCTCACGAAAACCCATCAATCCAGGCTATTTACAAAGAATATCTTGGCGAACCTTGCGGTCACAAGTCTCACGAACTGCTTCACACGCATTATTTCGACAGACAGACCACAGTGGAAGTGGATGTGGATAAAAAGTAATTAGTAATCAAGAAAAAATCAGAACAATGGATAAGATAATCATTAAAATGAAGAAAGAAGTTCGGGAGAAAATTATTGAGATTTGCAACCGCTTCAATAACAATCCCGGCGAATTGATCAATGTTTTGCATGCAACGCAAGACTTCTTAGGCTATCTGCCCGCTGAAGCTCAGGAACTGATTGCCGAGTGTCTGCACATCCCCACAGCCAAGGTTTACGGTGTAGTTTCTTTCTATGCATTCTTCACCATGACCCCGAAAGGAAAATATCCTATTTCCGTATGCTTGGGTACTGCCTGCTACGTTCGTGGCGCAGAGAAGATCCTCGACGCTTTCAAGAAAGAGCTGAACCTCGAAGTGGGTCAAACCACTCCCGACGGTTTGTTCTCTCTCACTTGCCTGCGTTGCGTAGGTGCCTGCGGTCTGGCTCCTGTTGCCATGGTTGGCGACAAGGTGTATGGTCGTTTGGCTCCTGCCGATGTGAAGAACATTGTAAAAGAATACAAAGATTTGGAAGCCGCTAACGCCTAATCTTATATATATTCTTAATATTATCAACGGGCGGGTCGCAAGACCCGCCCGTTGTTGTTTTATTGGCGAAAAATTTCAAAAAACAAAAGTGATATGGAAAATTATTATTTTTGCAGTCTAAAAAAGTAATTCTTCAGCATAATTTGGGGTTAAAATGCAAGTTGTGAAAAGATTATTAGTACTACTGGTGAGTTTGTGTGTCACGAGCTTAGCTATGGGACAGCAGGTGGTCAACGGTGTCCATATAGGCTCACCCTCCAGTTTTATGTATTTGACTCCCCAGACGGGTAGCTCGTCTGTCAATTGGGACGACTCATGGGTAAAACCAATTTGTATTGTATTTACTCAATCACACACAGGTATAGATACAGGTGCTTATCCAAGTCATCAATTCAGGGTGTATGATCCGCAAAATCCTCAATCCCTTAACAACGATACTTGCTTCCGAAGTTGTGATGGGGAGGCTTTTAATAGACCCGTTTTGGCGGAGGCGTGGGATTCGGACCTATACCCGGGAACTTTCGTGGATACTGTGATTCAATTAGGTACACCAGGAACTAGCAGTTCTGCTTCAGGGAAAAAAAGGCAACAGATCTTGTATTCTTTTGTGCCCGATACCAATAACCCAGTGCTGTTGGTGAACTTTGCTTTTGTGACAGAAGATGCCAGACACTTCTTTGCGGGTGATCCTGGTTTTGAGTTGGCCGTGTTGCAACATGGTACTGATAATTATTTGTCTTTGGGGAATTATGACGCTACCCATCCTTATTCCCGTTTCTGGTATAGAACACCAGGTGAAGCGGGAGATGAGGATCCCGACAATACGCCGGTGTTACGACCCACGCAAAGTTGTCCTGTTGATTCAGGATGCCCTTGCCAAGATAATGTTGATAGTATTTTCACGTATCCCTACACTATTGTGGCTTTTGATTTGTCGGATCAGGCACGTGCCGGCCAAGCTGTGGATTTTCGTCTTGATGTATGGGGTTGTTATGGTTATTTTCATTGGTCTTATTGTTATTTTACGGCCAAGATGGTTCCTGCACGGCTGAAAGCGAGATATTGTGGCGGGGATTCGCTGAGACTTAGTGTTCCTTGGGGCTTTGACGAGGATACTTATGCTTGGTATAATGGACCGGATTCGGCTTCCACCACCACATCCGATTGGTTTGATCCGGATGACCCCAGCAGCTCTATTGTGCTTCAGGGAAGTACCAAATATAATCCTATACTGCGTCCAAATCCCGCCAATCCCTACTAACGTTGTGTGGTTCAGTCTTATACAGGTGTCCCTTTTGTCTATCAGGCCACGGTCAAATATTATGATTTGAAGCCTTCTTTCTCTATTGAACCTAAAGCGCTGACCAATGAAAAAAACTGCGACTATGGCGTGGTGCTGCATAATACCAGCAGTATAGGTGTTATTCAACCGAATGGCAACGGTGGGGTGGATACCATTTGGCAGGATCTGGAGATGCATCCCGATCAGTGTACATGGGATTTTGGAGATGGCAGTCCTTTAGTGCACGGTTTTGAACCGGAACATATATACGCACAGCCGGGTACTTATACAGTGTCGCTGTATATTGAGGATTACGAAAGAGAGTGCAAATCAGTCATAATAGACTCCACCATCACTATTTTGCCAGAATACATGGAGAAACAATATGCGGCAGATACGGTGAGTATCTGCGAGGGTAGGTTGCCGTATTATTACAAACCCGAACTTTTTGGTCATGATAATGGGACTACTCGTTGGGACCTGAATGCTGTGGGCGACCATCAGGTGAATTACACTAACGCATTACCCCAGTATAATATTAGAGCTTGGAATGGCTGCGACAGCATCGTAAAGGTGCGCTTTGATGTGCAGAATCCGACGGTAACCATTCAGCAGTTGGGCGATTTTTGTGACAGTGCCCAGACTACATTGGTGGCCAATGTGAGCAATGTACAGCAGAATGAGGTGGATTATACTTGGGTCTATATGGATTCGGTGATGAGTACCACCGATGAACTGTTGGCATTGAGCGACGGAAGCTATTCGGTAAGTATTGTGGATCGTACGACACAATGTGAGGCGAAGGCCACGTACAGGATTGAACCCTGTGTGCCGAATGTGTTCCTGCCGAACTGCATCACGCCGACCCGTAGTCCGAACGAAGGTCCGGTGCAGAATGACTATTTCTATCTCGACCAGTTTGTGCTTAGGTTTATATCTGAGGTGAAGTTTGTGGTGTTTTCGCGTAATGGCGAGGAAGTGTTCTATTACGAGGGGAAGAAAAATACTGCTGGCGAGTTTGTCCCATCCACTCCCTTTACCAACCTGCCTGCTGAAATGGATGGCCGCCTGGTGTTGTGGGATGGGAAAGTAAGGGGTAATGTGATCAGAGGTACATACGTATATATGCTGTGGGTTGTCAGTGGCGGAAAACCATGTCTATACAAAGGAAAACTGACGGTGATATAGTAATTAGCCAACGCTTAATTGCCTGTATGAATCAAAAGAAAAAGGGCGGGTCGCAAGACCTGCCCTTTTTTCTTTTCCAAAGATTTTTCCGTGACTTTTCTCTTAATCGAAAAGTCACCAAAAGATCATCAAACGACACTCCCTCTCAAATCACTATCCCCTAGTTCCTATCAACTAATCACTGACCCCTATTTCTGTGGCGGAACCGCAACCAACTGCATAGGCCCGAACATCACCACACATAACAAACAACCTTCATAGAGGGTTGCATATCAATAGTTGTGGGCGTTTTTTTGCGATTTCTTGCCTTTTTCTTATGCTTTTATGTTCTTTTTTGTATCTTTGCAAGTTAATTGAGTAGATGCTAAATTTTTTAAGAAAAGCAGAGTAATTGCTATGACCGATCAGGAATTAAAAAGCTGAAAGATAATCTTTGGCACTCTGCCGATATGCTGCGTGCCAGCGCACAACTTGCAGCCAACAAATACGGACAGCCCATCCTGGGACTTATCTTCCTGCGTTACGCAGATATTCTTTTCAAGCAGCACAAGCAGGAAATAGATGAGGAATATGCCCAGTACAAAGGTACTCGTATGGAGAAGTTGTATTAGGACGTGGCCGTGGAGAGATGCGGATTCTTCCTGCCCGAATGCGCCTATTATGACACCATTAACGAGGCACCGGACACCGTTCACAAGGCCGTTTTGGTGAAAGCGGCGATGGAGGCTATCGAGAAGGAGAACGCCAAGATGGACGGTGTGCTGCCCAAAGAGCTGTATGTCCAGCTGGTTCCCGAAGAGGAGCCTGAACTGCTTAGCAAGATTATCCGTGTGTTCAAAGACATCCCCGAAGATATCAGCATAGACCTTTTTGGTTAGATCTACGAGTATTTCCTTGGCAATTTTGCCTTGAGCGAAGGACAAGGAGGCGGCGCATTCTACACTCCCGCCTCGGTTGTGCAGTATATGGTGGAAGTGCTGCAGCCAGTTACGGGCGACAAGAAATTCCTCGACCCCGCCTGCGGTTCGGGCGGTATGTTTGTGCAGGCGGCCCGCTATATGCACCGACATAACGCGTCCAACAGCGATTTGATGAATTTCCGCTGCTATGGTGTGGAGAAAGATCCCGACACCGTGAAACTGGCCAAGATGAACCTGCTGCTGAACAATGTGCGCGGCGACATTATCGAGGCCAACTCGTTCTATAGCGACCCGCACAATGCCTTCGGGCGATTTGATTATGTGATGGCTAATCCCCCGTTCAATGTGGACGAGGTGGTGGTGGAAAAGGTGATTAACGATAAGCGTTTCAGCACCTACGGCGTACCCCGCAACAAGACCAAGAGCGGCAAAAAGGCCTCCGACAAGAAAGAGACTGTGCCTAACGCCAACTACCTGTGGATTGGCTTGTTTGCAACCTCGCTCAACGAGCACGGCAAGGCGGCGCTCGTGATGGCCAACTCGGCCAGCGACGCAGGCGGCTCCGAACTTGAGATTAGGAAAAAGATGATTGAGGACGGCATTATCAGCCAGATGGTGACACTGCCGAGCAATATGTTCTCGACGGTGACACTCCCGGCCACACTGTGGTTCTTCAACAAAGAGCGTGCTTCGACAGGCTCAGCACACGGCAAACGCGACGAGATCCTCTTTATCGATGCCCGCAATGTCTTTACGCAGGTTGACCGAGCCCACCGCAAGTTCTCGGAAGAGCAGATTAAGAACCTCGGCATCATCAGCCGTTTGTGCGAGGGTGATTCTGACAGCTTCTGGGCATTGGTGGAGGAATACAAAGCCGCTGGAAAGCAAGAGCAGTTGGATTGGCTTTTGGAACGATGGCCAGAGGGAAAATACAAGGATGTGATCGGTCTGTGCAAAGTGGCCAAGCTCGAAGGTGAAGACGGCATCATAGACCAGGACTATTCGCTCAATGCAGGCCGCTGTGTGGGTGTGGTGATTGAAGACGACGGACTGACCGAGCAAGAGTTTGCCGACACGATGAAGGGCTTGAACACCGAGTTTTCGCAACTTAATGACGAAGCGTTGAAGTTGCAGCAGGAGATTGAAAAGAATATGAAGGAACTGTTTGGGGAGGAGTGAGTATGGAGAAAATCAAATTTGATGATTTTATTAGGTTAAATCGTGGTTTTGATTTGCCAGATTCTCAAATAGAAGATGGAGATTACCCTGTTGTTGCTTCAACTAATATAAAAGCACACCATTCTACCTATAAAGTGAATGGCCCAATGGTTGTTACCGGACGTTCAGGCAGTCTGGGTGCTGTTCAATATATTGAAGGTAAATGCTGGCCACTTAATACGACCTTATATGTAAAGGATTTCAAAAACAACAATCCTCGCTACGTTTATTATTTTCTGAAAACGATGCACCTTGAGCAATATAATGCAGGTGCTGGTGTACCAACCTTAAATCAAAATCATCTTCATTCACTAAAAATAAATGTTCACAAGAAAGAAGTCCAGCGCCGCATAGCCTCCATCCTTTCCGCGTACGACAATCTGATAGAGAACAACAACAAGCGGATACGGTTGTTGGAGCAGATGGCGGAGAATCTGTATAAGGAGTGGTTTGTGCGGTTCAGGTTCCCGGGGCACGAGAAGGTGGAGATGGAG
>JAFXSR010000051.1 GCA_017525505.1 Bacteroidales bacterium
ATCAAAGAACCCAATTCTAAAAATAGCCCCTCCGTTCCAGACATACAATCTTTATTGGAAGTTTTTAATCAAAATCAAAAATTGCTAACAGTATATCATTATATCTCAACTCATTCTAACTGCAAAATAAGCGATATAAGTGATGATTGCAAAATCTCAAAAGGCTCTGTCAGCCGTTATCTCGCCAAACTGACAGAGCATGGATTGATTTCATATGTTGGAGCGAAAAAGACTGGCGGCTATACCATTACCCAACAAAAACCCCTAACAGAGGAGTAGCGCCACCACCGTCGTCGTCGGACGCGATTCATCGCGTCCCTACGTTTCTATTCATTATCATATTATCATTTCCCCTCGAGCGAAGTGAAATTCCCCTACCCCCTGACCACTGACCACTGACCACTGAAAATTGGCACATTAGCACATTGCCTCATTGGCACATTTATTACAGGTATATCTTCAAATTCCGGTTTTTGGTCTCCTGTTTGAGGCGTTTGAGGGCACGCTCCTTGATTTGACGCACCCGCTCTCGTGACAAACCCACGGCATCACCGATTTCATCCAGGGTATATTCATGGCTCACTCCAATGCCGAAAAAGAGCTTGACAATCTCTATTTCCTTTTCATTCAGTGTTTTCTTCAGTATCTCATTAATTTCTGAGGACAGCGACTCATTGATTAGCTTGTCATCGGTATCTTTCTCCACATTATAAATAAATGTGTCTGAAAACTTGGTGTCATCATCCGGCGATACTGGCGAGTCCATCGACTGCGGATGATTGTTGATTCTCAGAATCTCATTCACCTTGTCAACAGGCAGATCCATCGCCTCCGAAATCTCTTCCAAAGTGGGAGCGCGCTGGAACTCCTGCTCCAGATGGGCGATTTCTTTCTTGATTTTGTTGATGGTACCCACTTGGTTCAGGGGCAGACGCACAATACGAGACTGGTCGGCAATAGCCTGACAAATGGCCTGGCGTATCCACCACACCGCATACGAGATAAACTTGAACCCACGGGTCTCGTCGAAACGCTTGGCAGCCTTGATCAAACCGATATTGCCCTCGTTAATCAAGTCGGGCAGACTGATACCCTGGTTCTGGTACTGCTTTGCCACGGAAACGACAAAACGCAGGTTGGCCTTGGTCAGTCTTTCCAGCGCTTCCTGATCGCCTTGTTTGATACGTCTTGCCAGCTCAACCTCCTCGTCGGCGCTAATCATCTGCTCTTTGCCAATATCCGCCAAAAAGCGGTCCAACGAAGCGGTATCGCGGTTGGTGATGGATTTCGAAATCTTTAATTGTCTCATATTATTAATGTGCTAATTTTCAATGTGCTAATTAAATTAAGAACTAAGATAGTTTTTTGTTGATTTGATGAACTGTTGATTTGTTTTTTAATTTTTGGTTTTTAGTTCTTAATTTTCTGTAACCTGTCCCCTGTATCCTGACTCCTGTTTACGGCAGTTGTATCGTGTAGGTATATTTATAGTAGCCGTTGTCATACACGCCTTCGATGGCGATAAATCTATCACTGTTATGCTGGAAAAATTTATCCAGGTCTTTGGTGTCAGAGATAATGCGGCCATTGATGACCGTAATCACAAAGCCTTTCTTCACACCGGACTTCTGCAGCAGACCATCGCCAAGATTGGTCACCTTCACACCACCGGTGATACGGTAATAGTTCAGCTCTCGCTTGCTCAAGTCGCTGAAAGAGGCGCCCAACACAGTTTCCGCAGTGGCATTGTTCTGCTCCACAATATCCGTATTTCCCTGACGGTTCAGCAAACGGAGGTCTTTCACAGACTCCTGTCCCTTGTGCAACACTTTCACCTTGACCGTCTCTCCTGGGGAGTGCTGCATCAGCACCTCTCGCAGTTCGGAAGCGGAATTGGTTTTGGTATCGTTAATTGCCAGAATCACATCCCCCTCTTCCAAACCGCTCTGATAAGCGGCACCATTGGCATCCACCAAACCCACTATCACTCCGTCCAAACTCTTCAGATTCAGCTCCTCGGCTTTCTGAGGCGTAATATCCATAATGGAAACACCCAGATACGCACGCTGTACCACCCCATAGGTTTTCAGGTCGCTGGCCACCTTGCGGGCAATGTTGGACGGAATGGCAAAGGAATAGCCTGTATAATAGCCGGTTCCGGAAGCAATGGCTGTGTTGATACCAATCAGCTCGCCCTGCACATTCACCAAAGCCCCACCGCTATTTCCCTGATTCAGAGCTGCATCGGTCTGAATAAATGACTCAATATTGGAACTTCCTTCCATGATATTCAGATTTCGGGCCTTGGCACTCACAATACCTGCGGTCACCGTGGACGTGAGGTTAAACGGATTGCCCACTGCCAGCACCCACTCGCCAATACGCACCTTGTCGGAATTGCCGAAACTCAAATACGGCAGCTGGCTTTCCTCAATCTTAATCAAGGCTAAATCCGCTTCCGCATCGTTGCCCACCAACGTGGCGTTGAACTCGCGCTTGTCGTTCAAAGTGACAGTGATTTTCTCCGCATCCTCCACCACATGGTTGTTGGTGATAATATAGCCGTCAGGAGCAATAATGACACCCGAACCAGCAGCCTGTACCGGGTACTCATTACTTTGACCATACGGAATACCGAAAAAATGCTCCCAAAAAGAGTCGTTATAATAGCTGTCCCATGCGGAATTTTTCTGTTTAAATTCCGTTTTGATATGCACAACTGCCTGCACAGAGTGTTCCGCAGCCGCTGTCAAATCGACATAATTGGAAAATTTCGGAGAATTTTGGAAGTTTTCCCCCGTTGGAGTTTGAGCGTTTAAACTGACGCTAAAAACACACAACAAGCTAATTATCAGCATTTTAAAAAATTTATTAATCGCCATTTTCCCATTACAATTTAGTGATGTAATAATATAAAGACGAATATAGAACGAAATTGTTTAATAAAAAGTATAATTTTTTTCCGCTGGTATGATTTTTTTTTATAATTTTGCAGCCCCAAAAAATTATTAACCAAAAATATCAATCACAATGTACGCAATCGTAGAAATAGCAGGGCAACAGTTCAAGATTGAGCAAGGCCGCAAGGTTTATGTTCATCGCCTCAATGCTGAAGAAGGGTCGCAAGTTAAATTCGACCGCGTGATGCTCGTTGATAATGACGGTACCGTAAACGTAGGTACTCCCACCGTTGCCGGTGCAGAGGTAACCGCTACCGTTGTCAACCACATCAAAGGTGACAAAGTTCTTGTTTTCAAGAAGAAAAGAAGAAAAGGTTATCAGAAAATGAATGGTCATCGTCAGTACCTGACCACACTGAAAATCGATTCTATAACCTTCTAATTTAGTATTAACGATTAAAAACTTACAGAAATGGCTCATAAAAAAGGTGTCGGTAGTTCACAGAACGGTCGTGAATCCCACAGCAAACGCTTAGGCGTTAAGATTTTTGGCGGTCAGCTGGCCAAAGCCGGTAACATCATTATCCGCCAGAGAGGTACCGTCCACAATCCTGGTATGAACGTAGGTATGGGTAAAGACCATACTTTGTTCGCCCTGATTGATGGAACTGTAGCTTTCAAAAAAGGTAGAAACGGTAAATCTTTTGTTTCTGTACAACCTGTTGCAGAGGCATAAAGTTTGTTCATAATGTTTGATTGGAAAAACCGCTCGCTTGAGCGGTTTTTTTTGTCCCCAGCTTCCTGAGTATATTATGCAAAAACAACTTGCGGGCTATGCCGCGGTTCGTTTCTCCTTGCTGCTTCAGTAGCAGCACTTGCTTGATTATGCTCATCTCTTTTACTGTTCCTGCCATTTTTGCACTGTTTTTGTTATCAGTACAAAGATAACGGAAACTCTCCATGTAGTGAACGGGTATCGGGCGGAATATGTATAAAATAAAAAAATTTTTCTTTTGCTCACGATTTTCATGGCGAATACACTGGTTTGAGATAATAATGGATCGTCAACTTATTCAACACAACGGGAGCAAGAAATATGGAGGTTATACCATTATCCAACAGAAGCCCCTAACAGAGGAATAGCACCACCATCATCGTCGGACGCAATGAATTTCGTCCCTACAATAAAATTCATACATCCATGTATAACTAAGGAATTTTATGTGTAAATTTGCCAGCGATTAATAATAGCAGTTTGTACTATGATAATTATCGGTATTACAGGAACTTTGGGTGCGGGAAAGGGCACTATTGTGGATTACCTGATTGAGAAACGACAATTTCTGCACTACTCGGTGCGCAACTACCTGATTGAAGAGGCCGAGCGAAGAGGACTTCCCATCAACCGCGACACTTTCGTGGTGGTGGCCAACGAGCTGAGAGCCACCCACTGCCCCTCGTACATCACCGACGAGTTGTTCAAACGCGCCCAACAGCGGGGACAAAACGCCATCATTGAGAGCATTCGCACCCCAGGTGAGGTGGACTCGCTGAAACAAAAAGGCAATTTCACGCTGTTGGCCGTGGATGCCGACCCAAAAGTGCGCTACGAGCGTATTGTGGGCCGCAACTCCGAAACCGACCACGTGAGTTTCGAGACTTTCATCGAAAACGAGCAACGCGAGATGACCTCCACCGACCCCAACAAGCAAAATCTGTCGAAATGCATCCAAATGGCGGACTTTACCCTGCAAAATAACGGGGATTTCGAGGCATTGTATCAACAAATTGATGACATTCTAAAACAAATGGACCATGAGTGAGAATTCAGCAACCAAATACCAGCGTCCTTCGTGGGATGAATACTTCATGGAAATCGCCAACACGGTAAGTAAACGCGCCACCTGCGACCGCGGACGTAGCGGCTGCGTAGTGGTTCGCGACCGCCAGATACTGGTCACCGGCTATGTCGGTTCCCCGAAAGGGCTGCCCCATTGCGACGAGGTAGGGCATCAGTTCAAACGCACAGTACATGAAGACGGCACCGTTACCGAGCACTGCGTGCGCACGGTGCATGCCGAGCAAAACGCCATCTGCCAGGCCGCCAAATTAGGCATTTCCTTAGACGGAGCCACGCTATACTGCCGCATGACCCCCTGCCGTGTGTGCGCCATGCTCATCATCAACTGTGGCATCAAGCGCGTGGTGTGTGAGAAAAAATACCACGCCGGCGCAGAATCCGAAGAGATGTTCAAGATGGCAGGAGTGCAACTCGACTTTTTCTCTGAAGAGGTGGTGAAATACGACAGACAATAATTGCCCGGAAATCATAGGACTGTCATATTATAGGAGCCTCACAATAGACATAAAAAAAGGCGACCATTTGGCCGCCTTTTTTTTGATGTAAAAAATTATTTACATTTAACTTCTACAGAAACTTCCTTCCCCTCGGTAACTACAGAGTATCCTTGGTGTTTATCAACAGACATTTCTGAGCAAATAGACTTCTCGAAAAATCTTGTTCCACCATTGTCAATAGTTTCAACATAAACCTTCTTGCCATCCTCATAACGAGTGCAATTACATTTCTTGCCACATGAGGTGAACATCAAAGCTGAAACGGCTACGACAGCCATAATTCCTAATACTTTTTTCATAATATTTTTATTTTTGCTGGTATTGAATTTTTATTTGCAAAGATAGGAATAATTTCAACGTCCTGCTAAGGAGACTATAATATTAAGTTTTTTTAACAAGATAGCTAACAACTACTTGATACCCAGTTTCTTTTTGATTTCTTTTGGAATTCCGTTTTTGTGAACCACAATATTCATGGTTTTGTAACGGACGTATGCTTTGCTGGCGTAGAACATACCATCATATTTGTACACTTTGCCCCAGCTGTTTTTCACCAAGTAATATTCGTTGCCTATCTGATCTTTGGCCTTGCCATAAATCAACATGCCGTGGTCGTCGGTGGTTTCCCATGAATCGAAAGCCAGCTGACGTTCTTCGGGGGTCACCCAGCGCTGCGGAGTGGGATGCTCGTACGCCTCTTTGGCACGGTCAGACTTGCTCAAACCTGTCCAATGAGCCATATCGCTGCCGCTATTGTCGCTGCTAGTAGCGTCCAAATCGGGCAATACAGCAAAACCTTCACGGATACCTTTGCGGAAACCTTCCTCGCTGACATCAGCACCCCATGCGATGGTATAACCATTGTCAATAGCATAATCAAAAATATCCATGAACTCATCCAAAGGCAAGTTATAGCACTGAGCCCAACGCCAGTTGTCCTGAATTTCCAAGACGAACTTCTCGTAATAAGGATGATGTGTATAAGAAGTAATAGAAATATAATCATCAGGATTCAAACCCAAAGAATTGTAGAATGACATCGGCGTATAAGTGACGCCATTGTACACGAAACTTTCAGGACGTTTGCCCAAATAAATGTCATGCACAGCTTCGATGGCTTTCACCCACAACACCTCGTTTTTGTTGTTGTGCTGCAGAGATTTATGATCGCCTTCAGCAATAGCTTTCACGATAGCGTCGCTGATAGCGGACAATTCGCCATGTTTGGAAAGGCTGTCGCCATACATGGCACCGGGACGCATCTCGGCTTCGGGCACCAAACCGAAAGTCTTCATGCCGTAAATCACATCGTAGAAAGAACCGCCCTGTGAGAAAGAAACATCACCATGGGTACGAACGGCTGCTTTGGCACGGTCGATGTAAGTGTTGTGAACAATGTACATTTCGGAAAGATCGTATTCGCCCTTGCCCATACGGAGCAATTCGGCCTCGATAAAACCGAGTCCTGAGTAGCACCAGCAGGTACCTGCACGAGCCTGGTCCTTCACCGAAGTGACGGGGATTTCTTTCAGGTTAGTGAACACATAACCTTCTTTTTTCTCTTCTTTCTTGGTTTCGTTTTGCGCGAATACCACACCGCTGAAAAGCAGAGCGGCAATGGTAAGGAGGGAAACTAATTTTTTCATTTTAGATAATTTTGTTAAACGTATAATGATTAGAATTTTCTTCTGACTAAATCGCATAAGGCCAAGTAGGCCGATGAAGTGGAATCCCAGAAATACTGTTTTTTCAGACCTTCCATGGTATCGAAAGCCTCTTCGATATTCTCGCACTTATTCAAAGTATGAATAGCGTGACTGAACTCCTCACTCTTGTTCTTGAACAATTCCCTGATAAACAAGAATTTATCATTGATTGACATGGCCTTGGTCAAATCAGCGATTTTGGTTTGCTGGAATTTTTCGCCCAAGTCCTTTTTCTGCTCGTTAAAAAGGTCGTTGAGAGAGCGCTGCTGGGGTTTCACCTCCACTTTGGGCTGAGTAAAAACTCTGGGAGCAGGCTCGATAATCGGTTCTGGCTCGGCTACCACTACCGGCTCAGGAGCTGCCACCGGTTCGGGTTTGGTTTCCACAATGGGTTCGTGAAGCTCTTCCTTCACTGGCTCGGGCTCAACCACTTTCACGGGCTCGGGAACGGGCTCCGGCTCAGGAGCGACTACGGGTTCGGGTTTGACTTCCACAACAGGTTCGGGAGCCACTACCTTCACAGGCTCGGGCTCAATCAGTTTCACCGGTTCAGGAACAGGCCCTGGCTCAGGAGCTACCTCCGGTTCGGGTTTGGCTTCCACTACCGGATCGGGCTCAGGAGCTGTCTCTACTTTGACTTCAGGCTCGGAAAACAAATCGGGAATCTTCTGAATCAGAGATTTTTCTTCGAAAACCGCTTTGGGCACCGCCTTGACAAACTCCAAAATATCGACATCCATTTCCTCGTTTTCCCCTTCCAACTGCTCTTCCTCCCTCATTTCAACCTTTTCCTCGACAAGCTCCTCCACTTCATTTTCCTTTTGCGGCTCATCTATAGTTTCTTTCTTATTTTCAACAACTTCCTTCTCATCAAGAACTGGACAACGCAAAATCGCGAGATAGGCCTCTCTCAGATTCTGGAGCAGAATATCTTTTTCAATAGAAGAAATTTTATCCGTATTTTTTTTGATAAGCAAAAGATTATCAATAATTTGTCCTAAATCGTCATGAACAGTCTGCATAATTTAATGTCTTTAGCCTGAATAGTCCCAATAAATTTACTAATTTTGCCTTCCGAAAAAGTCTTCAAAAATACAAAAATTATCAATATCAAACACCATAAAAAATGTTTTTGGAAAGTAAGGCGAGCAGAAGCAAAAACAAGGGCTGGATTGAGGTGATTTGCGGTTCCATGTTTTCGGGGAAAACAGAGGAATTGCTGCGTCGGATCCGCAGAGCCACCTTTGCCAACCAGAAAATCGAGCTGTTCAAACCCGCCATTGATGTCCGTTATGACGAAGCCGACGTGGTGTCGCACGACGAGACTTCAATGGTATCCACACCCGTTCACAATTCCTCCGAAATATTGTTGTATGTGAACATGGAAACTGTGGAGGTAGTGGGTATTGATGAGGTGCAGTTTTTCGATGATGGCATTGTTGACGTGTGTAATCAACTGGCATCCTGTGGAATACGTGTTATCGTGGCTGGTTTGGACATGGACTACCTGGGCAAGCCTTTCGGTCCCATGCCCCAGCTGATGGCAGTGGCGGAATATGTGTCGAAAGTGCATGCCATTTGCACCCGCTGCGGCGACTTGGCGCAGTACTCGCTCCGCATAGTACGCAACGACAAACAAGTAATGCTGGGGGAGAAAGAGAGTTACATGCCACTATGCCGACACTGCTATAACGAGTTGAAAACTGAAAACTGAGAACCGAAAGATTCGGATATTTGGCACATTGAAAAAATTTGTATCTTTGCAGGTTAAAAAATCAAATCATGGCAGATCAAGGCAATCATGTTAATTTGTTCATTCCCTGCGAAATGGACATGTTTAGTCCCTCTGTGGCACAAAGCGTTGTGCGCCTATTGGAAAAGCTGGGTCTCGAGGTGCATTACAAAACCGAGCAAACCTGCTGCGGACGGAATTTCTATTTTTCAGGCGAAATTGAAACTGCCAAGGAGTTAGGAACGAAAATGATGGCCGAGTACGAGAACAACAAATGTCCCCTCGTCATTCCCTCCGCCGCATGTGCCGGCTTTATCCGCAAATATTACAGTCAGCTGTTGACCAATGTAAGTGTGGTCAACGACCTGAAATTCTTTGTGTCCAACACCTACGAACTGTGCGATTTCATTGTCAACCAGTTGGGACTGACCACCGTAGGCAACCATTTCCCGCAAAGGGTTTTCTATTTCAAATCGTGTGCGGCCCGCAACATGTACGAGCTGCAGGATGAGGCCGAAGTACTGCTGAAAAATACCAAAGGTCTCGAGCTCCTCACCGACCCTGACATGAACGACTGCTGCTCCGCCAACGGACGTTTCTCGGTCATCAACCCCGAGGTGTCGGACCAGATGATTGAAAAAATCGTGACCAAAATTTATTCCATGGGTGCCCAATATGTGACCTCTACCGACATCAACTGTCTGCAACACATGGACGCCTTCATACAATCCAAAGGAATGGGCCTTGAGGTTATCCACATCGCTGACATTCTCAATGCCGAAGACTAAAAACAAAACAACATGTTACAGATTCAATTAATCCGCGAGAATCCCCAATTCGTTATCGACCGTTTGAAGGTCAAACATTTTGACGCTGAAGGTATTATCAGCGAAATTTCGCAATTGGATGTCGATATCAGACAAAACAAGAAAAGCCTTGACGACAACCTGATGGAGCAGAAAAAGCTGTCTGCCGAAATCGGCAAGCTGTTCAAGGAAGGCAAAGCCGCCGAGGCCGCTGACATGAAAGCACGCATCGCCGAGCTGAAAGAGGTGGAAAAGCAGCTGCAAGCCAAAGTGGCCGAAGCCGCCGACAAAATCCAGGAAAGGCTGTTCCTGATGCCCAACCTGCCCCACGCCTCCGTGCCGGAAGGCAAAACCGCCGCTGACAACGAAATCGTTTACACCGAAGGCGATGCCTCCAATTTCGACTACGACGCCCTGCCCCACTGGGACTTGGTGAAAAAATACGACATCATCGATTTCGACCTGGGTTGCAAAATCACCGGCGCAGGTTTTCCAGTATATAAGGGCAAAGGCGCCCGCATCCAGAGAGCACTGATAGACTTCTTCTTAGACGAGGCAGTCCAGCACGGATTCACCGAAATCCAGCCACCCTATATGGTGAACGAGGCTTCCGCTTACGGCACAGGCCAGCTGCCTGACAAAGAAGGCCAGATGTACCACTGCGAAGTGGACGATTTCTACTTGATTCCCACCGCAGAAGTGCCCATCACCAATATTTATCGTGACACTATCCTGAAAGAGAGTGATTTCCCCATCAAGAACTGCGGTTATTCAGCATGTTTCCGCCGCGAAGCCGGTTCCTACGGCAAGGATGTGCGCGGCCTGAACCGCCTGCACCAGTTCGACAAAGTGGAAATCGTGGTGATTGAGCACCCCGACCGCTCTTACGAGACCTTGGAAAAAATGAAAACCTACGCCATGTCGCTGCTGACCAAACTCGGTCTGCCCTTCAGGGTACTGCGCCTCTGCGGTGGCGACATCAGCTTCACCTCAGCGCTGACCTTCGATCTGGAGGTGTATTCCAAGGCTCAGCAGCGCTGGCTGGAAGTCAGCTCCGTTTCCAACTTCGAGAGCTTCCAGGCCAACCGCCTCAAACTGAGATTCAAAGACGAAGCCACAGGAAAAATGCGACTGGCTCACACCCTGAACGGAAGTGCCTTGGCACTGCCTCGCGTGCTGGCCGCCCTGCTGGAGAACAACCAAACCGACAAAGGTATCATTGTACCCGAAGTCCTGCGAAAATACACAGGATTCGACATGATTGACTAATGATTCCCATGCGCCGTTTTCTTCTGACCTGTCTGCTCTTTCTCGTTTCCTCACTGGTATTTGCCCAGCAAACCCCTGAGGAACAGCTGGTTATTCAATATTACAAAGATGGCGAATACGAAAAAGCCAGCGAGTTGTTTGACAAAATCCAGCTGACTAAGAAAAACGCCTACTTGTATTACTACAATTTCCAGACACTATACGAATTACATGATTTGGACAAATTGGAAAAACTGGCCAAAAAACAGTGCAAGTTGTTTCCTGAACAGCAACGCTATCGCATCGACCTGGGCTTTGTGTACGAAATGTCCAACCAGATAGGGAAAGCCGAGAAAGAGTATCAGGGTGCCCTCAAGGAAATGACAGCTAAAGACTACAGTGTCAGGGAGATATACAGTGCTTTCTTGTCCAAAGGCAAAAGAGAATATGCCCTGAACGCCCTGTTGAAAGGCCGTACGCTGCTGAACAATGAAAAACTGTTCACCAAGGAAGTCACCGGCATATACAGCCAGCTGGGCCGCAGCGACAAGCTTTTCGAAGAAGCCTTAGCCTTGATCAGCGACAATGACGCCAAATTTCTGCCCCAAGCCGAAGAAATCATCCAGAATGCCCTCGCTGATGACGAGAACCAGCAAAAATACACGATGATCAAAACGATGCTGCAGAAAAACATGCAGAAATATCCGGAAAACGACTGCTATACGCTGCTATTGGCATGGGTATATCAGGTCAACAAAGACTTTCCGGAGGCACTGATTCTGGCCAAGGCCTTAGACAAAAAAAACAAGGAGGACGGCTCCCGCCTGATACAGCTGGCCGTTAGCGCCCAACAAGCCCGTGACTATGACATTGCCATTGAGGCCTTGAACTACGTCATTGAAAAAGGGCCCGAGAACGCTGAATATGACAATGCTGTCTCCAAACTTCTGGATATCAAATACCAGAAAATATCCAATACTTTTCCTGTCAAAAAACAGGAATTAACCGCTTTGGAAACCGATTATCAAAAATTTATCCAAGAAAAAGGCATAGGTAGCTGTCCTTCCGAACAACTTCTACAATATGCCTCCTTGCTGGCATTTTACTTAGATAAACCGGCAGAGGCTTCCTCTTTGCTGGAAGAAGCCATCAAGGTCACCGGGAGGGAACCCCGGCAAATTAACGAGTATAAGGTCAAATTAGCCGATATCTTATTATACATGAACAATATATGGGATGCCACGCTGCTGTATTCACAAGTGGACAAAGACATGCCCAATGACGAAATCGGCCAGATGGCCAAGTTCAAAAATGCCAAACTGTCTTTCTATATCGGAGAATTCGCATGGGCCAAAAGCCAGTTAGACGTACTGCGCGCCGCCACCTCAAAGCTCATCGCCAATGATGCCATGTATTTCTCCTTGCTGATTTCCGATAACGAAGACGAAGAGGAAGAGGAAGGCGACGAAGAAGACAGCTTGCTGTTCGCCCAGACCAAGACCAATATTCCGCTGCAATACTACGCAAAAGCAGACTTTCTGCTTTTCCAGAACAAAGTGGAAGAAGCTTATACCATGTTCGATTCCGTCATGATGATGTCCCCCTTCGGCACTTTGGTGGACGACGCTCTGTACCAGCAGGCACTGATATTGATCAAGAAGAAAGACTACCTGACTGCGGAACAAATGTTACGTAAAATCGAGGAATCGCACAGCACTGAACTGCTTGCCGATGACGCCCTCTTCAAATTGGGAGATTTATACGAATACTTTATCCACGATCCCAACAAGGCGATGGATTGTTACCGCAAGCTGATGAGGGATTTCCCCTCCAGTTTATATATCACCGAAGCCCGTACGCGATTCAGAGCCTTGCGGGGTGACCAATAACATTAAGACATGCCTCTTGTCAAGCCCAAAAAGAACCTAGGACAACACTTCCTGCGCAATGAGGACATTGCCCGGCAAATTACCGAAAGCATCGTCTCCGGCCCTAAAAACGTGCTCGAAATCGGCCCCGGCATGGGAGTACTGACCAAGTATCTGATTGAGCAAGACTATGAGAATTTCAATGTGGTGGAAATTGACCGTGAATCGGTCGAGTATTTGCGGCAGCACTACCCTGCCTTGCGGGAGCACATCTGGCCTAAAGACTTCTTGACGCTGGATTTAGCCGACTTATTTGACCAATATCTGACCATTATAGGCAATTTTCCTTATAATATCTCCTCACAGATTCTTTTCAAAGTACTGGACTACAAAGACTTAGTAAACGAGGTAGTGGGAATGTTCCAGAAAGAGGTTGCGGAAAGGGTGGCAGCGAAACCCGGCAACAGGCAATATGGCATCCTCAGTGTGCTTTTGCAAGCCTTTTATGATATTGAATACCTCTTCACGGTGGATGAGCACCAGTTCTTCCCTCCTCCGCAAGTGAAATCAGCGGTAATCCGGCTCACCCGAAATCCTGACAAACAATTGCGCTGCACCGAAAAACTGTTCAAACAAGTGGTGAAATCCGCTTTCAACCAACGCCGAAAGACTCTGCGTAACTCGCTAAGACAATATGATTTTTCGGACGAATACCTGCAAGATCCCATTTTTACCAAGCGGCCGGAACAACTCAGCGTTCAGGAATTCGAGCAGATATGCCTGAACATCAAAGCATAGACAATCCTAAACACCTTCAGCCACTCTTTGAAGAAAGCATAAAAAAAACCGGAGCGATTCGCCCCGGTTTTTTATGTTCATGTATCAATATTATCTCACAACAATCTTACGAACGACTTTTCCTGTTGGAGTATCCAGATTCAAGAAATAGATACCGTTTGCCAACTCAGTAACAGGAACCTTATAGTTTTGAGTTCCACCATTGTGGCTGAAAACATCATTGTACAGCACCTTGCCGCTCATATCCACAATACTTACACTGATATTCTGGGCTTCGCTCGTCAAATCCACATTCACGAAATTAGTAGCGGGATTAGGATAAACGCTCAAATCTGAAATACCTGTTTCCTGATTGATTTTATCTTCCACCAAAGCCCAATATTCCATTTCAAAACCATCGCCTTCCATCCAGTGGTCGGTAACGAATCTCACTTTGATTTTGTTGTTATACACCGTATAACCATCAGACTGTGGAGCATTATACACATCGAAGATACCCAATAATTCCGGAGTAGAACTGATTGTAGTGATTTCGATAAAATCGCCAGCTTTCAGGTCAAATTTTGGGAATTTGAAATAATAACCATTGGTAATATGATAAGAATCCTGAGGATCTGGTTTGATAGTCCATGAACAAGTGGTAAGAGCGGGATAGTCCTCATCATCGCTGGAGATATCGGCCACAAAGGCTTCGAATTCACTGGTATATGGTTGCAAGCTACCGGCGGAAACGAACGGGTCGTCGGTAAGAACATAGTGCGGGTAAGTCACTTCCTGACTTTCAGCACATGCAGAGATACCACTCTGATCATAAGTAGAAGAGTATTCCAACACGAAGCCATAATCCTCAATAGTGTCATTGGAAGTGAAAGTCACAAACACCTTGTCAGAGTTTACGGTAAATGAATTGGGCAGAGCTGGCAGATCAAATGACACCTGCTGAGCGGAACCCATTGTTTGGTCGTTTGCGGCAACAGTGAGATACTGTCCCGAGAAAGACTGAACGAGGTTAGCGGCGCTCACTTCATCTTTGTAAATGGAGATCACATCATTGTTGGCCTCCGTGTTCAGGCGTTTGAAAGTGAAAGTATAGCTGTTAGCATTGGGAGCAGCGATTTCCCAAACGCGGTCAGAGTTGCTGGAATATTTCATATTTCCCGCACCATCACTGATGGTACCTGATTTAGCGGTAACGAGAGTTTCGCTTGTCACAGGTTTCTCGATACTCAAAGTGGCCGGTTGCAGGTATCTGATGACGCTTTCACCGTGTTTATAGGAGAAGTTACTGCTGGTGTACATGTAGTAAGCTTTTCTCATTTCACTACTACCGGTTGTGGTAGAAGCCAAATTGACATGGAGGAACACACTTGAGCCCTCAGCTGAGTTAAGATACTTGTAACCGTCAACCACGAAGCACATATTGTTCAACATAGTCTGTTCTCTGTATGCGGAATAGAAAACAGGGCGTCTTGCATCCAAATCAGGCAACACATAATCAGCAATCCAAACGCTGTCATTTTGCACATCTGTAGGACGGAAAGTCATCTGTGCATCGGTTGAGAATCCCCAGTACTGCTTCAAAGCATTATAAGCGTTGAAAGGTTCTGTTCTTGTTTTGTGGTTATTGGTTTCGGCGCTATAGTTCGTCAATGCGGTAGCTCCTGTATGGAACAACAGTTTTGAGACTTCACCATTGTAATTGTTAATGGAAGAAGTCATAGCATCGTAATTATAGGTCACGTTATTCAGATTCAAGAAAATACGAGGATATGTCTCCTGAAAAGCACCCCAGTCAATAAAGGGGATGTAGCTCACGCCACCGTAGCCCTGAGTAGGATAACGGTAGTAGTTGATAATTGAAGACATCGCCAATGCCGCACTACCCACGATAGTACGGTTGTCCTTGGCGTTGGAGGCATTGCCATCGAAGGGACAATACTGGTTATAGTAAATGGACTGACCCCAAGAGGTGGTCAACAAAGGCATGCATTCACGAACTTCAGCATCTTTAGTCCTGGTAAAATTTGCAGTGTTGTAGCGCTTCCATTCGTTGGCAGCCACGGCACTAACAGGAGCATCGGCACGCTTTGCGGCCTTGATATTTTCCTTGTAGCTGCTGCAGAACGCATCATTCTCTTTGGAAGCCTCATAATCTGACTCGTAAGAGAAAGCTAAGATAGGATGATAAAGCTCTGAGGCAGAAACAATAACAAATCCCTGATTGTTCAACTGGAAGCGATAGTACAGAGGCTCCCCGCTTTCGTCTGTCTCCGTGTACTGCAAAGTCAATTGGATGCTTGCGGCATTGATATGACACTGCTCTGTGAGAAAATTGGTGGCTGTTTGCTTGGCGTCATTGACTGTGACAACAGGGTTCACGGCGAACGACCAAGTAAATAAAGAAACCAAAACGAATAAAAGAATAGATTTTTTCATAGCTATGTTTTTAATTTGCATTATATTTCCATATTAAGATGGCAAAGATACAAAAAATTTCATATACTTTGCATGTTTGCAAAAAAAAATAACTATCTTCTAATCATGGTGATAGGGCTCATGACGCAAGATAGTGAAGGCCCTATACAGCTGTTCGGCAAAAATTAAGCGTATCATCAGGTGAGGAAAAGTCAGTTTGGAAAAGGATATTTTGGCATTCTGACGCTGGTAAACCGCCTCCGAAAAACCGTAGGCGCCACCTATGACAAAGACGAGTTTCTTTACCCCGCTATTCATTTTTTGCTGAAGAAATTCCGAAAAGCCCACCGAAGTCACCTCCTTGCCCCGTTCATCCAGCAAAACCACACAGTCGGAGGGAGCGATTTTCTTGAGCAACAACTCCCCCTCTTTCCGCTTCTGCTCTTCGAAAGACATGGATTTGGTGTTTTTCAGATAAGGAATAACCACCAAATCAAAGTTGTTATATAGTTTGATTTTTTTGATGTACTGGCCCAAGGCCTCCTCAAAAGCATCCGCACTGTCTTTGCCAATACACAAAAGCTCAATATTCATACCCCTATAAACCTCCTAAACTTCCTAAACCTCCTAAACTAATTGTCAATCAAACAAAAACTAAATCTTACTCAAATCAATCTTGAACGAAAAGTTTTTATCTTCTCCACAAGGGAAGGCACAGTGGGTACATGCCGACAACTCTCCGCTGAGGCGTTTCTGGGTCATCTCAAGCAAACGCTCGCGCAAAGAATCTATCTCCACAAAATTCACTATTTCGTTGGCAAAAGCGTACATCAGCAGGGCGCGGGCATTGCGCTCACATATACCTCTGGACTTAAGGTAGAACAAAGCCTCTTCGTCCAACTGGCCCACGGTGGCACCGTGACTGCACTTCACATCATCGGCATAAATCTCCAAAAACGGTTTGGTGGTGATTCTCGCCTCGTCCGTCAGGGCTATATTCTGGTTGGTTTGGAAGGCGGAAGTACGCTGAGCCTGCGGACGGACAATGATATGCCCGTTGAAATTGGCCCTTGACTCATCATCCGCAATGCCCTTATACAACTGATAGCTGGTGCAATCGGGCACTGCATGATTCACATACACCTGATTGTCAACAAATTGTTTTTTATCCACCAAATACAGTCCAAACAACTTGGCATCCGCAAAAGGCTCCGCCAAATTCACATGGATCATATTGCGCAGGAAACCGGCATTGAAAGTGATGGCGTTGGAACGGAAGACGGAATAGGCTTTCTGATGCACAAAAACATGGTTAAGCTCCATCGATTGCGCATCCTTGTTTTCCATCTTGTAATAATGGAGCCGTGAACTCTCATCCAGCACAATTTCAATCACATTATTGGCAAAACTCTGGTCGCTTTGCAGCGAATCGTCGCACTGCACCAATGACAGTGTGGACTGCTTGCCCAGAATAATCAGGCTGTGACTGTTGATCATCAGCTTGCGCTGGCTGTTCACGATAGACACAAACTGCATGGGTTTCTCCACCGACACCTGGTCAGGCACATAAACGAAGAAACCGTCATTGAAAAACAACTCGTTCAGGCGAACGAACTTGTCGGCCTTGTCGGAGTAAAACTTTGTAAGGTGCGACAGCACCAATTCCGGATACTGCTGCATTGCGGCCATGATACTCCCCACAATCACACCATTGGGGAAGGTGGTCAATGGAGCGTTTTTATGCGCATACCAGCCGTTCAGCATGGTGAACATGTCAGTATTGATATCGTGAACACTACACTTAAAATACTGATCCAATGGCTGATATGGATCCGCCTCCACTTGAATATCAAACTGGGAGAACAGTTGTTTCTCCACCGGAAAATGTCTCCACAACTCATCTTTTGAGCTGGGCAATCCTTTTGCGGAAACGGCTTTTAGTGCCTGTTCGCGCAAGGCAACTACTTTTGACTCCTTGTCGTTCGGCAACTTCGAACCAATCTCAGCAAACTTCTGCTGCAAATATTGAATAAACTTCTCCATATTAAACGTTAGTTCAGTTTGCCGGCGTTGTATTCTTCTTTAATCCACTCATAACCCTTGACCTCCAACTCTTTAGCCAATTCCTTGGGACCGGATTTCACAATCTTCCCGTCGAAAAGAATATGAACGATATCCGGCACAATATAATCCAACAGGCGCTGATAGTGTGTGATTACCACTGTGGCGTTATCCTTGGTTTTCAACTGGTTAACTCCATTGGCCACGATACGCAAAGCATCGATATCCAAACCGGAGTCGGTCTCATCCAGAATAGCTAGCTGCGGTTCAAGCATCGCCATCTGGAAAATTTCGTTTTTCTTTTTCTCACCCCCTGAGAAACCCTCATTCACCGAGCGATTGCTCAGTTTGGCAGTCAGTTCCACCACTTTTTTCTTCTCCTCCATCAACTTGAGGAACTGTGCGCCTGAAAGGGGTTCCTGTCCGCGGTACTGGCGGATTTCATTCAGTGCGGTGCGCATGAAATTGGAAATGCTTACCCCGGGAATTTCCACCGGATATTGGAAACCGATAAAGATACCCTCGCGGGCACGCTGTTCCACCGGCATTTCCAGCAAGTTCTTGCCCTTATAGGTGATACTGCCCTCGGTCACGTCAAATATCTCCTTGCCGGCAATCACTGAGGCCAGCGTGCTTTTTCCCGTGCCGTTGGGGCCCATGATAGCATGAACCTCTCCTGGGTTAATTTCAAGATTTACACCCTTTAATATTTCTTTTCCCTTGATGGAAACATGTAAATTGTCAATTTTAAGCATACTCAAATTTTTGGAGGTGCAAAATTACGGATTTTTTTTCATTTACCGCTTAATGATTTTCGCCGTCTTGATACTGGTATCTGTTTTAACACGTACAATGTAAAATCCTGATTTTAAATCAGCTACAGAAATAGTATTCAAGTCATACCAACAATTTTCAACACGTCGGACCAGCTTGCCACTTACATCATATATTTCTATTTGGCGGATAGACCCATCCGAATTGGGAATCACCAACTCGTTCTCGCAAGGATTAGGGTACAATAAAACAGAAGGGGCGGGTCGAACGGCTTCCTTTATAGCCACCGCATTATCGAGATAGGCCTGGTACATATCTGGAATACCGTATCCCATAATGGAGTCAGGTGTAAGATACTGGTGTCCATGCTGGCGTACAATATCCAATATCTCCAAGGCATTCTTCTGGGGCAGAGCCTGTCGTAGGCAGGCGACCAGTCCAGCCAACACCGGACTTGCGAAGCTGGTGCCGTTGCCCGCATTGATCCCACCTGCCGCATTCACCACGTAGGTGTCCCAACCCACACTCACCACATCGGGTTTAACCCGACCATCATAAGATGGTCCGTATGAAGAAAACGAGGCCATTGCGCTATCTACGGCCCGGGCCGCACCCACACTGATAATGTCAAAGGCATCGGCAGGATGTGAGATGTAATGCCAAGGTTTACTGCCCTCGTTGCCTGCCGACACACAAACCGCTATGCCCTTGTGACAAGCGATACTGGCATTGCGGGAGGCGATACTGGCAACCCCGTCACAATCCTCGTAAGTGAAATCTCCCTGATGAAAATCATCGAAAGTGGAATAACCCAGAGAAGAGTTCACCACATCGGCGCCCAGACTGTCGGCTATTTCAACTCCCTGTGCCCAAAAGTCCTCTTCTATAGGTTCTTCCGAAAAAGGACTTTCTGACCTAATAAAGTAGTAGCTGGCATGAGGGGCAGTACCTATCATCTGCCCATTGACCGCCATAGCCATCGTAGAGGTTACACAAGTGCCATGAGTACCATTTCTATATACATTATTGTGTCCTGGAATCATGTCACGGGTACCAAGAAGCTGTCCGTTTTCATACATGTCCTGAAAATACGAAATGTTATCAAAACCTTCCCATCCTCCGTCCAGCACCACAATCAGCATCCCGTCGCCATAAAAACCCAGCTCATGCAACTTGTGCCCATTATGGAAGGCGATCTGCGCCCATGCCGGACCATAGTCATACAGGCTGTCGAAGTGCAAGTCATTCTGCAACATACTTCCCTCATTGGCAGGCACTGTCTCATACTTGCTGTCCATGCTATCCAGCACATACGAGGCAACCGGGGTAACCGCCGTGTCGGTAAACGGCAGGCTTTTGACGCTTTCCAAGGACATAGAGTCGGGACAATAAATTACCACAGTATTCTGCCATTTCGACTCGGCCAAGATCCTGATATTGCCATTTATAGCACAGATCTGCTGTTTATATTGCGGGTTCACCGGGAAATCCTCTTCTGTAATGGGAATATTGTATCTGGACTTGTTGTTTATGGCCCGCAGTGACAAGAACTCTTCCGGCCTATTCACGGAATATGGACTCCTATTTTTGTCTTTCAGCTGAATACGGAAACAGGTAGCCGCATCTTGTGCCGACAACTGGAGTATCGGTATCAGAAATAAGAACAGAAAAAATATTTTTTTTGTTTTCATGCTTTTTTGCCAAAATTCATCCTTTCTTTTTGAAAAAAAAAGAGACCTGCAAGAAGTCTCTTTTTATAGCAATTGACCTAGATGTTTTTACTGTAAGGTGAAACGAATAGGAAGGTTGAAGTAGCATCTTACAGGCTTACCCATCTGTTCGCCAGGTTTCCATTTCGGCATCTTCTTTACCACGCGGATAGCTTCTGCGTCGCATTCGGGATAAAGAGAAACCAAAGGTTTCACATTACTGACGCTACCATCTCTCTCGATAACGAATTCCAACAAAACGGTACCCTGGATATTGTTGTTACGAGCAACTTCGGGATATTGCAATTCGCTTTTGAGGAAGGAATACATGGCCTCCATACCACCCACGTATTCGGGCATTTTTTCTGCGAAACGCACAGGGGGAGCGTCCTCAACCTCTTCTACCACCGTTTCGATGGGAACATACTCTTCAATTTCCAGATTCTCATCAAAATCCTGGCTGAAATCGAAGTCAGTGTTGACCTTGATATTGTCATCCACAATATTCAAGACCACTTCCTGCTGCTGAGCCACTGGTGGTGGGGGCGGGGGAGGAGTTTGGTCGGTTGCGATAACGTCTTCATCCATTACCTCGATGAATTCGTCATCAGCCATGGACACCACCTGTCCTTTGTCGCGGGAAGCGAACAGCTCGAAACTCACGTAAGTGAGCGCAAGGACAACAGCGAAGCCCATCAAGAGGAAGGATCTTTTCCTCTTCTCAAGATTGCCTTTTTCAGACTTTTTCTCTATCATGGCTGTAATATTTTTTGGTTCTTATATTTGTAACGGCAAAAATACGAAAAATATTGTAATAAAATCTGATTTTCCCCCATTTTTTTACTTTTATTTCTTTCTTACTGATTTACTGACACATATATTTGTTAAGAGGCTTCGACACGCAGAGACTTGACAGACCTCCTTCCGACCCCACACTACGCTGCGCTGCGTGCGGGTCGCCATGATGCGGACGATGACGCTCTACTCCTCTCAACCCCACACTACGCTGCGCTACGTGTGGGGTTACTAAAATATCGTGCCTTCGGCACTTTTTTGGTTTAAACCTGTAAAAATATCAACAATCCAAACTATTTTGTAAATTTGCACGTTCATTATAGAAACCCATCAAAAGATGATTTATCGGTTTTTTGATTTGAAAGACAAAGAGGCGTGCCAAAGGCACGATATCCTATTAACCCCGCACAACTTGTTGTGTGGAGTGGACAGTGGCAGCTCTTGTCTGCGTGCTGAAAGCACGCTACATACACTCCAAAGTGGCGTACCTATGGCACGCAGAGATAAAGTAGTTTGCCGCATACCCCACATTACGCTACGCTTATGCGGGGTTAATAGAATTGCGTGCTTTCAGCACGACTAACCGCATACATCGTATACCACTTTATAACATATTCTTATCACCAACCAAAACAAGAAAATACCGCAACACTAGTAAAAATATGAAAAGAACCACGCTTATTGTTTCACTTTTTTTCTTTTGCAACATGATAACTTTTGCACAACAAAGCCCCAAGGATATCCAGCGGCAACTGAAACTGTATGAAAGACAAATGCAGCAGTATGACAACGCCTTTGACACTATTTATCAATCTATCAATCAGCAGATTGAGCAGCAGAAGAGCAACCCAAACAACGTGGCGATTTGGCAAAGCTGCATGGCCCAGCTGCTATCGACTTACTATCAGCAAAACCGCTGGCGCATTATGGACCGCACCGCCCTCGCCGACGAGGAGGCCAATGCCACCGCTGATTTCAACACCTGGGACGCGCAACGCTTCGCGAAGGAAATCATCAAACATTATCTGCTTTCTATCGAGAACAAAGATGCTCTTAGCAAAATTCCCATCAAGGAGTACGCTGTTTTGCTGGACTCGGTGACTTCGGAAGCCTACCGCCCCACTTTGTACGACTTTTTAGCATTCCGTTTTTTGGATTTTCTGCAGAATGAAATTTATGAGCTGCCGATACCTGAGATTCCCTTTAACATCAATGATGCACAATATTGGTCTGAGCCTCAGCAGTTTGCCAAAATTGACATTCCCTTCGACGACGAGCTGGCGTTTTCGTATCTGACGCTGAGCACCCTGCAAATGCTGACCGACCTTCACCTGAATGAGGCAAACAACAAAGCATTAATCGATGCCACACTCCGCCGTTTCGATTATCTCGGCTCACACAGCACTTTGGACAATGCCTCGGATTTGCAATTGGCGGCACTCACCAGCATGGAAAAACAATATCAGGGTAAAGAAGGCTATGAGATGATCGCCTACGCCATGGGCAAATTTTACCAGGGCAGAGCGGAGAAATACGACAAAAATGCCCACCCGGAATATAAAAATGATTATGTGACCGCTGTTGAATGGTTCAACAAGACCATTACGACGGCACCAAAATCCATAGAAGCCCACAATGCCAAAACCTGTATCAGTGTTATCAAAAGCTCGGAGGTGGAATTCAGCAGCAACAATATCATTCCAGCCAACCAAGCCAACCTCATCACTTTCGATTATAAAAATTGCGAGAACCTGTATTTCCGTGTTATTTCATGTAAAGAAGAAGAATATGAGCTGAAAAGAAGCATGGATAAGACGAAATTATACGCTTGGCTGATACAGCAGAAAAAAGTCTATGACACCAAACTAAATGCTCCTAATGAAAAAGACTACCGTAGTGTGAGTGGACATTTTCTGCTGCCCTCTTTAAACGCAGGCTTTTATGTGTTATTAGCTTCCGATGCCCCCTTCACCAACGAGAATCACAAAGGTTACTCTTTTTATACCTTGCAAGTCACCAATATTGACGCACAATACCGGCAAAATGACAAAAAATTAGAGTTTTTCGTGTTCGACCGCACCACAGGACAGCCCCTCAAAGGAGCGGAAGTCTGCATAAATATCTATCCTAATTACAACGCCAAAAAGCCTTCCAAAACCACGACAATCAACTGCGATGCGGACGGAAGATGCTCCTGTAACATAGCTGATAATACCTATACATTTGCTGCTTATACCACTTGGAATCAGGATAAATATCAAATTATCAGACGCCAATATTGGGGCAGGTACCATGATAATCCTGAAGTCAATATCTATGAGAAAGCCTATACCTTCACTGACCGAAGCATATATAGGCCTGGACAAACAGTCTATTTCAAGACGATTTTGGTGGAAACCACAAGCAAAGGGGACGCCATACTTCAGCAAAAAACAGACAATGGGCAAAATATTACCGTTGAACTATACGATGCCAATTATCAAAAGGTTTCCGAACAACAACTTACATCTAACGAATATGGCTCTGTATCAGGAAATTTCGTACTTCCAAGCCAAGGTTTGACAGGACGGTTTCATTTTAAGATCAAGATGGAGACAAAAATTTTGGATTCCCATTATTTCTCGGTAGAAGAATACAAACGCCCCACTTTTGAAATCACCCTGGACCAGCCCACCGAAGAGTTCAAAATCGGGCAAAACGTGAGTGTTGACGGCCATGTGAAGGCCTACGCCGGCTATGGCATTGACGGAGCAAGCGTAAAATACCATGTGGTACGCAAGGCCTCCTTCCCCTGGTGGCGCTGGTGGTGGTGGCAGCCTGCAGGGAAATCACAGGAAATAGCTCATGGCGAGACGGCTAGCGATAATGAAGGCAATTTCCATATCGATTTCATCGCCCAGCCCGACTTGGAGTCACAACGTTACAACCCGCTATACACCTACGAAGTCAGTGTAGATGTGACCGACATCACAGGCGAAACCCACAGCGGCTCCACTTGGGTGAGAGTCAGTAAAATCGGATTGCTGATCAATGCGGAATTTCCCGAAAGCATTGCCTTGAACGGGAAGAACCAGTTTCCTGTGAAAATCACCAACTTAGCTGGCGAAGCCCAAAAAGGTACCATCCATTACCGCATCGAAGCCTTGCAAATTCCTGAAAATTACAAATACAGCTGCTCAGAAGCCGATTATTTTCTGTCTGATTCTGTCCAGATGATCCAAAAACTGCATTATCTGGACTTTCAAAACGAGGCTCAGAAGAGCAATTGGAAAGTCCTAAAAACTGTTAAACACGGCGATTTTGTGACCGATGGCCAAAATCCTTTCATCATTCAGGATATGAAAAATCTTCAGGAAGCTTATTACAAAATCAGCTTAAGCACCTACGATAAAGACAATAATCAGATCCAAGAAGAGTATTTTGTATTGATTTATGACGAAAAAAGTAAAAAATGTGCGAATTACGAAGCTATTTGGCTGTCAACATCCCATAAAAAGACTGTAGAAGTTGGCGAAACCATTCATTTCACCTTGGGAAGTTATCTGAAAAATGCCATGGTACTATGCGAAATCATCTCCAATGATGAATTAGTGGAGTCCAAATGGATAAAACTCAGCCAAGGCAAAACTGATTTTAGCTATACTGTTACAGAAAAGGACCTCGGCAGAGTGGTTGTCCATGCCTTTGTCACGCAAAATAACAAACAATATGAAAAAAGCTTAAATTTCAATATTCCATTCAGTCATAAAAAAATAGACTTCGACTTTCTGACTTTCCGTGACAAGACTCTGCCGGGCAGTCAGGAACAATATCAGATTCGACTGAAGGACAAAAACGGGGACAAAGTTGCGGCGGAACTGCTCTGTTCCATGTATGACGCTTCCTTAGACGCTTTGTCAACACCAAACAGCTGGATTCCAAGTATTTTCAATACCAGTAAACCCTCTTTCAATTATTCTTTCAGTATCTATTCAAACATTGGAAACAGTAGTTACCAGAATCTACAAAAAACTTCCTATGATTTTATCATCCGGAACTATCCAAAGCTGTTATGGGAAATCACCAGCTGGCATCGAGACCGGATGCTGATGAGCAAATCCGCTGGCACCTATACCGCCAATGCGGTCATGGAAGAAAGCATGGATATGACAGTTGTTGAACAGGAATTTGCAGAAGAACCACATTTAATGGCAGACCGATTAGATATTGACAATCTTACATTTCATTGGGATTCAGATAATACAGAAACTGCAGTCGCTGAAACTGAGAATGGGGAGACAAAAGAAGACCTTCAAATCCGCACCAATTTCAACGAAACCGCATTTTTCTTCCCGCATCTGCAAACGGACAAAGAGGGTAATGTGCTGGTGTCCTTCACCATACCCGAATCGCTCACCCGCTGGAAACTGCAAGGCTTTGCCCATAACAACGAGCTGATGAGCGGCTATTTCGAGAAATTTGTGCAGACCCAGAAACCGCTGATGGTGGTGCCCAATATGCCGAGATTCCTGAGAGAAGGCGACCTGGTAGTTTTGTCTGCCAAAGTGGTCAACATGGGTGAAGAAAGACAAAGCGGACAGGTAAAATTGACCCTGACCAATCCTTTCAACGGAGAAAAACTGGATTTGACTAACGGCATCTCTACCCAGAGTTTCACCGTTGAGGCAGGACAAAGCAAGGAAGTGCATTTCACCCTGACGGTTCCCAAAGATTTGGGTGCGGTAACGTATCGCATCGAAGCGCAAAACGACCAGAGTCCTGCGTATGCCGACGGAGAGGAAGCTACCCTGCCCATTCTCACCAACCGCATTCTGGTGACCGAGAGCCTACCTCTTCAAATTTCAGGGAAAGGTAGCAAAACATTCATTTTCAATAAATTGAAAAACAGTTTCGGTATCGCCAACTCCACTTTGAGCACCCAATCCTATACCCTGGAATTCACCCCCAACCCCATCTGGTACGCCATTCAGGCCCTGCCCTATCTGATGGAATATCCCTACGAGTGCAACGAACAGGTTTTCAGCCGTTTGTATGCCAACACCTTGGCGGCTCACCTCGTCAACTCGCATCCACGTATCAAAAAGGTATTCGACAGCTGGCTGAACGAATCGCCCGATGCTTTTTGCTCGCAGTTGGAGAAGAATCAGGAACTGAAATCCGTCATTCTGGAGGAAACCCCATGGGTACTGGATGCCCAGAACGAGTCGATACGGAAACAGAACATCGCCCTGCTGTTCGACCTGCACCGCATGGCCAAAGAGAACAAGTCCGCTGTGACCAAATTGGAGAAAGCCCAGAACAATGACGGCGGATGGTCGTGGTTCGGCAGCCATGAGAGCAGTCGCTACATCACACAACATATCGTAGCTGGCTGCGGTCATCTGCAAGCACTTGGCGTTCAGAATCCCATGAGTGATCAGGTCATCAAGAAAGCGGTCAATTTCATCGACAACAAAGCCCGCGAAATCTACGACAAGTGGTACAGGGGCAAGAAAGCAGACTATGACGTGACAGACATCCACTACCTGTATGCCCGCAGTTTCTTCCTAAAGCAGAAAGTCAGCATTACCAACAGCGAAGCCTACAATTATTATTATGCCAACCTGAAAAAGAACTGGAAAAAGCAATCCATTTATACCCAAGCCATGACGGCTTTGATTTGTTATCGCAACGGTGATACCCAGCTGGCCCAGGAGATTGTGGCGAACATCAAGTCGAGAGCACAATATTCTGAAGAAATGGGCATGTTCTGGAAAAAAGAAGGCTATGGCTACTTCTGGTACGAAGCCCCCATTGAGCGGCAGGCCCTGCTGATTGAGGCATTCAACACCATAACCAAAGACCAGAAATCGGTTGAGCAAATGCAGCTGTGGTTGCTCAAGCAAAAACAAACGCAGAACTGGCCCACCACCAAGTCCACCACTGAAGCCGTTTACGCCCTGTTGCTCAACAACACACAATTGGAGAACACCAACGGGGTGAAACTGACTATGGGTGACTGGAACTACACCGAAGACGACAAGAGCATTGAGGCGGAAGCCGGCACCGGCTATATCAAAAAAGCCTGGAAAGGCAGTGAAGTGACGGAAGACATGGCCACCATCAAGATTGAAAAGAGCAGCGACGGTCCCGCCTGGGGAGGATTGTACTGGCAGTATTTGGAAAATCTGGACAAGATCTCCCACAGCGACGACCAAAACTTCAGCATTCAAAAGAGACTCTACAAGGTAGAAATCGGAGACCGCAGCGAAGTGCTGGTACCCATTACCGAAAACTCACCGCTAAAAGTCGGGGATAAAGTGCGGGTGCGCACCGAAATCCGCTGTGACCGCGACATGGAATATGTCCATCTGAAAGACATGCGCGCCTCCGCTTTCGAGCCCATGAATGTGCTTTCGCAGTACAAACACCAAGGCGGCCTATGGTATTACGAGGCCACAGGCGATGCCGCCACCAACTTCTTCATCGACTATCTGCCCAAAGGCACCTACGTATTTGAATATACGCTGATAGCCACCATGGCTGGTACCTACAGCAACGGCATTACCACCATCCAATGTATGTATGCGCCCGAGTTCACCTCACACAGCGAAGGCATCAAAGTCACCGTTCAGTAAATAATTGATTACTAATAAAAAATGATTATCCGCATAGTACCGAGGAACGGCTTGAAAGGCCAAACTTCTACCAGCCCAGGGCAATCGCTCTGGGTAATATGGCGTATTATCATTCGCCCTGTAAGGGCAAATGCAATAACATGCGGTATGTTGTAGGTTATATGGCAGTTTGCGGACAAACAAAATAAAAACGACTATGGAATATTTCTTGGACATGGACGAGCAATACGCTCGCTTGGAAAACGCAAAATACGCCCTTTTGCCCGTTGCCTACGACGGCACCAGCACTTTTGTGAAAGGCGCGGACAAAGGACCACAAGCCATCATTGACGCCTCCGACAGTATTGAGCTGTATGATGTGCAATTCGAGATGGAACCCTATACTGCCGGCATCTACACCGACCGCCACGGTTATGACTTCAGCACTCCCGACAAGATGGTGGAATCCGTTTATTTGAGAGTGAGACATTTCATGGAAAAACAGAAACGTATCGGCCTTTTGGGTGGAGAGCACTCTGTATCCGTAGGTTCTATCAAAGCTTTCAGCGAAAAATATCCGGATTTGTCAGTATTGCAGGTGGATGCCCATGCTGATTTGCGCGATGAGTACCATGGCTCCATTTACAACCATGCCTGCGTGATGCGAAGAGCTCAGGATTATGCCCGTGTGGTGCAGGTGGGTATCCGCAATGTGTGCACGGAGGAAATGCACAACATCGTGAAAGAGAACATTTTCTATGCCCACAAAATGTACGACAATACGGATTGGATGCAACAAGCCATCGACCGCCTCACTGACCATGTGTATCTCACCATCGACCTGGATGGTTTGGACCCGTCGGTATTGCCCTCCACAGGCACCCCGCTGCCAGGCGGCCTGTCATGGTACACCCTGATTTCTTTCCTGGAAAAACTCTTTGCCTCCAAGAAAATTGTCGGCTTTGATGTGGTGGAACTCTGCCCCCAGCCGCATGACAAATCATCGGATGTGCTGGCGGCAGTGCTGGTGTACAAGCTGATATGCCTTTGGGAAAGGAGCAGATAATGTGCTAATTGTCAATGTGCTAATGCGCCAATTTTATTGACAATAGCGTGCTGAAAGCACGATATTCTATTAACCCTGCACAAGCGCGATAGCACACTGTGTGGGATGATGCCAACGCAGATATGATCAGCGTGCTGAAAGCACGATATTCTATTAACCCCGCACAACTCGTTGTGTGGGGTACGAGGCTATCTCATCAACCTCTGCGTGCCAAAGGCACGCTACTTTATATGATGTCGTTGTTGTAGCGTGTCTTCGACACGCCATGTGTGATGGCAGATTCCATACCCCACACTGACGTGCGGGGTTAATAGGATAGTGTGCCTTTGGCACACGACTCAACCAACAGGTGCACAATTTGTATTATTACTCTATATCGAAAATCCCGTAAACTGCGGAGCCGCTGCCGGACATAGAGGCATAAACCGCACCACGGGAATAAAAGTCATCTTTGATTTCTTGCAACACAGGGTATTTCGGGAACAAGGAATCCTCAAACTCATTATGGATGCAATGTTTCCACTCCGTTATGGGACGTTTTATCAGTTCATTTAGACTGATTGCGGGCTGCTGGGGATGCACACCGGCATAAGCCTCTTTGGTGGAAATGGAAAAATCGGGTTTGACCATTTCTATCCTGTAAGCGGACAAGTCCAAATCCAGTGGCGTCATGATCTCGCCACGGCCTGTGGCATATACGGGACGGTTTTCAATGAAAAATGCTGTGTCGCTACCTAATTGGGCGGCCAAATCCCGCAATTCCGTGGAAGAGAGTTGCAATTGAAACAGCTCGTTGTACATTTTCAGAGCGAAAGCCGCATCGGCAGAACCGCCGCCCAAACCTGCTCCGAAAGGAATATTTTTGGTCAATTTGATATCCACGCCATCAATATCGAACTGCATCTGCAACAGACGAAAAGCTTTGACACAGAGATTGTCCTCGTCAGCGCAAAGATTCTCCAGATTCTGAACTGAAAGCTTCACTCCTTTCTCTATCCTATTGATTTCCAGCTCATCGCATAAAATATGAACCGGATAAAACACCGTTTGCAGCTCATGAAAGCCGTCGCTCCGTTTGGAGACGATATGGAGGCCGAGATTGATTTTGAAATTGGGATGGGTAATCATACTGAAAACCAATATTATATTGAATGATTATAGACAGTTGGTTCCATTTTCTGTGAGACTTCCATGAGAAGAGGCAGTCATAGAGAGGGAGCAGTTATAACAAAATAGGCTGTCATCTCTGACAGCCTTTGTTTTGCGGTCCGGACGAGACTCGAACTCGCGACCTCCTGCGTGACAGGCAGGCATTCTAACCAAACTGAACTACCGAACCTTCGTTTGTTTTGAGGATGCAAAGATACAACTTTTTTTGATGCAAAAACAAGTTGGTGAAAATTTTTCTTCTATAATATATAAAATGTTCATTTTCAATATTTTATATTTTTAAATTTTGAAAACAAGAAAAAGAAAAAAGGGTTTTTTAAAAGATTTCCGTATGACAATTTGGAAGAAAATATGAGAAAAACGCAAATTTTCTATAACTTTATGTGTCAACGGCACGATATTCCATTAACCCTGCCCAAGCGCGATAGCGCACTGTGTGGGGTGATGCCAATGCGGGTATGATCGGCGTGCTGAAAGCACGATATTCCATTAACCCCGCACAACTAGTTGTGTGGGGTACGAGGCTATCTCATCAACCTCTGCGTACCGAAGGCACGCTACTTTATATGATGTCGTTGTTGTAGCGTGTCTTCGACACGCCGTATGTGATGGCAGATTCCCTACCCCACACTGACGTGCGGGGTTAATAGGATTTTGTGCCTTCGGCACAACTGCAAAAACCAATTTACTGCCAAAAGTTGGACAAAATTCCACACGGTCTATACTCCTTGTAGGCCTACAGCCTGCGGCACCATTGCCACAGAACTGATTCATGGCGCACTGCGGGGTTGACACGTGGGTTGTTCATTTGCGGCAAAGCGGGCCATAAACGACCGTGGGAGGGAATGCCGACATGCGGTGCGGAAGCGATGTGAATGGACGCCCTCCTGAAGCATCTGTAAATAGATAGCCACATTTGAAACAAAGGCTGGTTTTGAGCAATGGAGATGCGTGCGAGGGCAAGGCCGACGGTTGGGGGGAGCAGGCTTGTGCGGCTGCACTTACCGTCGGCTTGATCTTTTGGTGACTTTTCCATCAAGGGAAAAGTCACGGAAAAATAATAAAAAAAATTTCATGCGGTAGCCGTGGGTTATTCTCCTTCCAATGTAATATATAAAAGAAATTTTTGTACTTTTGCACGCTTATTGGAGAGACTGGTGTGATGACTGTTTTTCAAGAAATATACAACATAATCGAAATCATCAATAATCAACCAAAATACTAATCCATAAATATTTAACATCCAAAAAACTATGGCAGAAAAAAAATTTATGACATGCGACGGTAACTGCGCTGCTGCGCACGTAGCCTACATGTTTAGCGAAGTCGCCGCTATCTATCCTATCACCCCCTCATCCCCGATGGCAGAGTACATCGACGAGTGGAGCGCAGGCGGCAGAAAGAACATTTTCGGTGAGACCGTCAAAGTGGTCGAGATGCAATCCGAGGCCGGTGCCGCTGGTGCCGTTCACGGTTCACTGCAGGCTGGTGCCCTGACCACCACCTATACCGCTTCACAGGGTCTGTTGCTGATGATCCCCAACATGTACAAGATTGCCGGTGAGTTGCTTCCCGGTGTGTTCCATGTGTCAGCACGTGCATTGGCTGCTCAGGCACTGTCTATCTTCGGTGACCACGCCGATGTGATGAGCGCCCGCCAGACCGGTTTCGCCATGTTGGCTACCGGTTCCGTTCAGGAAATCATGGACCTGGCTCCTGTTGCCCACCTGGCAGCTATCGAAGGCCGCGTTCCTTTCCTGCACTTCTTCGACGGTTTCCGTACCTCTCACGAAATCCAGAAAGTAGAAGCCGCTGATCAAAGCAAAATCGAAAAATTGGTCAACTGGAAAGCCCTGAAAGAATACCGTGACCGCGCTCTGAACCCCGAGCATCCCGTAACCCGCGGCACTGCTCAGAATCCGGATATCTGCTTCCAGACCAGAGAACTGCAGAACAAATATTACGATGCTCTTCCCGACATCGTGGCCAAATACATGAAGAAACTGAGCAAAATCACCGGTCGTGAATATGCTCCGTTCACCTTCTACGGCGCAGAAGACGCTACCGACATCATCATCGCTATGGGCTCCATCACCGACGTCATCAAGACCGTTATCGACAAGGAGAACAAAGCAGGCAAGAAACTCGGTCTCGTGAGCGTTCACCTCTATCGTCCGTTCAGCGTGAAATACCTGATGGAAGTGATGCCGAAGAGCGTGAAGAGAATCTGCGTGCTCGACCGTACAAAAGAACCCGGCGCTAACGGAGATCCTTTGTACCTCGACGTTGTGGAAGCTTTCAAGGATTGCGAATGCAAGCCGATGATTATCGGTGGCCGTTTCGGTCTCTCCTCAAAAGACACCACTCCCGCCCAGATCCTGGCAGTTTACAAGAACCTCGCCGCTCCCAAACCGATGAACCAGTTCACCGTGGGTATCAACGACGATGTAACCCACCGTTCTCTCAAGGTTGGCAAGGAAATCTCCATCCTGCCGAAGGGCACTTTCGAAGCCAAATTCTATGGCCTCGGCGCTGATGGTACTGTAGGTGCTAACAAGAACAGTATCAAGATTATCGGTGACAACACCAATAAATACAGCCAGGCTTATTTCGACTATGACTCCAAGAAGTCAGGCGGTTATACCTGCTCTCACCTCCGTTTCGGTGACCAGCCCATCCTGGCTCCTTACTTGGTAGGTACTCCCGACTTCGTGGCCGTTCACGTTCCTTCATACCTGAAGAAATATGACTGTCTGCGCGGTCTGAAGAAAAACGGCACCTTCCTCTACAACTCACCGTGGAGCGTGGCCGACACCAAGAAACATCTTCCCGATTTCGTGAAGAAATACTTGGCTCTCAACAATATCAACATGTACATCATCGACGCCACCAAGATTGCCGCTGAGATTGGTTTGGGCAACCGTACCAACACCATCCTGCAGAGCGCATTCTTCAAGATTTCAGGCGTTATTCCTTACGACCTCGCTGTGGAACAGATGAAGAAATTCATCGTGAAATCATACGGCAAGAAAGGTGAGGACATTGTCAACATGAACTATGCAGCTGTTGACCGTGGTGGTGAAATCACCAAGGTTGACATCCCCGCTGAATGGGCTAAATTGGAATGCAGCACCGACTTCGTTTTCGAACACAACGACAGCGATCCCGAATTCATCAACAAGGTGATGCGCCCGATGGTTGCTCAGTGCGGTAACGACCTGCCCGTGAGTGCCTTCAAGGAAATCGTTGACGGTACTTTCCCCGCTGGTACCACCGCTTACGAGAAACGTGGTGTGGCCACTGTAGTTCCCGAATGGAATCCTGCCAACTGTATCCAGTGTAACCAGTGCTCTTTGGTATGTCCTCACGCAGCTATCCGTCCCGTTGTAATGACTGATGCTGAGTTGAAGAAAGCTCCTAAGGGCATGGCTGCTATCGACATCAAGGCTCCGAAGGAATTTGCCGGCATGCATTTCCGTATGCAGGTTTCCGTGATGGACTGCACCGGTTGCGGCAACTGCGCCGACGTATGTCCCGCCAAGGAGAAAGCTTTGGTGATGAAACCTTTCGAAAGCCAGCTCGACGAAGCCAAGAACTGGGATTACAGCCAGAAGAAAGTTACCTACAAAGACAACCTCATCGACAAATACGCTACTGCCAAGAACAGCCAATTCGCACAGCCTCTGTTCGAGTTCTCAGGCGCTTGCGCTGGTTGCGGCGAAACTCCATACATCATGACCATCACCCAGCTGTTTGGTGAGAGAATGATTGTGGCCAACGCTACCGGTTGCTCCTCCATCTATGGTGGTTCAGCACCTGCCACTCCTTACTGCAAGAACTACAGAAGCGGCAAGGGCGTTGCATGGGCCAACAGCTTGTTCGAAGACAACGCCGAGTTCGGTCTCGGTATGGCCACCGCTACCCGCAAGATGCGCGACCGCGTGGAACGCATCATGAAAGAAGCTATCGCCAACTGCGAGTGCTGCAGCGCTGAATTGAAAGCTATGTTCCAAGAATGGATCGACAACCGCGAATGCGGTATGAAGACCGCTGAACTGGCTGACAAAATCGTTGCCGCTTGCGAAAAATGCGGTTGCGACTACTGCAAACAAATCGTTGACCTGAAAGACCACTTGGTGAAGAAATCACAGTGGATCTTCGGTGGTGACGGTTGGGCATACGACATCGGTTTTGGCGGTTTGGACCATGTATTGGCCAGCGGCGAAGACGTGAACGTGCTCGTACTCGACACCGAGGTTTACTCTAACACTGGTGGTCAGAGCTCCAAGGCTACTCCCGCCGGTGCTGTCGCCAAATTTGCCGCTTCTGGTAAGAAGGTGCGCAAGAAAGACCTCGGCATGATTGCCAAGAGCTACGGCTATGTATATGTGGCACAGGTAGCTATGGGCGCCAGCCAGGCACAGTACTTCAAGGCTATCAAGGAAGCCGAAGCTTATCCTGGACCGTCATTGATCATCTGCTATGCTCCCTGTATCAACCACGGTATCAAGATTGGTATGGGTCACTCACAGCTCGAAGAGAAGCTCGCCGTTGATTGCGGTTACTGGCACCTGTGGCGCTTCAACCCCGCCGAGGAAGAGGCCGGCCAGAACGGTTTCCACTTGGACAGCAAGGAACCCAACTGGGCAGAATTCCAGAACTTCATCATGGGCGAGGTTCGTTACAACAGCTTGCTGAAGACCTTCCCCGAAGAAGCCAAG
>JAFXSR010000052.1 GCA_017525505.1 Bacteroidales bacterium
ACCGTTGACGTTGTCGGCCACCTTGATGCCTGAAACATTGTACACATCCACTTTCTCGCCCACCTTGGCCACAGCGTGAATGCTGGTCACCTCGCCTGCAGCGATGTGGTTGGTCTTGAGGATGGCGGTGTTGCCGTTGGAGATGCTGATGCAGCAACGAGTGGCATGGAAACCGTTGGCGATGTCGTCCACTGACACGAACTGAGCCTCAGCGTTGTCCTTGGCGAGGATGCCATAGAGACCTTTGGAATCAGTCTGCTTGTCCAGACCGCGCATGGTCACCACAGTGCCGTCAACGGTGAAGGAGAGGGATGAGATGCCTTCTTCAACCAAAGTCTGCTTGACAATCCTCTTGGAGGCTGTTGCGCCAGTGAAGTGGAGGATGTAAGGCACATTGGCCTGGAGTCCCTGCGACTTGCAGTCCTGGAAGTTGAGCACCAAGGCACCGCCAGCGTTCTCCACACCTACCAGTTTCTCAAGTCTGCAGTCGTCGCCGAATGCCTCGTTGAGTTCTGATTCAGTGAGGGAGAAGGGTAGGGAAATGGTGTTCCAACCCGTGAAGACCACACGGTTGGCTGTCACGTCGCATACCTTGCCAGTGTAGTTCTGGAGGTTTGAACCTGCGCCTGTACTGAGAGTAAGTTTCTGCTGTGCATTGGCAAAAAGGCTGATGAGCGCCATGGTTGCCACGAGGTAAAGTTTCTTCATAAGCGTTGTATTTTTAGGTTTGATATTTGTACGTTTGTGTTTCCAAAATGATGTTTCCACGTCAAGAAAGGATACTATTTGAATAGATATGGCAAAGATAGTGCTTTGTTTGAAAAAAAAGAAATAAAATGATATTTTTTTTCGTAAAAAGCATTATCACGTCGAAATAGTTTTTTGTATTGCCAGTTATCTTGCCACTTTTTTCTCTCTGCCCTGTATATACACACCGCTTTGCGGAACGGTATTGAGGCGCTGGCCCTGCAGGTTATAGATGCGTGTAGGTTCCTGCTCCTCCTTGGAGTAGAGGGTGGGCTGGACTGTGTTGGGCAAGTCCTCAAGGGTTTCGTATTTCGCCATGGTCTCAGCCATGCGGGCGTCTATGTCGCTCAGCAGATATAGCCCGTCGGCATTGGGAGTGAGGCCGTCAGGCTTTCGCTCTCGTAGCACTGTAGTGTCAGAGCGTCGGCCACGCAGTTGACGAGTGTGAATCCGCCCTGCATCTTCGGCTCGCTGCCTTTTTCCAGTTTGAAGGTGGTATCGTCGAACCAGAAGTGTACGGTGTCGCCAGCCAGAGCAGCAGGCGAGTGCGCCATGTCAATCACCTGCTCCATCAGGTCCATCTGTGGCTTCAGGCTATTCATCCATGTCTGGTAGCCTCCATGCATGGTGTTGAGTTCGCTGATGATTTGCTGGCGATACTGTTCGTTCATCTTCGTGAACTGGGGCGTGAACATGGGGTCCATCTTGTCCTCGGTATATTTGCGGTGAATCTCGACATTTGCGTAGGGAAGGAAGCCGGCAGAGAAATACTTCGCCGTGGCCATTGTGCGCTGGCGCGAGTTGGCATAGAAATATACATCGTCATCCTGGGGAATGTAGTTGTCGGGTATCAACCCCTCGTTGACCACCCATTTGCGGAAGAACTGCCCCATCTCGGTCTCCAATACACCGCCGCGCAGTGACAACTGGCTGCTGGGCGACGACCAGGGGAACCACTCATGGGCGCAGACGCGCATGTAGCCAGCACCGCCAGATGTCAATGGCGAGCGTATGTTGTGGCGGCTCATCACCACCACTTCCTTCAGTTGATACTTCTCGTGAAAAGCGTCGCTGCGTGGGGTCTGGGCAGTTGCTCCTGTTGTGCCATATAGGGTCAGTATGGCGGCACATAACCATGTCTTCGTCTGTTTCATCATTTTTCCTATTTGTCTTACAGTCTTTATTACCATTATATATATTAGGTCGGTTATATATTAGGTCGGTCTGCTTTCAGTTTAATGTGGCAAAGTTACACATTTTTCCCAAAAGGCAGGTGAATTTGCTCTTGAACGTTGTGTTCAGGGGCGGATTTTGTAATTGGCAAACAACTAAATTCAACTGTGTTTGCTCTATATGATAATGCTTTTAGATGGTTCTAATTCAGATTTATAATTCAGATTTATATCCCAGTCCGACAAAGAATTGTACTTATCTAATGAAGAAAGATATATCTGCGGTTCACAATAAAACAGCAAAAAATACCGCATATAATTTGGAATTGTACTTTATTATGGCTATCTTTGCAATGTCTTTTGGGCGGAGTACCCTAAGTGCTACTTCAATCCGATAGAACAGAAAGCGTTTTTTTGCTTTCATCCTCGAATCGAAATCGCCAAATTTCAAACACATAGTAGGATGGAGACAACAAAACGCTCATGTGTTGGTATATATCTATGGCTTGCTTCAACGCTGCTGTTCTATATACTCAATTGCGTGGGTATATTGTTGCATTTTCATTACTATGTTGGTGTTTGGCGATACCAGATTTCGAATGAATTAGAAACAAAGGCTCACGCTTTTTCTGTACCTATATATGTTTCATGCTATTTCGGGGCCTTTTTATAGCGATAGATTGTGTTTATCTGTTTACAGCAGTTTATACTACATTGACTATTTCTTCTTTTCCTATCTGTTTGACCAACTCAATTTACAATCTATAAAACCATACGATTATGAAACAAAAAAACTTGAATCTTTTGTTCTTCTTATTCTTTTGCCTGATTGGTCCAGCCTCTTGGGGACAGGATTTTGAAGACGTGAACGACGATGGGGTGTCTATCTACTACAGCATCACCTCAGACCAAACCGTGGAACTGCAATCTATCAATTCTGATTATGAAGGTAGCATCACTATTCCTCAGTCTGTAACTTACAACGGAACGACTTACTCTGTCACCAGCATAGGTAGCTGGGCGTTCGGGAGTTGCTCCGGCCTGACGAGCATAGTAATTCCTAACTCCGTCACCAGCATAGGGGAAAATGTATTTTCTGAATGTGAAAATCTGACGGAACTCTATATTGATTGCGAAGTTAATCCTATCTATGAGTGGCTACCCACTTCTGTGAACAAAGTCG
>JAFXSR010000053.1 GCA_017525505.1 Bacteroidales bacterium
AGCATTATCTCAAATCGACACCCTGATGTGGCACCAGCCCGACAGCGCTTTTGCGGTGATGATGGAGTTTGCCGCAAGCCCCGAGGCGGATAGCTTGGATGAGTTTGAGGGGCATTATTGCCAGGTGCTGATTGCGGAGCTGCTTTATAAGAATTACTATAAGCAGAGCAATAGGATGGAGCTGCTGAAGGCGGTGGCATATTTCGACAGCCTAAACTTCACCCCGAACGACACCCCTACTCCCAAAAGCCTCATAGCGGGTGCAGACCCGCTATCTCCGACACGAAACGACAATATCGTTTTCCTTGCGGCCCGCGCCCATTATATAAATGGCGTGGGGTTTTATGAACGGGATAGCGTGGTGGCGGCTTGCGCCGAATATCTGAAGGCGTTGGAGATTATGGAGACGCATTTCCCGAATATGGAGACGCAAGATGTTGCGTCTCTACAGGTTGAGCATCTGCCTCGGTTTATGGGGTTGACCTATGGTCGCCTTGCGGAATTGTTTTCGGGACAGTTTATGCAGGAACCCGCTATTGTGTGCTGCAAGAGAGCGCTTGAATTTCAAGAGATAGAGCCAGGCTCGCCGTTAAACCAATCTGGCTTGTTGTATTTATTAGGCAAACAATATGACAAGTTGAACCAATATGACAGCGCAGCGTATTATTATGATGAGGCCTTGCGGCTGTTGCCCGATACAAACAATTTGGTTTATAGGGATTTGGTTTCGCAATATGCAATACTCAAGTATGAAACAGAGAATGATGCCGAATCGTTTATTCAAGACTTGGGATGCATGGTGGCACAGGCTGCTGACGAAAGCGAAAAGCTGACACGCTATTTGACCATCGGCGCATTCTATGCGGATGTTGGCCAAAACGACTCTGCATTGAAGTATTTGACCCCTGTGTTCATGTATAAAGATGATTACCAAATGACGAGAGAGGCCGCCAGATGCATGCGTGACATCTACCAAAGCCAAGGCGACTCTTTGAAGGTTATCCAATATGCGATGTATTTGACGGATAATGAAGTGCACGAAGGGGAAAGTAACGCGCAAGTCTCGCAGCTTAATGAACTGTTTCAGCGGCATTTGCAGTGGAAACAGAAGAATGCCGAGTCTGAGAGAAAGCTGGCTGAACAGTTGGCGGCACGGCGACGCTTGGTGCGGGGTGTGGTGACGGCTGTGGTGGTGCTGTTGGTTGTGGGGCTTGGGCTGTGGTGGTGGATGGCCAAGCGGAGAAAGGAACATGAGGCCGAGACGCAGACCTGGCACGAGGAGAAGCAACAGCTTCAGACGCAAGTGGATGATGCCTTGCAACAACTACAGACACAAGCGGACGATGCCTTGCAGCAGGCGCGGGCGATGCTACCGCAGCGGGTGGCCGACCTTTACCGCGCGAAGGTGCCGAACCGCTTGGAGCGCATCATGGCGGAATTTAAGGCGGCTTATCCTAAGGTCTTGGAGCAGCTGGCCGCTGCACACCCTGAGTTGAACGAGGTGGAGCGACAAATGGCCGTGCTCAATTTCTTGCACTTCCGTGCAAAGGAGGAAGCCAACCTGACGGGATACACCGAGGGAACGACCTTAAAATACCGCTCCAACCTCAACAAAAAGGCTGGTTCCGACCCAATTTCTGCACTTCTTGCAGAAGGAAAAATCTGAATTGCGGTCTTCTAACTCGTTGATTTTCAAAAGCACTTTTTGAGAAAAATATGAATTGGGCGTTTTGATTGTTTTTTTGACGGTTTTTTGTTATAGTTTTGCATAAAACTATAAAGCAATGAAAACACCAAGACTTTACACCCTGATTGCGTTCCTGCTGATGGCGGGTAGTGGGACTTCATTTGGACAATCTGCCGAGCAGTTTTTCATTGGCACCCAACCAGGTGAAATCATCATTCAAAAACCGTGGTACGAGTATACATTCATGGGATATAAATGCTTGTTTTGTAAATTCACAAATCACGGAGCGGATATCGACATCATTGCTACATACGATACGGACAATTGGGTGATTGATTCGGTAACCATGGCAAAAATGGGAGAACCACTTTACGATGCTACGCCTGGCCACTTTTATAACATAGATTATCTTTCGGAACGGATTCTTTCCACCGAAGATTATGGACAAACATGGATTGTGATTGACGATTATACCTATCCAAATCAAGCCCCATATTGGTGTTTTGCGAATGAGTTGGGAGAACTGGTGAAATTTGAGCGTGATTATCCCAATCCCCAAAATTATTCTTTTATCGCGAGTTATGATTATGGGGCCCATTTCTCTGATACCATCGCAACTTTTCCTATACCTGTATACACAAATCATGTTGCTGGTTGGAATCATGGAGAGTTCTTTCGCCGAGAGCTTGGTACGGACAAATTGTTACACACGACAGATTTTTATGGAATTGCTGATACGCTGACACTGCCAGCTGAATATATCAATAAGCAATTTGGCATAGGACCAAAAGAAGGAGAATTGTATTTTACGTATATGCCTTATTCAAAATTGAGAAGAGTGGAATACACCGACAATTACGGCAATAGTTTTCGAACATTGGTTGACCTTGAATCGAATCCGATTGATGTCATAGTTGACGACAGCGTTTTTCGGTTTTTTGATATAGGATATGGGGGAAATCTATTTTTAGACAGGGAGCCAGGTGTGTTCTATGTTTGCCTTGATACGCTGTCATACAATTTCACCGAGTGGGGTACGCCGGTTGAAGAACCCCAAGGCGACCGATGTTATATTGCTTATTACCGTGCCTATGGCGACACTTTGGTGACTACCTATTTTCACGATTTCAAGCCCGATTGGTTTGAACATCATACACCAGTAATGGACTGCGAAATAGC
>JAFXSR010000054.1 GCA_017525505.1 Bacteroidales bacterium
GTATGAATGCAGCTGATTATATGTCTTGTTGTCGCGGTTCATTTTCACAAACTTGCCCCACTCGATGCAGTAACAATCATAACGCAGATAGGCGATGTCAGCATCGGCCATTGCCGCCTGCTCGTCATATTCAAAAAGCGTAACGGTGGGCTTTCCGCCCAAAAGCAGAGATTTTTTCTCGGCCATCTCTTGAGCTTGCCGGATTTCGGGAGACAAGTAGAAACCCACCCCGAAATCCTTTCCGGGTTTCGACTTATTAAAGTCAACGACTTCTATCTCCAAATTTGAACCGTGATAAAGTATCATGCCAACGATCCCCCGTTTTTGCGGCAATAGATTGCCAGATCTTGAACCACATCGTCGAACGACTGGGTATGCTCAACATTATAGAATTTATCAACAAAATCGATCCCTTTGAAACGGTCCAAATAGCGGTAAGCTTGCTGCGGGTTGAGCGAAAAAGCGGCAGCAAACTCACTAACCACGGCTATGATGAAGGCTATTTTATCTTCTATTTTTACTTTCATAAGCACCCAATCGTAAACTTTTTCCGGATGCAAAAATACACTTTTTCTTCAAACACTCTCCAAACGCAGTTGTTGGTAAGCAGTTTCCGAAACGGCATAGATATTCATCTTGATCGTGATAATCTTTTCAGAGCCGGTCCCCACAATAGTAACAACGAAATCGCTCCCATCAAGGTCTTTACTCAAAACCGGATTCCCCTCGCAGAATTGATATGGGCTCAGCGACGGGTACTTCTCCGCTTTCTGGTCGATGCCCCACCACCGTCCCAGTCTCGTGTCATACTGACGGAACTCGTACCCTGCCAAACCCCCCTCCCCAAGCACCTCATTATCAGCCTCCTGCCCGTTTAAGAAGTACCGATAACCGCCGTTATCGTAACGTGGGGTCTGGGGCGGGTATGTGGAGGTGCGGATCATGGCGCGAAGATAGGCGGTTACCGTTCCACCGCCTTCCAGTTCTGGATCCGGCGGGTCTCGGAGGAGAAGTTCACCCCGATTTTGTAGAGCTGGCGCGGGTCGTGGGTGAAGGGCAACGCATACTCCATCTCCTCGATCTGAGCCAACGCCTCTTCGACGGATTTGTCCAACTTGAACTCGAAGAGGTAGATGTAGTCGGCGGTCTGCACCACCATGTCCATGCGGCCGTCGGAGGTGTGCCGCTCGGTCTCCGTGTAGAAGCCCACCAACTTGAAGATGAGGGCCACGGCATTGTGGAAGTAGAGCTCCGCATCCCCCGCTATCTGGTAGTCCTGCCCAGCGAACAGCGACTCCAGCCGTTTCATGAACTTGTCGGTCTGACCGGCCCGTGCCGCCAACACGAAATCTTTCACAAAGCTGTCCTGCCCTTGGCTGGCGGGAGTATAGTATCGGAACAGATAACGGGAGAATCCCCGCTCCACCTCTTGGTTCGGGAATCCCAACCGATAGGTGCCAAACTCGGAGTCATAGCCTTTTATGGTGAGATAGCCGCTTTGGTAGAGTAGCGGTGTTGGGTTGGTGTCGATAGCGTCCAGACTGCCCAACAGGTCGGCCGTGGCCTCCTCGCGGGTGAGCTGCTCCAGGTCGTAATTATTGCGTTTCAGGACCTCCACCAGGAACGTGGGCGTGCCCGACTGGAACCACTGGTCGCCGAACTCCTGACTGTCCATCGCATTCAACAGACTGAAAGGATTGTACATTCCTGTGCCGTTCTTGCTGAAATGGTAGCCGTCGTATTGCTTTTTCAGTTTCTCATAGCATTCGTCTTTGCTTATTCCATTGGTTTCCGCCATTTCCCCAACCTGCACATCCAATTTGTCGCGAATCTCTTGCTCGGTGATGCCGCAGATTTCTGCATACCTGCTATCCAACGAGATGTCTTTCAGGTTGTTGAGGTCGCTGAACACGCTCACTTTCGAGAACTTGGTCACCCCGGTGAAGAAGGCGAGACGGATGCACGCATCCATGGTCTTGGCCACCCCGTAGAAACCCTTCAGAATCTTGCGGTAGTTGTCCTGGAGTTCCGTGTTCCCGATAGTCTGCAGCAGCGGCTTGTCGTATTCGTCCACTAAGATTACGACTTGACGGCCGGTTTGTTCGTATGCGCGTTGAATGACACCAATAAAACGATCTGACAAAGCCATGTCTTTGGGATTTTCCCCATAAATAGTTTCAAATTGGCGAATATGCCTGTCAATGATGGAGATGAGGGCTTCCTCGCTTCTGTAGTCGGCGGCGTTGAGGTCGATGTGCAGCACGGGATACTGCTTCCATTCGGTTTCCAGCTTGCTGATGGCCAACCCTTCGAAGAGCTCCTTCCGCCCTTGGAAGTAGGCCTCCAAGGTGGTGACCAGCAAACTTTTGCCAAACCTGCGGGGACGGCTGAGGAAGTAGTATTTGCTGTCATTGGCCAGCTTGTGTACCAGAGCGGTCTTGTCAAAATAAAGGTATCCTTTATTGATAATTTCCGAGAATGTCTGTATGCCGATAGGGTATTTCATAACGGTGGATTTTTGCCGCAAAGATACAATTTATTTAGAAAGACAACTTGGACAACTTGGACAACCCCCGAACACGCTTTGCGGAAAAAATCCCGATTTTCTGCGAAATTTTTTCCCTTTTTTGAGAGTGAAAAAAGTTATCAACATGTAACCGTTTGATGGATAGCGAGAAAAAAAGTTATCAACAAGTGAACAATTCGCGTCATAGTGTATTATATTTGCAGTGTCTTAGTTCACTAATACACTAATTAAAAAATAACGATATGATACAATTAAAGAATGTAGAATTCGGGTACGACAAGAACCGCAAGCTCTTCAACGGGGTGAAC
>JAFXSR010000055.1 GCA_017525505.1 Bacteroidales bacterium
AGTATCCACCTGGGTGCAAGCATTTCCATCGGCAAAACTGAAAGTATAGGTGCCACTTTCTGTATAAGTTGAATCATTCCAGCGATACCAATCGCATGTATCTACCGTGTAAGCAACATGGGTTGCATGATAAATCGTCAGGTGCAGGGTATCCACCTGGGTGCAAGCATTTCCATCGGCAAAACTGAAAGTATAGGTGCCACTTTCTGTATAAGTTGAATCATTCCAGCGATACCAGTCGCAAGTGTCCACCGTGTAAGCCATGTTAGTCGCATGGTTAATCGTCAGGTGCAGAGTATCCACCTGGGTACAGCCGTTGGCATCAGGATGACTGTAGGTATAAGTACCATTTTCGGTATAGGTTGAATCATTCCAAGTGTACCAGTCGCAAGTATCAATGGTCACCGCCGTATGCACCGGATTATTGATGGTCAGGTGCAAGGTTACCGTACTGTCGGCACCATGGATATCCGTATAATGGCGCATGTATTGACCTGACTCGGTGTAGGTCACGCCATCCCACTCGTAGGATTCGCATTCCACTGCGGAGAAATCATTGGAAGAAGAATAGTAAATCGTCAGGTGCAGGGTATCCACCTGGGTACAGCCGTTGGAATCCCCATGCGTATAATAATAGTTACCCGTTATGTCGTATGTCTCTCCATCTCCTTCAGCCCAGACAAAAGTATCAATTGCCGTCACAATATACGACAAGTTCGTCGCATGGTTGATGGTCAGATGCAGGGTATCGACTTGGGTACAGCCATTGACATCGGCAAAGCTGTAAGTATAAGTACCACTCGTGTCGTAAGTAGTTCCGTTCCAAGTATACCAGTCACAGGTATCCACCGTGAAAGCATTGTTGACAGCATGATTGATGGTCAGGTGCAGGGTATCCACCTGGGTACAATTATTAGCATCAGCGAAGCTGTAAGTATAAGTACCACTTTCCGTATAAGTCGAATCATTCCAGAGGTACCAGTCGCAGGTATCAACCGTATAGGCAAGATGGGTTGCATGATAAATCGTCAGGTGCAGGGTATCCACCTGGGTACATCCATGTCCGTCAGCAAAGCTATAGGTATATGTTCCTGAATCCGTATAAGTGGAATCATTCCAGCTGTACCAGTCGCAAGTATCCACCGTATAGGTAACATTGGTCGCATGATAAATGGTCAGGTGCAGGGTATCCACCTGGGTACAGCCGTTGACATCAGGATGACTGTAGGTATAGGTACCTGTAGCTGTATAGGTAGAATCATTCCAACGATACCAGTCGCAGGTATCCACCTCGTAAGCCACGTTGGTCGCATGGTTAATCGTCAGGTGCAAAGTATCCACCTGGGTACAGCCGTTGGCATCGGAGAAGCTGTGGGTATAAGTACCACTTGTGTCGTAAGTAACACCGTTCCATGTGTACCAGTCACAGGTATCAACCGTGAACGCATTGTTCTCAGCGTGATTAATAGTCAGGTGCAGAGTATCCACCTGAGTGCAATTATTGGCATCAGCAAAACTATAAGTATAAGTACCACTCGTCGTATAAGTTGAATCATTCCAAGTGTACCAGTCGCAGGTATCTACCGTGTATGCCATGTTGGTTGCATGATAAATGGTCAGGTGCAGGGTATCCACCTGGGTGCAATTATTGGCATCAGCAAAACTGTATGTATAAGTACCACTCGTCGTATAAGTTGAATCATTCCAGCGGTACCAATCGCAAGTGTCCACCGTGTAAGCCATGTTGGTCGCATGGTTAATCGTCAGGTGCAGAGTATCCACCTGGGTACAGCCGTTGGCATCAGGATGACTGTAGGTATAGGTACCTGTAGCTGTATAGGTAGAATCGTTCCAACGATACCAGTCGCAGGTGTCAACGGTCACCGCTGTGTGCACCGGATTGTTGATGGTCAGGTGCAGGGTGTCCACCTGGGTGCAGCCATTGGCATCGGCGAAGCTGTAAGTATAAGTACCACTTTCTGTATAAGTTGAATCATTCCAGCGGTACCAGTCGCAGGTATCAACATCGTAAGCGAAATGCGTTGCATGGTTCACCAACAAATGCAAGGTCACGATGCTGTCGCAACCCGCCGCATTGGTCAGGGTGAAAGTAGCGGCGTCGGTGCTCTCGTAATAGGTGATACCATCGATCCATGTCATCGACTCGCACGCCGTGTCATAAACATCAGCATAGGTCACCTCCAGCACCGTCACATTCATCACCACCAAACTATCGGCACCGTTCGAAGCGTGAAGTGACGCCACCAAAGTATCGGTTTGCGTAAAGATCACGCCATTCCACTCGAACGGCAACATGTCGGAGCAGATGGTGCTGTCCACTGAATTCTCAACATTACTCAACACATTCAGTATGATGGTCAAGGTACTGTCGCAACCCGCCGCATTCGTCAAATCCTGGGTATAAGTACCTGAAACATGATACTCGCTACCATTCAATCTATACGGAAGATTATTCTCCAAAACATTCACCATCAACGTGTCAGCAGTAGCCTCGTTCACATTCAGCGTCATCACCACCAAACTGTCACAGCCATGCTCATTCTGGAGGTAAGCCGTCTGAACACCCGCATCCATGAAACTCAATCCGTTCCATACCACCGGCAACTGTGCCCGGCACACCGCGCTGTCCACCGCCACTGTGTCGGAAACATATACCGTCAGGTTCATCGTCACCGTGCTGTCGCAACCATAAATATTGGTCAGCACCGTATCGTATGACCCTGATGCCGTATAAGTCTCACCAAACCACACCATCCTGTTGCACACCGCGGTGTCGAAAGCTATATGATTTGTCTCTAACGTGAGAATATTCAAACTCACCAAACTGTCGCAACCGAAAGCAGTGGACAACAGGATGTCGTGAACACCTGCTGTTTTAATCAAAGTATCATGATACTGATAAGGAAATTCGTTATCACACAACACAACCGTATCATAGACATGATAGGTTGGCAGAACCACAATGGCTAACACCGTGGTACTGTCACAACCCGTGGACGAAACATCATGATGAGTAAACAAATCATTAGTATCGGACACATTTACCACATCAAAACCATATCCCTGATAGTTTCTTTCATTATCGCAAATAGTATCTGTAATCTGGACAAAATAATAGGGTTGCGGATAAATCGTTTTCCGCAAAACCGTATCGCCGCACTTGTTATGGCCCTGTGCCGCTATCATGAATGTGTCGGCGTAATTCTCGTAAAGCAAAGTAATGTGATAATCGTCTGTCTGTTCCCAAACTGTGATACTATCCGATTTGCTGCAAGCCTGACAAAGAATCCAAAGAATAGACAAACATCTCGCCCATACACGGATAGGTTTCACCTGCTATATCCGGCAAATTCTCTGAATTCGGTGTCACCAACAACGAAAGCACCACCATACTGTCACAGCCCGCCACCATATTAGCTAGCCTTAAAGTATCCATCACCAATCCAGGATTGGAAGCAGGAATATCAAAACCATATTCAGTATATGGATTTTGCTCACAGATGGTGTCATAAATATATTGTATGTTATTAATCACCTCTAATTCCAGTACGTATGTACTGTCGCAATATTGATTCTGAACATCTACAGTGATAGTATAGACAAAATGTCCAGCTTCCGTTGTTTCGACATCAAATCCGTGTTCTGTATATTGAACGCCCTGACAGACGGTATCATACCATATTTTTGTAAATCCCTCGGTAACCTTGATACGCACGTACATATTGGTACAATAAACAGTTTCTCCATTAGTAATATACAGTGTCGCTACTACCGTATAATTTCCAGGATTACTGAATGCATGGGTTGTCGAGACAGCATTGACCAACGGGGTCTCATCACCAAAATTCCACAACACACTGTCGCAAGGATAATTCACTTCCACCTTGAAATCAATGGGTTCGTATGGGCAAAACTGTTGGTTAGGAGGCAGTTCCGAACTAACCACATTGTTCACATACAACTGCTCCTTGAGCGGCATTGCCTTGGAACCGGCGGCATAACCATACGATTCGTGGAAACCCAAACCATAGACATGAGCGATAAACCCATCCTCACACTGCAGTGTGTGGGTACCCAAAGAAATCCGTTTTCTGGCGAAAGAATACTGATCATTGCCTGACAGTGGGGTAAAATGGTTTCCAATAGGAACATTATCCAGCGTGATACTCTCCAAAGAGGCTGTCGCCACAACTATATTTACATAATGATCAGAGATACCTGACGATTCAAAAGTAGCGAAAGTCAGATCGTTCAGTTTCTGCTCGACAGGGGGAATCCAAATCATAGACGGGTCACTCATTTCGAGGTCGTTACCCTGAATAGCACCGGCGATATACAGATAGACTCCTGCCGGATTGGACGTTTCAATATAACATGAGCCCTCTGCGCCTGACAGCTGGAATTCATAATTCTCTCCAGCTTGAATGGTGCTCACCACAGTTCCATTCTTTTTAACCTCTGTATTGTTACGCAAAGCGGTCACCCTTACCACATCGAAATTCTGGCTATATGTGCCGGCGATTGCGAACGAGCGTCCCCAATACTTCACCCCCATCGACTGCTCCACCAAGTGGTCTGTATAAGAGTTGGATGCCGGCACCAATGCACAAACATTACCATTAAACACGGCAATAGGCTTATTGTCTCTGGATCTGATAACGGTACCCGTCAAATCACCGAGAGAACCACCGTTACGAGACAGTCCCAAATAGGTCTGGCCTCGTTGCAGCATAACCGTAAAACTTTGTCGAGCAGGATGTGAGCCCACTAACGCTTGCAATGCCTTAGAGGGTGTTATCTCAATCACCGTACTGTCCTCGGTAGCCACCACCACGAACTCCGCATTCATCATCGGGGTATAGGTCTGAATCATATACTCATCACCCAAAGCATTCACAGGCAATACATTGGTAACATCAAAACTGCTGGCAATATAATTGGCCGCATAAACAGATATACTGTCATCAGATTCCACCAAAATACCATAATCAGCCACATTGTCAGCATCAATAGGATAAGCCTGAGGAACAGGAATCTGAACGGTTGTGACACCATGTGCTCCCACCGTAAACGGAGTGCTCCACGAGGTACGCGGATTGCTGATGGTGCCCGAACATGCACGTTCGGCCGAAATCTGCACCGTCAGCGTCGGCACACGGAAATGATTACGCAGATAGGTCAGCCAGAAAACTTTGCCCACTGACGAAGGGGTGCCGATAGAATCCGACAAAAGCATCGCCGGAGACACTCTGATAGTGGTAGTATCTGTACATTCGCCACCGTTGGAAGCTACCACAGTATAGTCTGTGGTCAAGAAAGGTGTCACCTGAACCGCATTGGTATCCTCGTTGGTATGTGACCAGTAATAATGCTGCGCACCCGGAGTCGCTGTCAACAAAGTATATGAACCCTGACAGTCTTCACTCAGCACCTGAGAGGTAGTAATCTCTACTACAAAATTGGTGAAGGCATGTTCGTAGGCACCCTGGTCCACAACATTGGCACATGCGATTCTGGAGTCGTCCTTGATATCAAAAGACCAGTCCACCCACTGGTTGTCACCTGCATCCACCGCAGGAGAGCTCATCGGCAAGGTAAAATCAGAAGTGGTGTCAGTGAACACATTCGCCACATCATTCAGCAGGTTGTGCGAACCAATCAACACACCGCCCATATTCATCGTGTTGCCCGGGTTATAGACAACAATATTGTTATACAAACGCAATTGCATGGTAGTGTCAATACCTGAGCCTGAGCCTGATCCAGAGCCAGAACCTGAGCCCGGATTGTCTCCTCCTCCTGTACCGGGATCGTCTCCACCACCAGTGCCGGGATCATCTCCACCACCGGAACCGGGATCATCACCACCGCCAGTGCCGGGGTCATCTCCGCCACCAGAACCGGAACCACTTCCGCTACCAGACCCACTACCCGAACCACTGCCAGAACCAGAACCGTTGCCAGAGCCTCCGTCATCATCAGCATCATTCAGCACCGCATAATAAGAAACCGAATCCATTGACTTGATTTCGTAGGCACCAATTTCCACAACTTCCTGACAGATACGCTTATTGAAGGTCATATCGTTTCTCCAGGCCACACAGTCGTTGTCACCGCTGTTGATAGCAATGGAATTAATCCGCGGACGGTAGTCATATTCATTATGTCTGAACAGGGTGTTGTTATCCACAATGATGTTGGAAGACGGTATCGAAGCAATCCCAACATTCTCCACAAACGGATTGTTGATGATGATATTGTTGCACAACTGCATTCCCGAGCTGTCTCCCTCTGTCACGCATGTCGGCACTATGTCCTCTATATGATACTGCTCGAAGGCACCAATATCAATAATTTCCTCTGTAATACGCGCTCTTGCCGACAGATCTCTATGCCATGAAGCACAGGGGTTGTTACCTGTGTTGATGGCTTCGGTGCCAAATCGGGGCATATAGTTATACTTGGCATTCACAAACAGCGCATCGCTGTTAGTAACGATATTGTAGGCAGGTAAAATGTCGTAGTTGGTATTTTCGGCTTGGGAGTTGTTGATGATGATATTGTTGCACAATTGCAAGTTGTGGCCTTCCTTCTGTACCACCGCGAAAACCATCGTGTCAACAACTTCCGTTGGCTCATAGGCACCCACATCAATGGTATCCTGCACAACACGCTCACCACTGCTAAGATCCGAAGTCAAATCAAGGCAGCCGTTATAACCTCCGTTGATAGCCAAAGACCCTTCACGAGGTTTGAAATTGAAGACATTGTCCCTGAAAACATGATTGCTGTTTCTTACTATATTGTGATTCAGCTGGGCATCTTCGGGTGCATTGACTGCTATGGAATTGTTGATAATAATATTGTTGCACAGCTGTAATTTATAACCTTCTTTCTGAAACACCACAAAAACGGCGGTATCCAGCACCTCTGCCGGCTCATAGGCACCCACATCGATGGTATCCTGCATAACACGGACACCTCCGTTCATGTCCCGCACAAGCTCAAGACAGTCGTTAGAACCTCCATTGATAGCCAATGATCCCACACGGGGTTCAAAATTGAAAATGTTATCCTTGAATATTTGATTGGAGTTCCTGATAATATTATGGTTCAGACGCTCTTCTTCTTGAGCATTGACGGCGATAGAGTTGTTGATGATGATATTATTGCACATGATCAAATTCGAACCCACTCGACCATGTACCACGTAACACAGCGTATCATCTTCCTTGAAGGGCTCATAGGCACCAATATCTATGATTTCCTCTGAAACACGGGGATCGTCATTCAAATCTTTTAGCAAATCCAAGCAGCTGTTCTCACCCTGGTTGATGGCAATGGAGTTGGCTCGGGGTGAATAATCATACACATTATTTTTGAACAAGTCGTTGGTGTTCTCCACAATGTTGTTGTCGGGCAACGGATTGAACTCCTCACTGACATTATCGGCTCCCGCATTGTTGATAATGATATTATTGCACAGATTCAGATGCCCGTCTCCAACCTGAATCACCGCGAAGTACAATGTGTCCAATGTCTGCTCGTAAGCACCGATGTCTATGGTATCCTGGAATACACGCGCATGGTCGGCCACATCCTTTGACAGAGACAGACAGCTATTTTCACCACGGTTCACCGCAATACTACCCTGCAGCGGAGAGTAATCGTGGAAGTTGTTTCTGAAAATACGGTCATTGTCTATCAGAATATTATTAGAGGGGGTGCTCAAGTCGTTAACACTAAAGGCCTCGTTGTTATTGATAATAATGTTGTTGCACACATTCAACTGGTAACCGAATTCCTGGAACACCGCCACAACATCCTCTTCGGGAATGTACTCATAGGCACCGATATCAATGGTGTCCATAGCGATACGCTGGCGCCGGTCGATATCAAAGAGCAAATCATTGCAGTCATTGTTACCCCTGTTGACCGCTGCTGACTGACGTATCAGTCGGAAATCAGCAGCCGCATTTCTGAACACATTGATGGTGTCGTCCACCAGGTTAGTGGTGTCGCAGTACATATTCACATTGGGTGCAAAATTGTTGTTGATGACAATATTGTTGCACAAATACAAGCTTGAGTAGGGATCTTCATAGACAATGGCGTTGTAGTCGGGCACCATGTAGCCACCACCGCCTGCTCCTCCTCCACCGCCACCGGAGCCGCCACCGCCGCCAGCCATGTTGGTATCAATCTCTATCACTATTTCAAACGCACCGATATCAATGGCACTACCTGATATACGGGTTACCGTATCCAAGTCAGTAGGCAGGCCGTTGCAGCTATTGTCACCAGCATCCACTGCTTCTGATGTTCTCATGGGACGGAAGTCGAAACGCGGGTCAAGGAACACCTCTATATCGTCGCTAACAATATTGCTGGCGGGGACATTCTGAACATTGGTGTTGACAGTCCTGTCAGAGTTCAGAATAATCACATTGTTGCAAAGTATCAAATGATAATCTGTGTCCTGATATACAATGGCCTGACTCATGTCCAAATACACCTCGAAGGCACCCAAATCCACAACATCATTCAGGATACGGCCAACTCCCCTGATGTCTTTCTCCCACGGGCTGCAGGTATTGCTACCCACATTGACCACCGCCGAATACAAGGTGGGGGTAAAATCGCTGTAGTCGTCGGTAAACACGACGTCCGAATCCTGCGTAAAGTTAAATGGAGGTATGTCACGGTTGGCGACAGAATCGGCATGATTGTGGATAATGATGTTATTGCAGAACTGCATAGGACCCAATTCATCCTGATAAATGGGATAGGTCTTAGGGAATATGTACAACTCAAAAGCACCCAAATCTACCACACCATTGAAGACACGTCCGCTTCCTCTGCCGTCCAATGTGAATGTTGGACACAAATTGTCGCCCGCATCCACCGCTGCACAACCCTCCTGGAGCATGAACATAATGTATTCCTGCACGAAGATGCCCGAACCATCTGTCACATAGTTGTTACTCGACAAAGTCCGGTTGACATTGGTGTCGATGTAGTTGTTGATAATGATATTGTTGCAGAAATTCAGTCCGCTTTCCCCGTCCTGATAGGCGGCATACTGATCGGGGAAGCCGAAATACTCGTAGGCTCCCATATCCACCGCCGTTCCATAGACACGCTGTCCGCCAGAAGCGTCTTTCGTAAAGGTGGCACAACTGTTTTGACCAGCGTCAATGGCCATACTATTCGCCCGGAGTCTGAACAGGTTGCGGTCATGCTCAAATACCTCTGACGAGTTGGTAACGTAGTTGTTATTGGACAAGCTTACATTTACATTGGTGTCCAAAAAGTTGTTGATGATAATATTGTTGCAGAATGCAAGATGACCATCCTCTTCTTGGAATACCGGATAAAAATCAACTTTATCGGGTTTCTCGTAAGCACCCAAATCCACCGTCGCATTGATAATACGTACCTCACCAGCCATATCCTCAGTATAGGAAGACACACAGCTGTTGTTACCCGCATTCAAGGTGACACTGCTGTCGTTAGGTACAAAATGGCCGTAATCGTTGGTGAACACTCCCGGACCGTTGACAACATAGTTGGTGTTGTTGACACTCACATTCACGTTGGTGTCCAAATGGTTGTTGATGATGATATTGTTGCAGAACGCAAGATTGCCCCCCTCTTCCTGTAACACCGGGAAACGGTCGGTGGATTTGAAAAGCTCAAAGGCGCCCATATCTACCACATAGCTCGAAACACGTTCCTGGCCGTTAAGGTCAAGACTGTCGTCAGCACAGCTGTTACTACCGGCATTTACCGTCGCACTACTCTCCCTCGGCAGAAAATGAGAATGGTCGTTTTCAAACACCTCCGTGGAGTTGGTGACATAGTTGGTAGATGGAATACTCACATTAATGTTGGTTTCAGCATAATTATTGATGATGATATTGTTGCAGAAGATCATCTCATGGTTGTCCAACTGAAACACAGGATAGAACAATAAAACCGGAAATTCGAAAGCGCCAATCTCTACCGTGTCGTTGCCTATACGGGGTTCTCCCAGTAAATCGTACAGCCAGCTGACATAAGTGTTATCTCCAAGATTGTAGGTATAAATGCGGCTCTGCTGGCGAAAATCCGAGTGATTGTCCACAAACAAATCAGGATAGTTACCCACCAAATTGTTGTGAATCGAAAAATCCACATTGGCATCAGAAGATAGATTGTTGACAATGATATTGTTGTGCACGCTCAACGAGCCACCTTCCTCCTGATAGAAGGCGTGACCCGACTGCGCCCTTCCGTTCAGGAAAGCGAACAGCAAGAACAAGTACAACAACAAGCGTTTTTTCATTCGATAGAGGTAGAGATTAATCGTTATTTTTCACGCAACGCACCGAATATCCCCTGTCCATATAACCGTCTCCACCACCGTCACCGTTGTCCATGACTGCATGAGCATAATACATTCTGCGAACCTGATGGTAATTGGCGTCACCAGGTCTTACCGTACTGGTCCAAAAAATCGCCAGATAAGGAATATCTCTGCATGAGCCGCTTGTATATTGTCCTGCCGGCTGTGCTGAAAACAAGCTCAAATTATTAGCAGACAAATCGTTGCCCACGCAACATGTATTGCCATGACTAGCCCACAATTCCTGAGAAGCCAATGTTTTTGCCAGATAAGTGATATTGTTTCCGCAATAATTTATAGGATCATGCTGAAGGAAAGACAGCATCTGTTCATATTCATCATTCGAGGGCACATGCCAACCATTGGGGCATATACCCTGGCATTCAGACGGATTGCCAGGATGGTTTTCATGGTCACCCAATGCCGCCAAACGGTTGTACAAAAGGCCCAATTGCTGAGTTTCCACATCAGAGTTTCCGGGATTGTAATACATAGCCGTTGTGGTGGACTGATAGTTTCCGGTTGTGAGAGCAGTTCCGTTGGCGTAGGTAGTCACCCTCAAATTCTCGCGCATCCAGCACTGATCTCCAATCATCACCGTCTTGTACTGGTGACCATCGGCATCCACCACCGGGCCACAATGGGTACCATAGTTCTGGGTGATGGTGTTGTTGGTTACTGTGCCATTGGTACCGGCCATTCCGAAACCGTTGTCTGCACGGTTGTAGCAAAGCACACTGTTCAACAGGTAACCGCCATTCTGCAGATAGGCACCACCGCCCTTCGACTGGGTAGTTTCATTGTTGTTATATGCCATACAGTCTGTAATCACACAATGCGAAACCGTGCCGCCATTGATGAGCACCCCTCCACCATTCTCTTCAGTACGTCCATAGCGAATCACGCAGCCCTCTATCTTACCACCGCTGTTGACCGTGGCAATACGGCTGGTGAATGAGCCACTCAAGATGGTACACAAGCTGGGATTGCTCCAGTTGCTGTTATAGCCGGGGTATAACCGACGGTTCACATCCGACCCCGTACTGCCGGTCTCGTAGCCACCGGTAACAGTCACACCGTTTCTTATGGTCAACTCATTAGGAATCTCATATTCACCCACTTTAACATGGATATGAATATTGTCTCCACTCATTTCAACAGCCGCCGCCAATGTCTTCTTGGCCGTTTCCCACGTCATGCCGTTACCACTATCGTCAGGTCTGTCAGCAGAAACAAAAACATTGGTCTGTGCCCATGCGCACATCACACTAAAACATAAAACCGTAAAAAGTGAAACTTGTCTTTTCATTGTATGTCAACTTATTTTATTATTCTTTTCCAATTTATCAGTTGTCTATTATCATTCGTTCTCGTCTTTCACACAGCGAACCGAAAAACCATGATCCTTTAATTCTCCATAAGCATCCAACCCGCCCCAATCATAACCCATACCATATCTCACCGCACGGTCACTGGCAGTTTGTGTAGATGTCCAGAACCATGCCCTTGTCCCATAATCACCATATGAATTTCTGTAATACCCCATAGGATAAGCACTGAAATAGGTCTTATTGTTAGCCATCGGATTATTTCCAGGGGTACATGATTGCCACGGAACAGTCCATAAATCCTTAGATGTCAATGACTTTCCTATATTATTACTATTATTATCACACCAATAATTAGGAACAGTACGTATATAGTTGAGCATCTGTTCCCATTCCGCCTGTGTAGGGACATGCCAGCCGTCAGGACAAACACCAACAACGCCAGCAACGACACCGACTCTTAAGGCATAACCCTGCCCCTGAACACTTCCATCCGATGTAAAACGTAGTGTTATTGGCCCTGAATGGGAAGCCAATTCAATTTCTCCCGAACCGGCGAAATCTCCTATTTGGTTATTCGTTCCAATACCATCATAGACATATAAATGATCACAACACCCTTCTGTCCAAAAAGAACCAGTCAGCGTCAGTTTCTGCCCCTGTACAGCCGGTAAAAGTACCATCGTGGAATTACAGCTATTCCCATAACCACCTTCTGGTCCACCGTGGTCATAAATCATTGCGCCAGAAGTGGTAATTGTGTCATTTCCCTGATAAGCCATCGAATATGAAGACGCACCCTCATCAAAAGGAATCAAGTTCACTTTTTCCTTTACGGCAGCCCAGTTATACAAGTAACCGCCATACTGAAAGGCCCTTGCCCCATGTTGCAACATATTGCCATCGTAATAATAGGCATCTGTCGTGGAGACCTCTGTTCCCAATGGAATCTCAACCCCATCACTATAATGCAGTGTACGAAGATTATCACGCATCCAGCACTGGTAGCCGATTACGACGGTTCTATATACATTACCGTCATAGTCCATCACATGTCCACAACTTATCGGCCGGTTGTTGGTAATGGTATTATTGATGAGCACCCCATGATTACCTGCCACCCCCGGACCATCGTCGGCACGATTAAGGGTCACCACACTGTTGAGCAACTGGCCGTTGTTATACACATACACACCGCCGCCCCTCGCCTGCTCATCCTCGTCGTCAATTGCGTCACACTCTTTGATGACACAGTATATAGCAGTACCACCATCTAGAAGCAAACCACCGCCACGGGTGGAGGAGAAACCGTTACGTACCACACACGACTCTATTCGTCCTCTTACCGTTGCAATGCGCTGCGTGCCATTACCATTAAGGACGGTGCAATAGGTGACATCGGTCCAATTGCTGTTCACTCCCGGGCGGCGATACAGGGTTGTATCGGTACCCGTAAGCTCGCGCTGAAAGCCGCCTCTGACCGTCACATGAGCGGGGATGATTACCTCTTCCGTCAGGAAATAATCACCTGCCTTCATCAGTATCATGCCAGCATCACCCACCACCGCCAAAGCAGCAGGAAGAGTCTGTTTGGCAGTTTCCCATGACAAGCCGTTACCGTCATCATTGCCAGCCATCGACGACACAAAAACCATATTCTGTGTCCACCCGACTTCCAACAAGCATCCCAGCAACATTAATATCAGTATAACTCGTTTCATATTTACTCGTTCATTTATTCATTAGCACATTAATCTTTCACACAACGCACCGCAAGACGATGGTTCTTATGGCAATCACCCACAGTCAAATTGCATCTATCATAGTAAATGTAAAATTGAATAGGATAGTCACCCCAACTTATCGTAGAGGCCCACCAGTCTATACAATATCCAAAGTTGTAGTAATTACCATCGGGATTCACATAACCAGTAGGCATAGCGGAAAAGCCTGAAGTGTTGTTGGTATTCATTTCCCAACCCACATTACAAGTGCCTCCATTGTTGGCCCACTCGGTTTTGGATGCCATTGATTTGGCGATACAGTCGGCATTATTGTTGCAGCGATATATACTCTGACTTGAGAGGTAAGAGTTCAGTTGCTCCCACTCCGCCCTACTGGGCACATGCCAACCATTGGGGCAAATACCTTGCACATACGACGGGTTGGTGGCGGAAGAGTTAGCCCCATGCATCATCACATCCCAGGTATATAGCAAGCCGTATGTCAACTCGGTGGATGAGTTGTTGTTAGGATACAAAAACTCTACTTCGGTGCCGTTATCAGCATAATGCTTCACTCGCAGGTTCTCCTTCATCCAGCACTGACTGCCAATCTGCACCGTATTATAAACGTTACCATCAACATCCGTAAGGGTGGCGGCTCCCGGGCAAGACTGATGCTGCATGGTGAAGATACGCGACTCGCCGTATGCCGTTCCCCATGAGTTGGTGGCATAGGCTCTCACATAATAGGTCAAGCCAGGAGTCAACCCTGTCATAGCACTGGTGAACTCACCCACTCCAGCACCATCGGAAGTATGGCTTCCGCTTACCGTGGGATTAGGCGAGGTGCTCCAGCACACCCCACGTGCCGTCACACTGGCGCCACCATCAGTCACCACATTACCTCCACAAGTAGCAGTGGTGGCGGCTATATTCATCACCTCTGCGGTAGTCACCGTAGGAATAGTCTGCAGGTTGGAAGCTTCCTGGTCTTCATCACGGATACAACGTACGGAAAAACCTTGAGACTTATACTGATCCCCTAATTCCACTTGACCTCCATTTCTAATACTAGCCCAATAAGAACGGTCATTATTGTAAAATGTTGTTGTCCAATAGACTGCATGTGCTCCAAAGGATTGTACCCGATTGCTACCATACTCTCCTGCTGGCGGAGCGGAAAAACGTGTAAGATTATTACGGTCCACAAAATTACCCACATAGCACGGATAGTCATAGTATCCGTTCCATCTTGTTTTAGTGGCTAATGCTTTGGATATTTGATTATTACCATTGTTACAACGGTACCGGGGGATATCGTTCACATAATTAATCATTTCATTCCATTCGGAGTAGCTGGGTACATGCCAACCGTTGGGACAGATGCCCTGCACCCCGCTGGGAACGGCATTGCTGCTGGCCTCGCCGTGCATCACTGCATTCCAATTATATAGCAAGCCCAATTCAGCAATCAACTCATCAGTCCAGTTATCATGATAATAATAAGGAGCTTCATTACTATTGGTTAAAGATCTTGTGATAGGCATTCCGTTGGCGAAATGTGTAGTGCGCAGGTTCTCGCGCATCCAACACTGATTGCCAATCTGCACAGTGGTATAATAGTTGCCGTCGTAATCCATCACAAAGCCGCAGCTTATGGGCGAATTGCGGGTGATGGTGTTGTTGATGAGATCGCCGTTCTCCCCGGACACGCCCACCCCGTTGTCGCCCCTGCATTCGGTAACTACACTGTTCCGAAGAATTCCGTTATTGCGGATATGAGCGCCACCGCCTCTGGCGTCATAGTCATCGTCATTGATGGCATCACATTCCTTGATGATACAATATTGCGCGATACCACCATCTATCAGCAGTCCACCACCATAGGTAGGGCTGTAACCATTGCGCAGCACAAAGCCATCCAACAGCCCGTTTACCGTGGCAATACGGTGATTGCCCGCTCCCGACACAACGGAACACCAAGTAGTGTCGGCCCAGTGACTGTTTACACCTGGTCTTCTACGATGAGAGGTGTCAGTACCAGTAGAAGACTGCACAAAGCCGCCCATCACAACAACCCCTGAAGCGATTTGTAACTCGGCATCGGTGCGGTAATCACCCGCCTTCACAAAAACAGTGCCTGTACCACCTGACGCAGCAATTCCTGCGGAGATGGACCTCTTTGCAGTTTCCCATGACGAGCCATCTGACGCATCATTGCCGGCTGATGACACAAACACCTGTGCCCAGCCTACTCCCACCAAGCTCCCCAGCAACATTATTATCAATAAAAACCGTTTCATATTTACTTATTCATTATATTTATTATCTCATTCACACAATAACGCATTATCATTCATCCTTCACACAGCGCACAGTATAGCCATAAGAATAAGCAGCACTGGCAGTCCCACAATCCGATTCGGAATTAAAAGTTTGTCTGTAAGCATTACTGCTATTATAAACTGTAGTTGTCCAATACTCTGACCTGCTGCCAAAATCATAAAAGTTGTTATTACTATTATAATAACCTGTAGGTATAGCTGAGAAACGTGTGGCATTATTCGTTGAGGGATTATTACCCGGACGGCAATTATAGGAAGTACCGCTCCATCCCACATTGGAAGACAACGCTTTAACTATATAATTGCTATTGTTATTACACCAGAAACGGGACACGCTACGCACGTAATTGCACAGTTGTTCCCATTCGGACTTGGAAGGCACGTGCCAACCAGTGGGACAGATTCCCTGAACCCCCGAAGGATTGGTGGAGCTACCTGGAGATCCATGCATTACCGCTGTCCAATTGTACATATATCCATGTCTGACAAACAACTCGGGAGTTAGCGGAGAGGCATATCCGTCATACCTGTAAGGCTGATTCGCTGAAGAACCGGTACCAGCAGGAATTTCCGTTCCGTCGGAGAAACGGGTGGTGCGCAGATTCTCGCGCATCCAGCACTGTTCGCCCAACACCACAGTATTATAGCGGTTACCGTCAACATCGGTCACCACCCCACAGTCAATGGGCGTATTACGAGTAATCGTGTTGCTGATAAGCCTTCCGTTGCCACCAGCTACGCCAGCCCCTTTGGAGGCACGGCATTCGGTGACCACACAGTTGAGCAGTGTGCCGTTATTCATGACGTATGCGCCACCACCTTGCGATGGAATTTCATTTTCACTCAACGCATCGCACTCCTTGATGACACAGTAGCGCACTACAGCGTTAGCACCATCTATCAGCACCCCTCCCCCATTGGTAGTAGAGAAACCAAGTCGCAGGACTAAGCCGTCCAACAAACCGCGTACTGTAGCAATGCGATGATTGCCAGCCCCTACCACAACAGAGCACCAGCTGGTATCCGACCAGTGGAGATTGGCTCCTGGCAAATGCCGGCGAGAAGTGTCGGTACCGGTGGAAGAGGGCTCATAGCCACCTAACACTATCTTTCCGGCCGGAACTGTAAATTCTTCCGAAAGGAGATACTGGCCAGCTTTAACAAAGACCGTACCATTGGCCCCTGCTGCCGCAATACCTGCCGCAATGGTCTTCTTGGCTGTCGTCCATGAGGTACCCGCCCCGCTGTCGTCAGCCATTGCCGAGGACACATATATATTCTGAGCCCATCCCGTCATACAGCTACCCGCCAATATCAACATGGTTATTAATCGCCCAAATCTATTCATTATAACTATTAATTATTATTTGTAAACCACACATTAGTCTTTCACACAACGTACAGAGAAATAGTTGTTGTTATTTTCAGTACTGAAATTAAAGTTGGCATCAGAATGCCAAATTTGTGTTCTGAAAGTACTGCTGGCACTCCAGAACTTGGCACCATAACCAAAGTCACGGTAATTTGTTCCGTTCGTCTCCACCCATCCTGCAGGCATTGCGGAGAAGCCTGTCGTGTTATTGCTATTCATTTCCCAGCCCACACAACAGCCACTGTTGTAGTTGGCCCATCCGGTTTTGGATGCCAAAGACTTGGCCACGTAATCATTGTTGTTATCACAACGATATACATTCTGTCCGTTCAGGTAGCTTTTCAGCTGCTCCCATTCAGCCTGACTTGGCACATGCCAACCGGTGGGACAAATCCCCTGCACAAATGACGGATTGGACCCTGAGGTGTTAGCCCCATGCATCACTGTACTCCAGTTGTACAACAAACCATAGGTTGACTCTGTGGCTGGCGTATTGTTCGGCAGCAAATAAGTCAGGTCAGAACCATCGGCATAATGCTTGACTCTTAGGTTCTCCTTCATCCAACACTGATTTCCAATCTGCACCGTACCATAACTGATGCCATCAACATCTGTAAGAGTTGCCGCTCCTGGGCATGCCTGAATCTGCATAGTGAACGTCTTTGATTCGCCATAACCCGTTCCCCACGAGTTGGTGGCGTATGCCCTCACATAATAGGTGACACCGGGAATCAATCCTGTCATGTCACTGGTAAACTCTCCCGTACCTGTTCCGTCGGAAGTATGACTGTCGGTCAAAGTGGGAGTGTTGGAAGTACTCCAGCAAACACCGCGTGTCGTCACATCAGCGCCACCGTCGTTAACCACATTACCTCCACCTGTCGCCGTGGTAGTAGCCACATTCGTCGGGTCTGCAGTAGTCACCGTAGGAATAGTCTGCGAATCAGCAGCCTGCGGAATGGCATCACGAACGCAGCGGACCGAAAAGCCATGGTACTTGTCTGTATATTCCTGAGGGACTCTGCCATCGTTATACACATTTTGAAACCAAGCATTATTGCTATTATACGAGGTGGTGGACCAAAACAACGAGCGTCCACCATAATCTCCAAAGCCATTGTTATAATATCCTGACGGAACAGCCGAAAAACGTGTTAAATTATTGTATGCAGGATAATTTCCACAATAACACTCATAACTATAATAGCCATTCCATCTCGTTTTGGTAGCCAAAGCCTTTCCCAAACTGGTGGAGTTATTATTACACCAATAACGGGGAATACCTGCCACATAGTTAATCATCAGAGACCATTCTCTGGAACTCGGGACGTGCCAACCATTCGGGCAAACGCCCTGCACACCGCTTGGCACCTCATTACTGCTTTCCGCACCATACATCACCGCACTCCAATTGTATAGCAGACCCGTTTTGGCTATATTTTCATCTGTCCAGTTGTCATGATAGTAATAGGGGACATCCCTATTATTAGACAAACCTCTCACAATTTCCACACCGTTGGCAAAATGCCGGGTGCGTAAGTTTTCGCGCATCCAGCACTGTTCACCAATCAGCACCGTGGAATAGTAGTTGCCATCGTAATCTACCACCGAGCCGCAGCCGATGGGTGCATTACGAGTAATGGTGTTGTTGATGAGAGCGCCATCCTCACCGGTCACCCCCACCCCATTGTCAGCACGACACTCTGTAACCACGCTGTTTTGCAACACACCATTATTACGGATATAGGCACCACCGCCCTCGGCATTATAGTCATCATCATTGATGGCATCACACTCTTTGATGATACAATACTGCGCTGTTCCTCCATCAATCAGCAGTCCGCCGCCAATGGTATTGCTATAACCGTTACGCACAACACAGCCATCCAGCAGTCCCCCAACCGTAGCAATACGGTGGTCGCCCGCACCATTGATGATGGTACACCATGTGGTATCGGACCAGTGGCTGTTCACGCCCGGAAGCCTGCGCTGCGAGGTGTCGGTTCCCACCGACGACTTCTTATAACCTCCCATCACCGTGACTCCCATTGGGATAACCAATTCGCTTGAAATGGAATAGTAACCAGCCATGACAAACACTGTGCCATTGTTTCCAACCGTTGTTAAAGCGGAACCAATAGAACGTTTCGCAGTTTCCCAAGTAGAACCGTCACCAGTGTCATCGGTGGCGGTGGAAGATACAAACACCGTCGTCTGTGCTTGAATACTTAGGCATATCAGCAAAAACGATGCGAAAAGTATATATTTTCTCATAAGATAAATTTTTTCTCAAAACAAAAATTATATTCGGCAAAGATAACAATAATAATTGGATATGCAAATATTTTTCAACAAATTAATGTTAAAAAAAATCAAAGGTAAAAATTTGATTGATTTTGTTTTGCGAAAACAAAGGCCAACGATAGCGGCAGGCATAAAAAAAGTGACCAGTTACGGTCACTTTTTCTTTCAGAATATGTTTTATTAAAATTTACGCATTCTTGATAGCAGCCTGAGCAGCAGCCAGACGAGCTACGGGCACGCGGAATGGAGAGCAGGACACGTAAGTCATGCCGGCTTTGTAGAAGAATTCTACGGAAGCGGGGTCACCACCGTGCTCACCGCAAACACCGCACTTCAGGTTAGCACGGGTGCTGCGACCACGTTCCACGCCTAACTTCACCAACTGGCCAACGCCTTCCTGATCCAAAGTGTTGAACGGATCGGCGGGGATAATCTTCTCGTCAATGTATGTATGAACGATAGCGTTCACATCGTCACGGCTGAAGCCGAAGGTCATCTGGGTCAAGTCGTTGGTACCGAAGGAGAAGAATTCTGCCACCTGGGCAATCTTGTCAGCCACGAGGGTAGCTCTCGGAATCTCAATCATGGTTCCGAAGAGATAGTTGATGGTAACACCGAACTTAGCCTCGATTTCAGCTTTCACGCGGTTGGCGATAGCTTTCTGGTGCTCCAGCTCCTTCACATTGATGGTAAGGGGAACCATGATTTCCAAACGGGGATCGTGGCCTTCCTTCATCAATTCGGCGGTAGCCTGGAACAAAGCACGGAACTGGGTTTCGGTGATTTCGGGGTAAACGATACCCAGACGAACACCGCGGAGACCCATCATCGGGTTCACTTCGTGCAATGCCTCGATACGTTTCACCAATTCCTCTTCACTCATGCCACGTTCTTTGGCCAAAGCTTCGATTTTGGCTTTCTCGTTGGTCTTGGGAACGAATTCATGCAATGGAGGATCCATCAAACGGAAAGTCAGCGGTTTGCCATCCAGCACCTTCAAGGTACCTTTTGCACTTTCGCGGATATAGGGTTCCAGTTCCTTCAGAGCAGCAATACGGTCTTCGGTGGTGTTGGTCAGAATCATGTTGCGCAGCTTGGCCAGCGGTTTCTCGCTGTTCTTGCCATAGAACATGTGCTCGATACGGAACAGACCGATACCTTCTGCACCGAAGTTTACAGCGTTCTGAGCGTCATCGGGGTTATCAGCGTTGGTGCGGACACCCATGGTGCGGTATTTGTCCACCAGCTTCATGAATTCCTGGAACAACGGGTTCTCGGTAGCGTCGATCATCTTCACTTCCTCAGCGTAAACCCAGCCTTTGGAGCCGTTCAAGCTCAGCAGGTCACCTTCTTTGAAGGTCTTGCCAGCGATGTTCACGGTGCGGGCGTTCATGTCAATATGAACAGCGTCGCAACCTACAATGCAGCATTTACCCCAACCACGGGCAACCAATGCGGCGTGAGAGGTCATACCGCCACGAGCGGTCAAGATACCGGTTGCGGCGCGCATACCTTCCACATCTTCGGGATTGGTTTCCTCACGAACAAGGATATTTTTAATCTTCTTAGCGGCATATTCTTTGGCCTTTTCGCTGTCGAGGGCGATAATACCCACGGCGCCACCAGGACCTGCGGGCAGACCTTTGGCAATCACTTCGTGTTTCTTCTCGTCAGCGGCATCCAGAATCGGGTGCAGCAGTTCGTCCAACTGGGCGGGAGAGAGGCGCATCACCACTTCCTTCTCGTCAATCAGACCTTCGCGCATCATATCAAGAGCCATGGTCAAAGCGGCCACACCAGTACGTTTGCCCACGCGGCACTGCAGCATATACAGCTTGCCATCCTGAATGGTGAACTCGATATCGAGCATGTCGTGATAGTTCTTTTCCAAGATTTCGCGTACATTGCAAAGTTCCTTATAGGTTTCGGGCATCAGCTCCTGCATGGAATGCATGTGCTTGTTCTGCTCGTTCTTGGTGTCATCGTTCAAGGGGTTGGGGGTACGGATACCGGCCACAACGTCCTCGCCCTGGGCGTTGATCAGCCATTCGCCATAGAATTGGTTGTCACCGGTAGCGGGGTTACGGGTGAAAGCCACACCAGTAGCGGAGGTGTCGCCCATGTTACCGAACACCATAGTCTGCACGTTCACAGCGGTGCCCCAGTCATCGGGAATACCTTCGATGCGACGGTAAGAGATAGCTTTCTTACCATTCCAGCTCTTGAACACGGCCTTGATACCGCCTTCCAGCTGAGCCTTGGCGTCATCCGGGAATTCAGTGCCGAGCACTTCTTTGATTTTAGCCTTGAAAGCGTTGGCTAACTGCAGCAACTCGTCAGCGGTGATTTCAGTATCACTCTTGTAGCCTTTGCTTTCTTTGAACTGATCCAGCATGTCATCCAGCTGTTTGCGTATGCCTTTGCCGTCAGCGGGTTCAATACCTTCAGCCTTTTTCATCACCACGTCGGCATACATCATGATCAGACGACGATAAGAGTCATACACGAAGCGGGGATTGTTGGTTTTCTTGATCAGGCCGGGGAGCGTTTTGGAGCTCAAACCGATATTCAGTACGGTATCCATCATGCCGGGCATAGAGCTGCGGGCACCAGAACGACAGGAAACCAAGAGAGGATTTTCGGGGTCATCATATTTCATTCCCATAATCTTTTCCATCTGAGCCATACCTGCCCAAACTTCGTCCATCAAACCCTCAGGAAGCTGGCAGTTGTTGCCGTAATAGGCGGTGCAGCATTCGGTGGTGATAGTCAGACCTGCGGGAACAGGCAATCCCAATAAACACATCTCGGCGAGGTTAGCACCCTTGCCACCCAACAAATTTTTCATGTCGGCTTTGCCCTCAGCAGTCTTTCAGCCAAAGGTGTAAACGTACTTTACTTTACTCATTTTCAATTACTTTACTGTTAGTATTCAAGATTATTAACTTCGATTCTTAGAAGGTGCAAATTTACACAAATTTCTCGGAATATTATATATTACGTATAAATAATTTTTCCCGGCGGACGCATGCGGCGCATCCACACAATAATGTGTTTACATATTTTTTTGCAAAAACACAAAATTCAGAATACAACACTCTCTCATGTGAAAAATAAATTCTTCGCCGTATGGACATCTATGTCAAACTATTTTTTTTATTTTTGTGGTTTCAAAAATTTCAAAATGAAGATATCATATAATAAAAACTTGCTTCCATTGTTTGCCGCCATTTTGCTGATTGTGGCAGGAGGGCTGTGCACCTGGTTCACCGCCCACAGCGTGCACGTGCACTTGCGCGAAGGAGAAACCAATACCGCAGAAAACTCTTCCGTTTACGAGGACTTCCGGGACACCGTCGCTAACTTCACCAGCCAACATGCCAATAACACGGAGGGCTCCGCCAGCACAGAATTACCTTTCCGCATTCGCTTGGATGAATTCGATGTGGACTACTACGAAGGCACCCATACCATCAAGGATTACATCAGTTATGTCACTGTCACCGACGGTGGGCAAGAGACCAAAGCTCGCATCTCGATGAACAAAATCCTGAAATACAGGCATTATCGGGTTTTCCAGGAGGATTATGACAGCGACTTGGACGGCAGCGTTTTGCTTGTCCGTTACGACCCATGGGGAACCTCGCTGGTTTACGCCGGCTTTGTCCTGCTCTTGCTATCAATGATATGGCTGTTGCTGCGACCCAACGGAGCCTTCCGCCGTCTGTTGCGCACACTCTCCGTTGCCAGCGTGCTTCTGCTCCCCTTCACCGCCTCTGCCCTACCCGTTTCAGGTTACAGGGGGCAGGATACAGGGGACAGGATTCAGAATTCAGATAATCAACTGTCAACTGTCAACTGTCAACTGTCAACTGCAGAGGCGGAGGCTTTCGGCAGGCTGTCGGTGTATTACCGTGGCCGCATCGCACCCTTCGACAGCTATGCCCGCGACTACTGCAAGGCCGCATTCCCCAAAGGCACCATGCCTACAGAATACTCTCCTGTTCAGCTGGTTACAGCAATCTATCTGTTCCCCGAAAAATGGCCTAACAAGCCTCAACCTTCTTTCAAAATATTTCCCCAACAAAACTTATGGCTGAGTCCGGAGGATGATTTAAGCAAGGCACAAAACGAGGACACCCTCTTCATTGCACATATTCTGGACTGGCTGCGGCAATCTATCCGGGAAAAGCAGCATCAGCAAAACATAGAGATTATCAACTCAATAGCCACCTTCCAGGAAAAGCGCTGCACTTCCGGCAGCATCAATCGCAGCAAAGACCGCATAGAAATCATTTATAATCAATTAAATACAGAAAGAAAAATCTTCTTGGCCGAAATCATCCTCGTACTGATAATGTTCATTCTGCTGATTACGGCTTCCAAAACATGCTGGCCCCAAAGAATTGCCTTAATCTTCGTATGGCTGGTGCTTGTCCTCACTTTGGCGGACATTGTACTGCGTTGCTACCTGTCGGGGCATGGCCCTTTCAGCGACACCTTCGACACCATGCTGTCGCTGGCCGCCATCACACTGTTGGTGGCCGCTATTTTCGGACGCAAAAAACTGATTATCAGTTTTTCATCCTTGACAGCCGCCGCTTTTGTCACCTTAGCGGCATCGTTGATGGGAGGCCGTAGTTTCTCCCCCCTCATGCCGGTTTTGATCTCCCCCTGGCTCACCATCCATGTTTCAATTCTGATGACCGCCTATAGTATGCTGACATTCACCTTTATCTTGGCGGTCGTCAGTATTTTCCTCATCATTCTGAAAAGAAAACAAGAACTCGTCCAAAATATCACAAATACCAGCCGGGTATTCTGCATTATCGGAGTAGTGTTGCTGACCGCAGGCATCATCATAGGCTCTGCATGGGCCAACATCAGCTGGGGGCAATACTGGAGTTGGGATCCTAAAGAGACTTGGGCACTCATCACCCTTATAGGCTATTGCGCCGCCCTGCCGGGAGTCATCCCCGCCGCCGACCGCCGCCCGTGGCTCTATCACCTAATCATCCTTATAGCTTTCGGCCTGCTCATCATGACTTACCTTGGCATAAACCTCTTCGGTGGGATGCACGCCTATTAGCGTTTTTTTCTTAAATTAGGAGATTATTGTTGGGTGACGTGCACTGATTACCGTTTCACCAGTTTCACCACGCTTTCGTTGGAGTTCTGGTTGTTGTGCAGTTTCAGCATATACACACCCGCCGCATAGGAGGACAAGTCAAGCTGCATACCGTTGCCATTCATTTCCCATCTGTTCAGCAATTTGCCGTACATATCCAGCAACTGGATATCCCCTCCGAACAACTGCTCATTGTTCATGGTCAGTTGCACACTAACCATACCGTTGGTAGGATTTGGATAAACAGCCACACTATAACCATCCACATCATTGATGCCTGTGGAATAAGAAATCTGAATAGACGCGGGTTGCGACTGACCACAAGCATTCATGGCATATACCGACAAGGTGGCGCTGCCAGGAACTGGAATTGTAACCTGGGCAATGTTCTGGTTATAACTGAGTGTCCAGTTCGGGTTCGTCAAAATCCACTCATACGAGTTAGCGCCTTCAACCGGCTCAATCATATAGACATAATTGCCGGGAGAGAAGATATTGCTGCTGCCGGAAACCGATGAGGCAATTACCGGAATTGGGGTAACGGTGAGATGCAAGGTTCTCACACTGTCGCAACCATATTCGGTTGTGTAGCTATCGGTAAAAGTAAACTCACCGCCTTCGGTTTGCACCGGAATCACAAAACCCTGTCCCGTATAAGAATTTCCCTGGCAGATGGTAGCCTCATACTCGTAATCATACTCTGGATGGACACCCACCGTATAGGTCTGAACCGCTGTGCAATTGTCCGGGGAAACCGCAGCAACAGAATACGTTGTAGTTTCGGAAGGCGTAACCTCTATTGACGAGCTTGTGGCACCCGTATTCCACTGATACGACGACGTGTTGGTACATGCCACACTCAGGTTAACCGTTTCCACACCGCAGATATCCGTTGGACCGAAAATGGTGATATTGGGCACAGCCAAAGCGGACACATAACGGGAAGCCGTTGCCGTGCAGGAATGATGATCCGTCAGTAACACCTGATAATACCCCACTTGATGGATGCTAATGTTGGCATTAGTATCGCCAGTACTCCACAAGAAAGCGCCGTCACCCAACGCCGAGAGTTGGGCCTGTGAACCCTCACAGATAGCCTCTGCCCCCTCAATGGAAACCTGGGGATTGGAATACTGAATCAAGGTGTGCGAGGTGGTGTCGGTACAGCCATACTGGTTGTATGCCACCAACTGATAGGTTCCCACCGTGGACACATCAATCATGGCTGCAGTCTGTCCGGTACTCCAAAAATACACCAAACCACCCTGGGCTACCAGGCTGACAGTTCCCCCTTCGCAAATACCATCGGGAGCTTCAATATGAGCGACAGGACGCTCATTGACATGAATATTCTGCGTAGCCGTTGATGCACATAAACCATTGGATACAATTACGGTATAGCTTGTATCCGCATAGGGAGCAATCACTCTGTAAGAAGTGGTAGTACCATCATCCCACAAATACGAGGCTCCTCCGTATGCGAAAAGCATACTCTGCTGACCCTGACACAGGATGGTATCTCCTGTAATCAAAATATCGGGATAGGAATCCACATGCACATTCAGGGAAGCGCTGTTGGTACAGCCCATCGTGTTGGTGACCACCACCGTGTAAACCCCTGATTCTCCTACACGAATACTCTTGCTTGTCTCTCCTGTGGACCACAGATACGCATTGGCGGTGGAGCATGTAAGCACCGAGGTATCACCCTCACAGAGCAAGGTGTCGCCTGTAATGGAAACCATAGGCACGGGCAGCACACTAATATACCACCCTGCTGTAGCCGTACATCCATAATCATTATACCCCACAACACTGTATGTGGTTGAAAACATCGGATTTACAACAGTACTGGCAGTCGTGTCACCCGACGACCACAGAAAATGGTTGGCAGAGCCCACTGCCAAGAGTTCCACATCCGCGCCATAGCACGCTGTGCCGGGGCCCACAATGTTCACGCTTGGCGCCGAATGTACCGACACCATCTTGGTGGAGTTGTTGCTGCATCCATGGGCGCTAGTCACCGTCACACCATATACATTGGTAGAAGAAATATAGATAACGCTGTCGGTGGACCCTGTTGACCACAAATAGCTGACGGGCATATCGGTCACTGCCCTGAGGGGGGCCGTATTCCCCACACAAAGATGAGGAGAGCCATCGATATATACTTCGGGCAAGTCATATCGATCTATATGCTTGGATGATGACAACAAACAGGTTGTGGAGTCCAAGGAATACACCGTATAATCACCACCTTCATAAACGAAAATACTATCGCCGACTTGGCCATTCGACCAGACAAAGCCGCCGTCGCCATGCGCTACCAAAAGCACGGAGTCTTCCTCACAGAAACTGTCATCCCCACTGATCGTAATGGGCAGATAGTTCCTTACTTCAAGCTGTTTGCTGATATTAGCCGTACAGCCATTATCACCCAGAACCACCAAAGTATAATTGGTGGTGACAGTAGGAAACACTGTTATAGAAGAACTGGTTGATCCAGTGGACCAGAAGTAATGATAATTGGGGTTTGAAGCGGAAAGTGTGGCTGTCTCACCCACACAAATACGGTCAGGACCCATAATGGTACATTCGGGAATCGGCATCAGTTCAAAAGCGAACGAATCGGAAGCTTTGCAAGAATTGCTGTCGCTAACCGTCACGGTGAAAATTCCAGTTTCATTGGCGCGGATCTGAGTGGATGTGGCGCCAGTGTTCCACAAATAGCTGACGGCCGTGGCTGACTGGGCGGTAAGCATGTTCAACCCTCCCGCGCATGCAGTGTGATTACCCACAATTTGCACTTCGGGTTTCGACACCGCTGTGATGGTCACCGTGTCTATAGACGAGCAACCTTCGGTGTTCCATCCCTGAACCATATACGTACCCGCTTCCGTCACTGCGATACACGAGTCGACAGACTGGTTGGACCACAGGTAACTGACACCGCCGTGGCCTGCCAGCAAAAGCGTGTCGCCCATACAAAGCAATGGACCACCGCTGATAGTTATTTCGGGAGCCTCGTAATAGACCAAGGTCTTTTGCGCTGTTGCGGAACATCCGGCGAAGGTGGAAACCACCACCGAATAAGTACCCGCCTCGGTAACATAGCGCATATCACCTCTCGCTCCGTCATTCCATACATAACTCACGCCTCCCATGGCTTGCAATTCAACGGATTCGCCCCGGCATAAACCATCGGGACCCGTTATGGAAGGCTCCGGATAATCTTCCACCAACACACTTATAAAATCTTGATTCACACAGCCATGAATATCCTGAACCGTTACGGTATAAGAAGTGGTGGACTGGGGAGAGACATTGATATAGCTGGTTTGGGCACCAGTATTCCATTGATAGGAAACCGCGTTGGGAGATTCTGCATAAATAGTGCCCGACTGGCCCTTGCAAATGGCGAGATCGCCCATGAAATAAATGTCAGGAAGAGCATACATAACCACCTCTAACGAATCAACAGCGGTACAACCATTGGCAGTCACTTGCAAGGTATAAACACCTCCTGAGGTCACCGTTACCTGGCGTTCATGTGAGCCTGTATTCCACAAATAGCTATAGCCCGTGTACAAGGCGGATGACAAAGTCACAGGTGTGCCAGCGCACACCTCATTAGCCGAAGGCTGGATTGACACATAAGGATTGTTCTTTTTGGTTACCATCAGCTGTTTGGAAGCCGCGCAACCATTGCTGTCCGTAGTCATTACCACATAGCTGCCTCCATCGGTCAAGGTTACGCTGGCCATATTGGAAATTTGTGTCCCGTATGAGTTTCTCCACACATAGCTTTGTCCCCCGGCAGCCGTAAGCTGCGTGGACAAACCGTCACAAAACGACAAGTCACCGCTAACCGTCAACACTGGGCTCGGTTTTTGCGACACCGACACTGATGCGGAAGCCGTACAATTGGCTGCTGATGTAGCCACCACTGTATATACCCCCGGATTATACACCGTATAAGACTGACCTATGCCCATATTATTCCACACGTATGAAACTATCCCGATTCCCGTGGCATTCAACGTGGTGCTTCCTCCTTCGCAAACGAAGTTTTGTCCGACAATCGAAACTACTGGCAAATTATTCACTGTCAAAAATTTAGAAGCCGTAGCGGTGCATCCGTATTGATTGGCAACTTGTACCGTGTACAATTGTCCTACTGTTACCTGAATTGATGCGGAAGTAGCACCTGTGGACCAGTGATAACTGTTTCCGCCCGTAGCGGTGAAAATGCTGTAGGCTCCCTCACAAATGACGTCATTTCCGGTGATGGCCGGTGTGGGCAATGGGTTGACCCGGACAGTATGAATGGCGGTAGCCGTACAGTTTCTGTCGGACCTTGCCGTCACCACGTACGAAGTTGTCTGTGAAGGACTTACATTCAGCACAGCCTCCATACTACCCGTATTCCAAGTATAACTGTAGCCACCAGAGGCTATCAGCAGTGCCTCGGATCCACGACAAATGCTGTCGGGGCCGCTAATGGTGACATTAGGCAGGGGCAAGTGAGTAACCTCCACAGAATCATAGGCTTTGCACCCGTTGGCTGCCGTTACTGTCAGGACATACCATCCCGGTGTATTGACCGTAATAGGCGAACGGTTGCTTCCTGTACTCCACAGAAAAGTACCATTGCCATTGGCCGACAACTGCGTGCTGGCCCCCGGGCACATCTCGGTGTTGCCTGTGATGGTAGCGTATGCCCCCTCCAGCACGGTCAGACTCAAATGCACCAAACTGTCACAGCCCTGCGCATTGGTCAAATGCACATCGTACGCTCCACTTTGATTAAAAATATGCCCGTTGTAATAATAGGGCAAGTCGTTGCTACAGCAAGTTACCGAGACAGTTGTTTCCGGGGTCTGGCACGGAGGGTTCTGGGCCAGCGCCTTGGTTGCGGACATTCCTGAAAAAAGCAGTCCTGCGACGGCCAAGCATAATATTCTGAAATGGGTAGAGAATAATTTCATAATGGTATTATTGGTTGGAGGGGCGTCAATCCTCGTTATAGTATTCTTTCAAATAGTCAATCTGCCGGCGGTCACGCTTGGTGGGGCGTCCCGCACCGTGCTCTCTGAACTCGAATTTGGTGCGCAGCTGTTTCACCCGTTCATACTCCTCTGGAGAGGTCAGGTCCGTGTAATACTGCGGAACCAAGGCCGCTCCTACCCTGCTCTTGGGGGTGTCTATTACTTGCACCACCTTCTCCAACTGGTCGAGGCGCACATGATAACACTCCTCGGTTTTCACCATTTTGGAGGGCTTCACATTGACCCCGTTCATCTTCACTTTGCCGGCATTACAAGCATCAGTGGCCATGGAGCGCGTCTTGAACAGACGCACCATCCATAGCCACTTGTCGATTCTAACATTTAAGTTTTCCATAGGAAAACAGATTTCATGTTACAAGTATCGATGACACTAATCTTTTACTGTTCACTGTCACCTGTCACCTGTTCACTGGATTCTGGGGTTTCCTCCTGCTTCGGCTCCTCTTCTTTCTTGGGAGCGTTCATCATCTTGATCTTGTACTCCAGCTCCTTCACTTCTTTCTTGGCATTCTCCACCTTCTTGGTGAATTCCTGCTTCAGAAGGTCAGCGTTCTTGGAGTTGGCGAAGAAGCCCAAGTTATTCTCCCACAGATTGATATCATCCTTCAGCTGCTGCAGTTTGGTGGTCAGGAACTTCTTCTCCTTGTCCAACAGACGGTCAGCATTGGGATTGCTCAGAATATTGTCGATTTTGTTTCTGAAAGAGCTTCTACGCACATCGTCAGAGTTCATTTTCAGCTCGGCGAAACGCTTGTCCAAAGCTTCTCTGTAAGCGGTGTAGATACGGTCTTTGTCCTTTTTCGGCACAAAACCGATTTCGGTCCACTGACGCTGATAATCCTTGATCACATCCAAGTTGGCGGCTCTGTCGTCACCAAACTCATGGTTCATGATCTTCTCTATCAGCTCCTCTTTCTTCTTCAGGTTGTCGGCCTCTATCTCTTTGATATTGGAGAAATACTCGGCTTTGGCGGCAAAGAACTTGTCACAAGCGGCTCTGAAGCGTTTCCATACCTGCTCTGAATATTTGCGAGGCACGGTACCAATAGCTTTCCATTCCTGCTGCAGGTTCAGAATTTCGTCGGTGGCGTTCTTCCAGTCGGTACGCGAAGCAATGCCCTCTGCTTGGATAGCCAGGTTCAGCTTCTGGTTGTAGTTCTGCATCTGCTCGTCTTTCACCTGCTGGAAATATTCCTTCTTGGCGGTGAAGAACTTGTCCAACGTGGATTTGAAGCGTTCCCACACCTCGTCATTCAGCTTTACAGGAGCCGGTCCAATGGTCTTCCACATCTTCAGCAGTTCGGTCAGCTTGTCGGCGATCTCGTTGTTCTCCTTCACGCTTTCCACGGTCTTGCCAGCGGTGAGCTCTTCAGCCTGCTCGCACAACACCACTTTGGCGTTGTAGTTATTCTGCTGTTCTTCAAACAGTTTGTCATAATACTCTCTGCGAGCCTGGTTGATCTGGTCGGAAGCGTTTTTGAATCTTTCCCAGATTTCGTCTTTCTTGTCTTCCGGAACAGGACCGATTTCCTTCCATTCCTCATGCAGCTGCTGCAAAGCCTTGAACGACTGATTCACAGAATCTTGCAACAACAAAGACTCAGCGGTTTCGCACAATTTGATTTTCTGTTCCAGATTCTTTTTCAGATCCAAGGAACGCAATTCTTTATTGATACGGCGGATATCGAAGAATTTCTCTACATAGAAATGATAGTTCTGCCACAGGTTGTTGGACTCGCTCTGCGGAACAGGACCGATTTCTTTCCACTTGTCCTGCAGTTCTTTGAACTTGTCATTCAGCACTTTCAGGTTGGTTTCAGACTCTACCAATTCTCTCAATCCTTCGATAATACCTTTTTTATCTTCGAGATTTTTCTGTTTCTCTTTTTCTATCTTTTCCAGATAGGCGGCTTTTTTATCTTTGAACAGCTGGAGAGCTGCATTGAATTTCTTTTCGAGTTCTGTGGGTTCTGCCACGAAGTCCTCCTTGTTGCCACCATCAGCGATAAACTTGTCGTAGAGCGCTTTACGAGCGGCTTTCAGCATTTCGAGTCCTTTGGCTTTCAGTACGCTCACATGCATCTTCATGTTGTCGTACTCCAGCTCCGAGGTTACTCTTTCCAACTCGCCCACCGTCTGGTCAAAATCAAGACCATCGTACTGTTTTTCAACGTCTTCCATGGTCTCGGTGACGGTTTCGCCCTCTTCCTCGTTCTCGGCTTCAGGAGCTTGGGTGTTTTCAATTTCATTCATCATTTCTGAAACAGACTGCTCAGTCGTTTCAGGGGCTGCCGGCGTTTCGGCAACGGGAGCTGAGGCAACAGGTTCTGCAGGAGTCTCTTCTACTTGCGGTGCAGCAGGTTCCTCTGCGACAGGAGTCTCAGCCACTGTTTCCAGTTCAGCCGGGGTCGTTTCTACCTGAGGGGCAACCACCTCGGTAGCGGGTTCAACAACAGGTTCTGCCGGTGTTTCCTCTGCCTTGGGTGCAGCGGGTTCGGCGTTTTCAACTGCAGCGGCAGGTTCTGCCACTGCTTCAGTAGCATTGTTTGCATCTGTGTTTTCCACAGTCTGGCCTTCCATGGAAGTGCCGGGATTCACCTCTTGGTTCTGATTTTCATCAGTGTTCGGGTGGAGAAGTTCTTGTGATTCCATAAACTTGTTTTTGGTTGTTTAATGTTGTTTCAAAAAAGTTTGCAAAGTTACATAAAATTCCCGAATTACACACAGACGGATAAATTTTTGTAAATACTATCCGTATTCTCAATTTTTTTTAAATAATCCATAATGTTTACTGTTCCTCCTATTGAAACAGGATTTTCCCCCTTTCTATAAAGGAAAAAACTTCCTTTATTTGGATTACTAACGCTGTAAGACATTTCGGAGCCATCTCTTCTTTCTGTGATGGGGGTAACCCTATCATTTGCGGCAATTACGGTTGCATTTGTCATGTCTGCAAATTTCTGTGCAAATGTCAGATATTCAAGTTCCCCCTCTTTGTTAATCATATCTCCTTCTGTTCCAGTATTGCATCCCCCTAAATAAATCACACATTCCTCGAAGATTTTTATTGACTGGTTATCTACAAGCGAACCAATTTCATCTAAATCATATGAAGAAATACCATTGCCGAAATCTCCCTTTACAAATATATTATTTGGAGTTCCATGAGAAAAAAAAGCTATAAAACCAATTCCTTTGTCATCTTTCATTGTGTTTTCAACCAAAAAATTAGCAAGCACGCCAATTGCAATTTCACCATTCTTAATATTTAAACTCTCAACATCGGAATTGTGAGTTTTAATAAAAGAAGCACGATATTTAACATCCTCCCCCATTGTAACAGCAAGGAGCCTTTCCAACCCCTCCATCTCCAAATATCCTATCGGGCTATTCTCCGCAAACGCATACGTGCTGTTCCAAGGGTACTTGGCCGCCAGCGGGTCAACGCTCCAGAAACGGCCCAAACGGGCATCGTGCATGCGGTATTGGAAGGCATGAAGAGCCACTTTCCCCAACACCTCATTATCACCCTCTTGTCCGTTGAAAAAGTACCGATATCCCCCGATATTGGTACTGGGTGATTTTGGGCGGCATGTGAGGAGTGGTTTCATGGGGCAAAGATAAAACAAATTATATCACTCTATTCTTTCTTTATCTATTATGTGATCATAAATTTCATTTTCTCTGGTTTTGATAGAATCCAAAATTAAAACAATATAACCGTTTTGCAGGAAAGATTCATGCTGTTCCACAAATGACATAACATATGCTGAATTCAACATTTCGATATTGGAATCCACGCGAGCTAATGAACAAAAATCATCAATAAGTATAGCAGCTTCTTTTTTTTTCATTGAAATTAAATCATAACCTTGATTTCCTTGGAGAATGTGAAAATAATATAATTTTAACAATATTATTACTAGAAAGTTGTTGTATTCCTTTTGTTGACGGAGTATAGACAATGGTATGTCTCGAAAAAGACTTATCGTTGAGGAGTCTGAATAAATAGCATCCTCAAGTTCTATATATTTTGGTTGAAAAGAATATCCAGTGGACAGTAACCTTTGATTAATTGTTGAAGATGGTTCTATTCCATCTACATTTGCGGGATTATTTATATGATTATTAGAACATTCACACCCCATAATAAGAAGCAATAAATATAGAACACATTGTCTCAATACTTTACACATAGCACTAATCATTATTTATGGGTTAGAAGGGTCTATCGTTTTTCCTAAATCTGTAATTTTAACCTTTATTTCATCTGTTTGTACTTGTTTATATTTCGTCCATTTAATAAACAAGAAAGAATGGATTTCTTTTACGACTGTTGTTTTTGTTACCGTATATGGCTCAAATTTCTTAAATGTACCATCTGTTTTTAATCTACCAGTTTCTTTGCCATTAACAATTTCAGGAAAGACAGGGCCTGTAGAACCTATTGTTGTAATATTAAGTGTTGTGGCAGCATTCTCTGCTATAGACTCATTTGATTGACTCAAACGGCCATCTTCAGAGTTCGCGGCATAACAACTAGCAAATACCCATGTGGCATTCTCTTCAAATTTGACATTATATTTTTTTACCTCATTTGCCAACATATTCATATCCGCATATTTTCCTGTTGACATAGACCAATTTGTCGTATAAAATCCTTCATCATTATCCAAAAAGATACCGATGGCACCACCATGAGCATAAGTAATGATTGAAAGAATAGAACCATCACGTTTAGTGACTTCTCTAAATGCGGACAACAACATTTGCCCATTGTGAACTGATGCTTTTGAAAAACCTTTTTTTTGCATCATTAAGGCTCTCGCATTAAAAGCATTTATGTCACTTTGTGAGTAGTGAGTACCAGATCCACCTGAACCTGCAATAACAATCTTTGCCTCTAATCCTTCCAACTCTCTTGCCCAAATCGGAGTGTTTTCACCAAACGCATACGTGCTGTTCCAAGGGTATTTGTCAGCCAGCGGGTCAACACTCCAGAAACGGCCCAAACGGGCATCGTGCATGCGGTATTCGAAGGCGAAAAGACTGTTCTCTCCAAACACCTCATTATCACCCTCTTGCCCGTTAAAAAAGTACCGATATCCCCCGATATTGGTACATGGTTGTTTTGGACGGTATGTGAGGAGTGATTTCATAGGGCAAAGCTATATTTTAGGAAAACAAGGCAATGTGTTAAAAACTACTGTTAGTCAAATTCTTTTTCTTTCA
>JAFXSR010000003.1 GCA_017525505.1 Bacteroidales bacterium
AGGCGGTGTACAACCACCGCACGAATTCTTTGTCCACCGCGTCATCCGGCAGATAACCCTGATCTACAAACACCACTTTCCACTGGCCTCCCTGGGTTTTATGGCAGGTTAGCGAATAGGCAAACTTCACCTGCACCGCATTCAGGAATGGGTCATTTTTGATTTTCAGATAGCGCAAACGCTTGTTCGCAATATCCTGATAATCCATTGACACCTCCTGATACAGCCGGTTGTTGTCCTCTTGGGTCAGCGAGGCCGCCTCACAGTCCAGACTCTCCAAAATCAGTTTCACATCAATATTGGGATATTGGGGATAATCGCACAAGCGAACGGTCACATCTGCGAAATGGAAGCCATAAATTTCCTGTATCTTATTGATTGCCAATATTTCCATAATATCACCATTGGCAATAAAGCCCACCTCCGAGCTCTCGTCCACCCAATAGTAATTGTTCTTTACGGCCATCAGATAATCCCCAGCCGCAATCTGGTTTTCCCTGAACAAAATCCTGTTCCTGATCTCACTGTTGAACATGAAAGCCCTTTTGTTGGAGCGGGTAATGGTCACAATCTCGTCATGGTCATAATGATTGTACAAGGTGTTGAGTTCATCTTCCAAAGTCGCCCCTGAAATACGCTGGAAATCGGGGAAATCCGCTCCGCTGAAAAAGGGAAAGTCATAATCCTGATATTTCAATTTATGGCGTAACTGATTTGCATTAAACAAGATACCAGAATCCAGAGCCTGACGCACCACATCTGTCAACTGGCAAGACATCAGATTAAGGTTAAAAGAATGGCGGAGATAGTCAATTTGCAAAGCGGGACTCTCATCCGAATGGACTGGAGGCAACTGGGCATCGTCACCGATAAAGAGCAGTTTGTTCTGACTTCCCTCGAAAACAAAATTGATCAGATCCTCCAGCACGCTCCGGGACGAAAACAAATCGGAGCGCTGTTGGGAATCGGAAATCATTGACACCTCATCCACGATAAACAAGGTATTAAACAGTTTGTTCTCTTTCCTGCTGAAATGCAGCATACCCTCCTGCATCTGTACTCTATAGATATGTTTGTGAATAGTAAATGCCTTGTTGCCGGAATACACCGAAAACACCTTCGCAGCGCGTCCTGTGGGGGCCAGGAGGACCACGCGTTGCCGCAGCTGGTTCAAGGTCTTCACCAATGCGCTCACCAAGGTAGTCTTACCTGTGCCAGCATAGCCTTTCAGCACAAACAGACCATGGGTCTGGGGAGTAGTCACGAATTCAGACAGCATGCCGATAGCCATTTCCTGACCCTGTGTAGGCTCAAAAGGAATCTGCTGGCGAAAACGAGTCTGAAAATCCTGTTTAGAAAGCATGACCGATAGCGAATTTAAAGCCCTGGGCCCAATACCAAAGCTTGCTGTTCCTGTCCTTGGCAGCCACCCATTCCCCGTTAATCCACGGTCCACCATATTCTTGCAGTCGGGGATCATAAAATGGTACCGCATAATCCAAACGGATAATGAAGAAGTTGAAATCCAAGCGGATACCCACGCCAGCACACAATGCCAATTCCTTGTAGAAACGCTTGAAACTGAACTCTGCATTCTCCATACCCTCGTATGGTTTTGACAGCCAGACATTACCAGCATCAATAAAAATTCCGTACTTGAATGCTTTATATATCGTGCCTCTGTACTCAAGATTCATTTCCAGCTTCACATCACCGGTATATTCCACCATTCGGCCTCCCGGACCATGATAGGCACCGGGGCCAACCCCTCTGAAGGGGAAGGCTCTCATGCTGTTGCTTCCCCCCAAGTAGTAACCCAATTCGTATGGGATAACATTGTCCGAGCCAATAGGAAGTCTAAACCCCGTATTAAAACGAAACGCCAGCGCATTATTCTCGTTGAACGTTCTCAAATATTTAAATGTGAACTCAAAGCCCTCGTAAGTGGTATAGTTATAATTTCCCATGGTCCAGCGTTCCTGGGGAGAAAACAGGGCATTCAGTCCCATCAGCAACAACCCGCTCGACTCGAATCCAAAAGTGAAACGCATGCTGTGTTTCTTCTTCTGGTAGCTCTTAAAAGGAACCTCATATTTGAAAGTATATCTCAACGAAAGGAGGAAAAACTCATCGAAACGTCTCAAGTACGAGTCTTTGTAATAATCAACGTATAAATTACTACGTGAATAATTATTATTGATGGTTCGAAATTCCACTGGCATAATTTCATGACTCATATATGCATTAGGCTGCACAGTGTAAAAATAGCTTGCATTGTACATCCATTGTTTATATAAGCCCGAATAGGTAACACCCAACATGACAGAAGTGGAATATTTCTGGGCATTGGGGTTTTCAAAATGCTTGAAAAGGAACAACCTCGGGAAATCAAGTCTCACACTTGCACCGAATTCAGGATAGCGGTATATTTTCGAATAGTAAAAATAGCTGCCATAAATATTGAAGGTGAAGTTCTCCGCCCCTTTGAACAGGTTTTTGTTGCCGTATGTGAACGACAAACCACTCTTGTCGGAACGCACATCCACCTGACCTCCAATACTATGCACCTTCCTTCTCACCAACTTGTACTCCGAATTCAGGCGACCGGTCCGGGTGATGGAATCCCGTTTGGACATATCCTCCTTGAAAATGATTTCCACCGAGCTGAAGTTGTTCAGGTCCTGCAATCCCTTCTTGGACCGAGAATACAGGTCCTCCGTGTACATGGTACCCTTCTTGCTATAAATCTTGTCAGTGAGAGTTCTATACTTGAAATCCTTTTTCAGCTTGCCATTCTTGCGATATTTATTCTTGACTTTGGGGGTGATAAACGCATACGTGGTAGAGTCGCTTTTCAAACGGAAGGTATAGAACAGGGTGGTATCGTATTTCACCGTATCCGCTATCAGCACATTGTAATTCGGATATACACTCACGTTCTCGAAATAGTACTTATAGAGGCTTTTTTCCACCAACTGGGCATTGGTGGTATCCATCACAAAGGTCAGCGTAAGGGTTTTATTCCCTTTTTCGTCCAGATTCTTGCCTGACAGGATGGTGTCCACCTCACAGTAGAACAATGCAGGATTGGCATAATAATACCCTTCGTTTCTCAACAGCTTCACCATTCTGTCGATTTCGTCCGATATCAAATCCTCATCATATCTCATGCCCTTTTTGATTTGCGATTCGCGCATGTTAAGGACGAAAATCTTTCTGAACTCGAAAACGGGTACATCTATACTGACCCTTCGCACATAATAAGGATCATTAGCCTTCACATAATAGTTCACCTGCGCCTTTTTCGGCCTAGGAAACACCACCTCGGAGCTCACCTCGGCATGAAAAAAACCTTTTTTCTTCATCACGGTCTTCAGATTCTGCTCCGACTTTTCAATCAGTATCGAATCGAGTAACACCGGTGGCTCACCCACGCTTTCCCGCAGCCAACGACGGAACTTGGTGTCTTTCAACTCCCCTGTTTTCTTGCTGACTTTCGGTTGGGCCTCGCCATACAGAGAGGTCTTGAGATTAAAAATACCCATGAATTTGCTATTGGGCAAAGGCTGCACATAATTCGCCATTCCCGAGAACTCCTCCCCTTTCACATCTTTCATGGTCACCGTGTTCTTAATCAGCATATACTCATTGTCCTTCAATATCTTGGTGGAGCTGCACGAAGACAGAAGGAGCAATGCGAAAAGTATAATGATTAGAGGGAAGGATCTCATGGCTTATCTCATATCATTCACGTCCACCCCCGGATGTTTGCTCATATCGAAGGTAAATGCGGCATCGTCAACAGTTGTATTCACCAGCAATTTGTCAATATGGTAGCTGTAACTGGTATTGTCTTTCTCGAAGGCAGTGATACTGATGATTTCCTGTTTGGCCTTGTCAATTATAAGTCTGATTTTATAGAAAGAACTAGACTTCATAGGCATCAGGTCTATAATCTGCACCACTTTGTTGTTTTCATTTTCCTCTCTGATAAATTTGGCCCGGTACTCTTTGTCCCAATCGCTCAATATTTTAGCGGGATTCAAAAGATTATCTTCTTCTTCGATATATTCAAAAATGGAAACCTCGTTCACATCTTTCTGATAGTTCCACAATGTCTTGCCGTCGCAAAAACTGGTCTGATTTCCGAATTCAAAAGTATATTTATCACCCTTGACGGTCATTTTTCCGCTCTTGTTGTCCAGCACCTTGCCATTTTTTTCGCATTTGTAGGAATAATCAATCTTCATGCTGCTATAGGCGGCGTACTTCGAGGCAAGTTTTTTCAAGATCGGGGTAGCTCCCCCATCCACATCCTGTGCGTTCAGTGCGAAAACAGAGAGGATAGCTACGACGATGAGGCTTATTCTTTTCATTTTTCCTTGGATTTTTAATTTTGCTGTCAACTTTTTTTAAGTTGACAAAAATACAATATTTTACATTACTGATGAAAGAAACTTTTTAGGGTTTAAAGAATGCCCATTTTCTGCAAGATGACTCTCAGTTCCTCAGAAGATTTGACTTTCACCTCGCGGGGCTTGCCACTGCGCTCCGCAGGCCCCACAATGCCGAATTCCTCCAGCTGGTCCATGATACGCCCTGCCCTGTTGTAACCGAGTTTCATTTTGCGCTGGATGCTGGAAGTAGAACCTTGCTGGGTCTGTACCACCAAAGTGGCCGCATCCATGAACAAGGGGTCAATCTCGTCTGATTCGAACTCGTCGCCGCCATCCATACCGCGGTCATCACTGCTTTCCTCAGCCACTTCTGGCAAGAGGAAGGGTTCTGGATAGGCCTGCTGCTCTTCGATGAAGTTGACAATGCGCTCCACCTCAGGAGTATCCACAAAGGCGCACTGCAAACGGATCATGTCACTGCCCGTGGAAATCAGCATATCGCCCTTTCCAATCAGCTGATTGGCGCCGCTGCCGTCGAGGATGGTGCGCGAGTCAACGATGGAGGTGACACGGAAAGCGATACGCGCCGGGAAGTTGGCCTTGATGATACCCGTTATGATGTTGACCGAAGGACGCTGGGTTGCGATAACCAAATGAATACCGATAGCACGCGCCAGCTGAGCCAGACGTGCAATCGGAGTTTCCACCTCACGGCCTGCTGTCATAATCAAGTCACCAAACTCATCGATAATCAACACAATATATGGCAGATAACGGTGACCTAGAGCCGGTGACAACTTGCGTGAACAGAACTTGGCATTGTACTCCTTGATATTTCTGGTCTTGGCAATCTTCAGCAAATCATAACGCTGGTCCATCTCCGAGCAAAGGGAGCTCAGCGTGCGCACCACCTTCTTGGTATCGGTGATGATGGCCTCCTCCACATCGGGCAACTTGGCCAGATAATGGTTCTCAATGGCCGAATACAGGGTAAACTCCACCTTCTTGGGATCCACCAGCACAAACTTCAGCTCTGACGGATGTTTGGTATAGAGCAAGGAAGTGATGATAGCATTCAAGCCCACGGACTTACCTTGGCCGGTGGCACCTGCCATCAACAGGTGAGGCATTTTGGCCAAATCCACCACAAAAGGCTCATTGCTGATGGTTTTGCCCAGGGCAATCGGCAACTCGAACTTGTTGTTCTTGAATTTCTCGGAGGACAACACATCTTTCATTGACACGATGTTGGGAGACTTGTTGGGCACCTCGATACCGATAGTACCGCGTCCCGGAATAGGTGCGATGATACGGATACCCAAGGCCGCCAAGCTCAAAGCGATATCGTCTTCCAGATTCTTGATCTTGCTGATACGCACGCCCTCGCCTGGCACAATCTCGTACAGCGTAACGGTAGGTCCCACCGTAGCCGTGATGTTTTTGATAGTGATACCAAAGTTGTTCAGGGTCTGCTCAATACGTTTCTTTTTCTCAATCAATTCCTGACGCATCTGCTCCTCGCTGGCCTCCTTAGCGGGATAGTCATTCAGCAGGTCAAGTGTCGGGAACCTGTAGAACGACAGGTCCTTGCGAGGATCGTAGTCCTCCAGCGGTTCTACCGCCACCGTCTCTGCCACTGCCTCTGTCTCTGAGGCCGGTTCCGTTTCAGTTTCGCTCTCCGTCACCAGCTCATTTTCCGCCGGTTCAGCTACATTCTCGCGGGTAGGTTCACCCGTGGCAATACGCACCTCAAACGGCACCTCTTCCTGTTTCTTTGCCTCCCTGTTTTTCACCACCGGCATAAAGACATCCTCTTCCTCCGTCTCCGGTTCGGAAGCTGGCGTTTTTAACAAACCCTCCGGTTTATCCTCTCTTTTCCCAGTTTCCGAAGGACCGAAATGGAACACCTTTCCGCGATACTCCTCGCTCAGCTCATTTTTATTGGTGATATACAAATCCGACAGCTTCGTGTCATCGGTTTGAGGTTCAAACTTCTGTTCCTCCTCTTCCTCGTCTTTGCCGCCGAACCATCTTTTCCGTTTCTTTTTCGGCTTTACTTCCGCATCTTCCTCGCCTTCATCGGCAGCATTTCGTTTGGGCAAACGTATTTTCAGCAGGGTGCTCATCGAGAAATTAAAGCACAGAATCATGATAATCAGCAGAAAAGCGATCAGTATAAGGATAGCCATAAGCTTACCCGTCGCACCTATCAGCAGCTCGGACAGATAATTGCCGAAATCTCCGGCAAAATAACCTTTCGCAGACTGGTACACAAAAATGCCCAGAGAGACAGACAACCATGACATGGTTAGCAATGTGGCCACTGTGGTACGGAAAAGCGGCAGGATGGACTTGCCGAATGTCAGACGGATGCCGTAAAGGAGAAACAAAAAGGCAAAACCGACGGAAAAAATCCCCATGCAACAATCACCGAAGAAGTAGGCCAAATGTGCCCCCACCGTACCGGCAACATTCTCGGGACGCACCTCCGACGACACCACATGCGAGGAATCGGCCGAATGATGGACAAAATAAGACACCAGCGACACCAGCAGCAAAACGGAGAAGACCATCAGCAACACTCCGTAAATCTGCATGGCGCGAGAGCCAAGCAATCCACCGCCAGAAGAGGATGAGGATGCCTTCTCCCCCCCCTTTTTCCCTTTTTTCTTGCTTTTCTTATCCTTGGCAGTGGCCTTTTTGGACACCATCACCCCCGACTTTCCTGCAGGGCGCACCGCTGTCTTTTTTTTGTTGGCATTATACATAAAACACAATCATTTCTAAGGTAAATAAATATCTTACAAAAATACTTCAATTTATAATGGCATTCTGTTTTCAAAAAAAAGAATATTAACAATAATATGTTTGAAATTTCGTTATCTAACATAAATGAAATTAGTGGAGTAATCGTATTTTTGTCAAAATTTTCATGATTATGAATTATCTCACATTATTGCAAGTAGAAAACACTGTTGGCGAGACTGTCGCCGAAGCTACAGAAAAACAGCTGAGCATTTTTGAACTGGTTTTTGACGTTCACAGCCTGTGGATTATGATTCCGCTGATCCTGATGCTGTGTCTGGCCATTTACATTTTTGTGGAACGACTGCTGGTATTGAACAAGGCAGGTCAGGTGGACCGAAACTTCATGAACAACATCCGCGACTTTATCCACGACGGCAAAATCGAGTCCGCCGTGGCGCTATGCAAAGGCAACGACTCACCGTTGGCCCGCATGATTGAGAAAGGCCTCTCCCGTCTGGGTAAACCCCTCAACGACATTGCCGCCGCCATCGAGAACACCGGCAAACTGGAAATCCAGCGACTGGAGAAACGCGTGTCCATCGTGGGCACCATCTCAGGTGCCGGCCCTATGCTCGGTTTCCTGGGTACAGTGGTCGGCATGGTGATTGCCTTCCATAACATGGCCGCCAATCCCAACAATTTGGATGTCAGCACCTTGTCGGCAGGTATCTACACCGCCATGATTACTACCGTGGGCGGTCTGATTGTGGGTATCATCGCTTACTTCTTCTACAATATCCTGGTGAGCCGCATCTCCAACGTGGTGTATATGCTGGAAGCCAAATCAACAGAATTCATGGACATGCTGCACGAGCCCATGTAATTTTCAATGTGCTAATTAGTTAATGTGCTAATGTGCTAATTATGATATAGATGGGAAGCTTAGATTCCATTAACTAATTTGCTGATTTACAAATTTGCCAATTTTATTAAGATGAATATACAGCTGCAAAATAAACAGAACGTACAGTTTAACTCGGCCTCCATGTCTGACTTGGTGTTCTTGTTACTGATTTTCTTCATGATCACATCGACCCTGGTGGCACCGAACGCCATCAACCTGCTGCTGCCACGGAGCAATTCAGGCAAACAGCTGGCTTCCAAAAACATAGAGGTTTATATTGATGAAGAGAAAAACTATTATGTGAATCCCCGCAGCAACCAAGCTACTCCCATCGCTTACGAAGAATTGTTGCCCGCCCTGCAAGAAGCGGCACAAAACGACAATTCGGAGAACAAGTCCATCGTGCTGCGCGCTGACAAGACCGTTCCTATCGAGAATGTGGTGGCCCTGATGGATGTGCTGAACCAACTGAACGACGAATACGAGGAAGCAGAAAGGTACAAGATTGTACTGGCCACAGAGGCGAAATAGGTAGAAGGTGGAAGTGATTAGGATAGATATAGTGATTAGGGGATAGTGAATTCAAAATTCAGGATTCAGATAAAGAAGAATTGGAGATGTTTTTTTTTCCGTAGGGAATTAATATCAATGGATAATGGACAAAGAAAAAAAATACAAAATCATATCGGCAGGGGTGACAACGGCCACCATGCTGCTGCTAATGGTTTTCATGATATGCTGTGGTTTCACTGAGATGGTGCCACCGCCACCTGCCAAGAAAGCCATTTTGATTGAACTGACTGCCGGTTGTGGCGGCGGTGGCGGCGTTCAGGCCTCGCAACAAAAGACGCAGCCTGCCAGCTCCTCAGTACCCGTGGCCACACAAAATGCCGAGGAAGCGCCTGTCATCAGCGGCACACACAAGCCCAAAACCACCGCGGACAAAACTCCCGTGGTGGAAGAACCCAAGCCCGACATGAACGCTGCCTATCGTCCCGGACGTGGTGGCGGACATGGCGGCGGTAGCGGAACGGGTAGCGGAAGTGGCACCGGCAGCGGACTAGGACCCGGTGAGGGCGACGGCAGTGGCGGCGGTATCGGCTATGGCACCGGCAACCGAGGATACACCTACATGCCCGATCTGACCGTTTCAGAAACAGGCACCGTTTATGTGGAAGTACACGTTGACGTCAATGGCAATGTGCTGGAAGCCCGTGTCATCAACAACAGCAAATATCCCACCACCATCACCAATAGCCGCATCCAAGCCGACTGTGTGGCCAAGGCCAAAACCGCCAAGTACCGCAAAGGCAGGGAGGAATTGCGCATCATCGTTTTCAAATAATCCGAAAACAACAATTTGTCATGTATAAAGCATTGTTGGATAAGATCTTCCAGGCTTATCCCATGTACCATAAAATAGGTAGCGCCGCCTATAAAGAAGGACTGGAGAATATCGAAGACCTGATGGATATTCTGGACCATCCAGAACGCAAATTCAAAGCCGTACACATCGCCGGCACCAACGGCAAAGGCTCGGTAGCACACTTGCTGTCCTCTTATTTCCAAGAGCGGGGCTGCAAAACCGGACTGTTCACCTCCCCGCATCTGGTGGATTTCCGTGAGCGCATCCGCCTCAATGGCCAAATGATCAGCGAGGAAGCTGTACTGGCATTTTTCGACAAGTTCAATACGCAATTCGACCAGCTGGAGCCCTCCTTCTTCGAGATGACCACTGCGCTAGCTTTCTATTATTTTGCGGAACAGAAAGTGGATGTGGCCGTGATTGAAGTTGGCCTCGGAGGCCGACTAGACGCTACCAACGTGATCTCTCCCCTACTCTCCGTCATCACCAACATTTCTTTGGAACACACCCAGATGCTGGGCAACAGCATCGCCAAAATAGCCGCTGAGAAAGCGGGTATCATCAAAGCCAAAACCCCTGTGGTCATTGGCGAATTCCATCCCGAGAGTTTTCCTGTTTTCGAGGACATTGCCAACCAAAAAGACGCCCCCCTGTTCCTGGCGGAAGACAACTACAGCTTCAGTGGCAGTTTCAACGATTTGACAGTGATAGACATGTTGGGTAACACCTTATACGAACATATACAATTACCCCTTCAGGGCGAGTACCAACTCAAGAACCTCAAGACTTTTCTGCAAGCCACAGAAGTCATCGAGGAGTTGTGGCACACCGAAAAAGACGTGGTGCCACAAGCCATCCGCAATGTCATTGGCAACACCGGTTTCCAGGGTCGCTGGCAAGTACTGCGCCGTGAACCGCTGACCATCTGCGATGTGGGCCACAACCCCGGAGGTTTGGCCCTGACAATGCGCCAGCTCTCGCAATATCCCTGCCGTCAGCTCCGCATGGTCTTCGGCATGGTGAGCGACAAAGATATTGACAAAGCCGTGTCACTGCTGCCCAAGGACGCCCTTTATTATGTCTGCCAGGCTGAAATCGAGCGGGCACTTCCCGCCACAGAACTGGCCGGACACATGCGGCAACATGGCCTGCAATGCCGTGAGGCCTGCAGCGTGGCCAACGCCTTCCGCCAAGCCAACGCCGACGCCGCCCCCGACGACCTCATCTTTATTGGAGGAAGCTGTTTTGTGGTGGGGGAACTGTTAAAACTGAAAACTGAAAACTGAAAGTTGAAAGTTTCAACTAAAAAGTCCCGGGCGGTTACCTCGGGATTTTTTACGGAATTACCCCTTTCCGTCTTGTTGAATTTTAGATTTATGGAGAGAGATTTATAGCATCAGCTATGGTTTTTCCCTTTCGCGGCAAGCAGATTTTGCGCTTCGGTGCAAATGTCCCATGCACCGCAACCGAATACACGGGACATTCTCATCCCCAGGGTTGCGATGCTCGTACTTCTTTCCCAGGGTTGCGGTGCTCGTTCCTCGCATCTTGCCCCGGGCTATGATCTGGAACCCCCTGACGGGGTTCGGCGGTGATGCGCATCCGTCATTCCCCAAGGCGAATGTTGTGCACCGTCATTTCCCAAGGGCGGAGCCCGGAGCTGAGTTCTTGGCAGGCTTACAGCCTGCGACATCATAGTCTCGAAAAGACGACATCTTAGTAACCCCAGATGAGCGTAGCGTACTCCAAAACACCGAACGGATTACATCCAAAACACCGAATGAATCACCTCCAAAACACCGAACAAATTATATCCAAAACACCGAATAAATCACCTCCAAAACACCGAATAAATTACATCCAAAACACCGAACAAATTACATCCAAAACACCGAACAAATTACATCCAAAACACCGAACAAATCACATCCAAAACACCGAATAAAAATTCAAAAAAATCAAAATAAACATCTCTAATCCAAATAATTTTCGTATTTTTGCAGTCATAAAAAAAGAAACATTATGAATGGGTATTTTCAACGTATGGCTGACAGGCAATTACAGGAGAGATTAAACGCATTCGGAGCAGTTCTAATAGAAGGACCGAAATGGTGTGGTAAAACAACCACTGCTGAACAAGCTGCGGCGAGTGTCATCAAATTACAAGATCCTGACAAGAGACCGCAGTACTTTGCCGCTGCCGAAACCAATCCATCATTTTTGTTAAAAGGAGACACTCCCCATCTGATTGACGAATGGCAAGACATTCCCATACTTTGGGATGCGGTGCGTACAACGGTAGATGAGCGTGGAATGGAGGGGCAATTTATCCTGACAGGTTCCAATACCGTGGACAAATCCAAAATCCTACATTCTGGCAATGGCAGGATATCACAAATGGAAATGCTCCCGATGAGCTTATGGGAATCAAAAGAGTCTAACGGAGCAGTCAGCCTACAAGCCCTATTTGACGACCCGCTGATGGACATTGAAGCGGTATCGGATGTCAGCATAGAGCAACTTGTTTTCATCACGTGCAGAGGGGGTTGGCCGTCAACACTCCGGCTTCGCGACGACAAATCCAAACTCATGGTAGCCAAAAATTATTTCCGCACTGTCTGCAAGGAGGATATCAGCAGGGTGGACGGGGTGTCGCGCGACGAGAAACTTGCACGGATGATACTTCGTTCGTATGCCCGGAATATCTCCACGTTAGCCAAAAAAACCACTTTGCTGGCGGACGTTTCGGCTTCCGAGGAGATGGACTGTTCCATGGATACCTTTTCTTCATACGTAAAAGCGTTAGAGAAGTTGTTTGTCATTCAGGACATAAGCGCATGGTGCCCTGCTGTCCGCAGCAAGGAAGTCATCCGCAGCACTCCCAAGCGCACCTTCTGCGACCCGAGTATCGCCGTGGCCGCCATGCAGCTGTCGCCAGACGCCTTGACCATGCAACTGAAAACTTTCGGCTTCCTTTTCGAGCAATTGTGCATACGCGACCTGAAAGCATACACCTCAGACATCGACACGCACGTCAACTACTATCACGACCGCTACGGTTTGGAGGCAGATGTGGTTCTGCACCTCGGCGATGGCAGGTACGCGCTTGTGGAATGCAAATTAGGAAGCAGGGAAATTGAAGAGGGGGCAAAGCATTTGCTGGAACTGAAGCGACTGATACAAGAACACAACAAAACAGAACAGCAAAATCCTATTCGGGAACCCGACCTGATGTTGATTCTGACGGGTGGCATGTACGGATATCGCAGAAAAGACGGCGTCTATGTTGTGCCTTTGGCCTGTCTGAAAAATTAGCAGTTTATAATTACATCAATTTACCCAACCTGTAGCTGTCACAAGGACTGTTTTACGAAAAGTTCGCATCTACAGTTTAGATATCGTATCGGAGAGGCAATAAAGGAGCCCCGGATCAAGCAGCACCTGACACAAGACCAGCTTGGCGCATTGGTAGGTGTTCAGAAAGCACAAATATCAAAAATCGAAAGTGGGAAGAGCATTACCTACGCCACCATAGTGAAAGTTTTCAAAGCCCTTGGCGCCACCACTGCCAGTATGGACTTGGGGCATCTGGGAAGAGTGGTGTTGTGGTAACTCCCATTGTCAAAGCAATTTTTAGCACTCATTTTTTTTTCGTGACTGCAACGATATCCCCACCCTACCTTTTGACAAATTTTCTAACAACGGCCTCTCCCTCAGTGTGTATCCGAATGAAATACATACCTTTGGATAACTCATAAACATTAATTGAAGACACATTCCCCTTAATGAATTTCACATGTTGTCCCTCCTCATTAAAAATCTCTATGAAATCTATTGTCATTGTTTATAACACCATAAATTGGCGGAATAAAAGCACCTCAAAATGTGGTAAATCTCTGCCAAAGTATAGAAAAAGAGGATGTGGCACTACAGACACACCCTCTCTTCTGAAATCAAAGACGAATATTACTATTTCAGTTTCATAGATTTCCAAGTATCCATCGCACCAGGTGATGTAGCAACCATAGGATGTTGCGGCTTTTCATTAATCAGGAATGCATCATTCTTGACTTTTTCCAAAATATAGTTGTACAAATTCTCATAAGTGATATTACCTTGAGACTCCTGCAGTGCTTTTAGAAGATAGTAAGAAAAAAGACCATGACCTTTTTCATCGTATGCCATTGCTGTCTCATCGTTTGATGTTGCTGAAAAAACAATGGTGTTTCCTCCTATAACTTCTTTTTTGGGAGCACGTGCTGTACCTCTCGCTGCAACCAGCATTCCCCCATCACGTCCAGCACCACTAAAACAAGCATCCAAAAAATATGTAATTGAGACAGCTTTTGTTTGTGAAAGACTCTTATAAATGTCTTCCAAACTATAGCTTAATGCACTTCCTTTGGCATCACCATCAACAGGAACTATATATGCCTTTCCTGATGATTCATCATTTGTCCCATGTCCACAATAATATACTATGGCGCGTTTCCCCTCAAACTCATTCAAAACATACTCCATTTTGCCGAAAGCCTTTCCCATTTCTCCATATGTTGCATCCTTGATATAGAATATCTGCTTTTGAGGAATACCTAATGTTTTGATACAATAATCCTTAAATGTCTCCGCATCTGAAAGAGCATAATTTACTTTCTGTAGATCTTTGTAATTCTCATTAGCAATAACTAAAACAAAAGTATTAACATTGGAATTCGCCTCTACCATTGGAATGTTTTCATCGACATCTGAAAGTTTACGTTTAGGGACTGTAACTTCTGTATGAGCATTATCCGCAGCAGCAGAGGCCACCACCTGTTGATTATACACATTTGTGACATTAACAATTTGGGTTCCAGAAGTAGTACTAACTGGTTTTGGAGCAACTGCTTTTTGCAAAGCCTGCGAAATCATTCGCCATTCCACCTTGTTTTCGAGCAGAGAACTCCATGCATTATTCAATGCCTTATCCATAACATCATGATCGGAAGAGGATGCATTGATTTGCACCCGTTCCTTATTAATTTCCTTGACATAATACTCCCCTCCAGAACGGTCAACCAACGACAATCCTATAGAAATATTGGCTGCCCATCCTTTCCCCGAATAATACCCAACATCGAATTTATCTAATGTAACAACAAGTGTGATCTCACTTGTAGATGATTCGGAGCAGGAGAAACCGAGTTGGGCCATATAGTTGCCCAACCCAGTTTTTACAAATTCAAAAACATCAATATCCGTACTGACTTCTGGTTTGGAATCTGACCCGTCATATTTTTGCAAAATGCTCTTAGAACTACGTTTATCCTCAAATTGCAGAACAAAATCTGGAAGTCCTAAGAACTGTGTCTTTGGACTGTTAACCATCTCTAATTTAATGACATGTCCACCACGATTTCCGAATTTCCTAAAAACCTGTGCATTTACAGATATAACAAAGCAAAACGACACCAGTACAGATAACAATACAGTTTTTTTAACCATTAGTCATCAGTTTTTTTGATTCTAACTAACTTGGCTGTAGCTGTAGCTGTATAGGTTATTTCTGATTTACCTGTCTTACTTATGTTTACAGAAACTATTGGTTCAATAATGTAATCAGCGCCTGCCTCTTTAGCAGAATTATTCAAACGAAAGATAGCCAATTTTCGAGCTATTTCACCTGCATTGGTTGGATCAAACTCATTTGAAGCGGTGTGATAGAATGTTCCAAGTTTAACAACACCTTCAACATCACTTATAATAAGTTTACCTGCTTTATCGTATGATACCTCATAACTAAATTCCTTATTCGCTTCATAAATCTTATTTTTGTTTAATCCTGCATCAAAAATGATAGTAGCAGTCTCTGTGATAGTATTGTAGACTAGATATTCACTCCTATTTAAATTTAATTCACCAAATGCGACTGCTCCTGCTGAGTTCGTTGCCTGAGGAATAATATTTAAACTTACACATGAATTGCAAAGAATAGCGATCATTACTACTACTACTGATAAATAAATTTTTTTCATTTTTTTATCCCTGATACGTGTCGGGCGCAACTGTTAAATAATTAATTGAAAATAAAATAAGGGTGTTTCACTTTTTTTTGATAACAATCCGCCGCTCTAATCTCTGAAGGTTAGGATCCTTGTTGCGCAACTTGTAGTACCAGCGTTCAAAGTCTTCGGTTCGGATGAAATAAATTTCATTTTCGGAGTCGTATTCCATGGTCGGGAGTGCATACTCATTAGTTGAGAAAACAAGCCAAACGACCACTTCCTCCGATTCATGGTCGGTCACCAAAATAATAGGACCTTGTATCTGTGGAAGAGGAAACAGAGGATCTGCCTGACAAACAAGAAAAGAAGTTTTATTTCTCTTTATCAGGCGAGGTTTCCCCTCTTCGTTTACGTATGGAAGCCAGCTGTAAGCAAGCCCGCTCTCCTCTTTTGAAAAAATGGATAGATAACCGTCCTCTGCGGCTTTAAACAGTATGGAAACGGTGTCGCCACTTCGGAAAATCTCTTTTTCGAGTCCGTTGCATAAAACAGAAGCAGTCAGGTCGGTTTGGGCACCGAGCTTGCGAAACTTCCCGCACACTTTGGCCGTAATACGGGTCTGTCCCGTGACAGCGTCCATCTCGTAAGTTAATACTGGCTCTTTGATGTCCTCCATCCATTCATAGTCACGTGTCAGCTCCGTATATTCCGAAAAGGATGTTTTTGCTGAACCGTTCTTATCTTCCGTTTTAAGGACTTGCGAACTAGACAAGTTTTCACCATATACGCCGATAAAAGCATCGTCTTTTGCTCTAGCAATGGCATATTTTTTTGCCTCATCACGGGTGATGTTGTCAGGCTGGATGAAACTGAATTCTCCGCAGCCACTTACGAGCTTGTTTTGGGCAAGAAGAGCCGTGCTGCAACCTATTAGCAGAAAAAACAGAAACTTACGCATTTTTATAAACCTAAGAGCTTATCCAACCGGTCAGCCAATTTGTCCCCTTTTTTCTCTAATTCTTCTTTCATAGCCTTTTTTGCGGCTTGCAGAGACATCTCTATATTGTAAAATATACGAACTTGGACTTCGACATTCCCGTTTTTCAACTCCCTGTAGCATTCCACAACAGGAATTGTCCGTCCGATGGATTGCGCAATCATTTGCTTGGCTGCTTGAACCGATTCGGAAAAGGCAACAGCTTCACCTTGTCCTATTTCATTATTTCCAGTTTTATCTTCAATAAGAGCGGCAACTTCTGTCTGGATATTTCCTGCCAACTCGGTTTTAGCCTGTGCCATCGCTTGATTCTTCCCTGCACTATAGTTGCTGCTAATCACTTTGCCTTCGCCCATTATATATTTTGGCATACCAGTGTTCATATCGAATTCATACTGCATTTGTTGAGATTTCTCCAGTTGCTTTTCAAGGCTGAGGGCACCCATATTCACTTTCCAGCCCTCTTTTTCCATTTGTTTCACAGTTTTTTTAATGTCTTTTGCCACTTTTGCAGAGCGTTCGCTTTCGCTAAGTTTTGAGATGGCTTTCCTTTCTTTGATAAATGCCTTGTAGTCTTCTGAGGTTTGAGCAAAAATGCCTCCGACCATGAACAAACTCATGAGAACAATTAATACTTTTTTCATATTAGTTTGTGTTTTTCTGTTTCCTGCGGATTCCCGGCGCAGGGTGAATCAATTTACTTTCTGGAAAAACACATAAAAAAAGCGCGGGAATCTGAACTCATCGCCCATCCCGCTGCTTAGGCCTTCGCATTGCCTTTACCCGAGGATAAGCAATGCCGAAGCCCACGCTGTGTGTATATTGAAACGGATATATGTCTAATCCGTTTTAAGGACGCATGCGATGCGTCCCTACAGGGATATACCACCATGGACATTGACCATTGCTTTATCGTGCGGGTAATTCTGAAGTTGCGAAGTTCAAGCAGCCGCAGATAAAACGTTGACTCAACGCCTTTTTAATATGTTTGTCGCCCTCCCGCAACCCCGTCAAAAGGGCTCCGATTGGTTGACGTTGCAAAAATAAAGAAAAAAAATACACTAAATACCGTTTACGGGGAAAAAAAAGTGACTATCGCATGATTTTTTTCGCCTCAGCTGCAATGTCTCCATTTCGAGGTGACCTCGTTTTATGCTTCAGGACAGGCAACACCCGCACCGCAGGATATACGGGATAACACCATCATCTATTGATATGTAACCTTCTATGAGGGTAGTATGTGGGCAATGCTCGTGCCTATGCGGGGGTTGCGGCTCCGCTGCAAATCTCACCAGCTCGCAGACCATCAGACTTGCACCGTGATATCGTTTATACAAATATGAAAATATAATATTTAATTTCTGAAATATTGATTTATTATTTATGTTAAATTATACATTTGAAATTTTTATATCTTTGATATTCAGTTGAATAAAATATTTGTGATAATAAAAAACATGTTTTTCAATATTGTATATTTGTAGAAAAAAACGCTATGGATATTCAGAAAATACAAGAGTACAAGTCCGCTTTCGATTCGATTGCAAAAGTAATCAAAGATGATGATGAAAATACCATCGAAGTGTGGTATGCCCGTGAATTGCAGCAGGTATTGGGCTATGCCCGATGGGAGAACTTCGGCATAGCGATTTATCGTGCCATGGAATCGTGTAAAACATTGGGAATCAATGTTGATGACCATTTTCGTGAGGTCACGAAAATGGTCCAACTTGGTAGTGGCTCTCACCGTGAAGTACAAGATTTCATGCTTACCCGCTACGCCTGTTATTTAATTGCTCAAAATGGTGATCCCAAGAAAGAAGAGGTGGCCTTTGCCCAGAGTTATTTTGCTGTGCAGACACGAAAAGCTGAGATTATTGAAGAGAGGCTTCAAGAAATCGCACGATTGGATACTCGCGACAGGTTGCGAGAATCCGAAAAACAATTGAGCCGTAACATCTTCCAGCGTGGCGTTGATGAAAAGGGATTTGGTCGTATTCGCTCCAGAGGCGATCAAGCCTTGTTCGGAGGACTCACAACAGAGCAAATGAAGCAGCGACTGGGCATTAAAAACGGTGCTTTAGCAGATCGTCTGCCAACATTGACTATGGCAGCTAAAAATTTGGCAACAGAAATGACCAATTACAATGTGGAACAGAAAGACTTATATGGCGAAACAGATATCACAGCAGAGCATGTGCAGAATAACCGCAGTGTTCGTGGCATGCTTGGGCAACGCAGTATCAAGCCGGAAGAGCTTCCTCCTGCTGAAGATATCAAGAAGGTAGAGCGTCGTGTTGCGAAAGACGAAAAGCTTATGCAAAAGGATGACCAGAAACTTCCCAAGAAATAGTGATATTTTATAGGGTTGTTAAAGGGCATCCGCTCTAATGTCCCCTTCCGCGGCGGTTGCGCTTTGTGCTTTGGGGCCGCCTCGACAAGCTCGGCGTACATACCCCTGCGCCGCGGGCGAATAACGGGATAACACCATCATCTATTGATATGTAACCTTCTATGAGGGTAGTATGTGGGCAATGCTCGTGCCTATGCGGGGGGTGCGGTTCCGCCGCATAAATAGGGGTCAGGTTGCAGGTGTCAGGTATCAGTGATGAGAACTATATCAATGGGGTCATATATATTGGCAAATAAATGGTAGCACCGTTTTTCTGGTAGTCTTTGGTGTATAAAAGGATACGGTTGCCTACCCGGGAGGAGTATTTTTCACAAAAGACATCCAACGACTTATGAGTCTTATACCCTGAAGACTTCACTTCTATGGGAACGAGCTTGTTACCGCGTGAAAGGAGAAAATCTATTTCGTAGTTATGTTTATCATCTTTCGGAAAAGTGTAATAAAACAGCTCATTGCCAGCCGTTGCCAACATTTGCGCCACCAGATTTTCGTACAAATACCCCAAATTAGCTTCGAGCTTGTCTGATAATAATTTGTCGTAAATCACATTTTCTGTATATGACTTGTCCCAAAAACATAATGTAACAAACAATCCCGTGTCGGCAAGATACATTTTGTACTTACCTGTATCCTTGTTCAGTGACATTCCCACATTCGGATCTGTGCAATGATAGCAGAAAAGTGTGGTCTTGCTTTGCTCCAGGTCTTGCAACAGCTCTCCCATTTTGGCTTCCGACTGCTGCCCTACCACTGTATAAGGCTGGTAACGAGAAACATTACCACTCAGCTGCGAGGGAATATTCTTGAATAGACGCTCCGCATTCCCAGTCGTGTCAATCTTTTGGAAATCTTCGAGGTACAATTGGATTATCCCTCTCTTAGTCTTGTCCACCAAACTTAGGTTGTTTGTTTCCAAATAAGTGTTCACAGCTTGTGGCATACCACCTATTAGCATATACAACCTAAGATCTCGCATTTTCATACGAGCAATATCATCGCCCAATGATATACGATTTTCATACTGTTGCTTAAGCAACGGCATTGTAGCCATATCTCCCAATGCCCAACAGAATTCCTCGTAATCCATAGGATACATGGTTATGCGGTCTTCCTCGCTCGGAATAGTGATGTTTTTCGTGTTTTTATGTATGCTGATCAACGACCCTGTCTCAATATAATCATAGCGACCATCTTGCACCAAATATTTGATGGCTTGACGGGCTAACGGACATTTTTGTACCTCGTCGAAAATAATGACTGAATTTCTCTCGTAAAGTGTTGTTTTGTAAATTTGCTGCAACAGAAGGAAAATCCTGTTAATATCCATAAGATTGTCCCACAGTTCGATGACATTTTTGCCAGCTTTATTGAAGTCGATTAGAATATAGGACTTATATTCTTGCATCGCAAATTGTTCCACAATTGTTGACTTCCCCACACGCCGTGCTCCTTCCACCAAAATGGCTGTCCGCCCATTTTCAGTTTCTTTCCATTCAAGCAATTGCTGATATATTTTTCGTTTGAATATCTGCTCCATAACTTTTCTTTGAAAAATCATTGCAAAAATAATAAAATTATGCTTACCCGCAAATTTTTTTTGGCAAAAACATTGCTGACCCCGAAATTTTTTTTTCAAAAAACACTGCTGACCCCCCAAAAAAAACACAAACTACAAAACTTTGATTCCGTGTAGTCTTTACTGACCCATATTCTTCCTGGCAAAAAGAATCCATTGAAAAATCTGACTTTGTTGAAAAAACTGATACAACTATCAATTTTTATTTGTAAGTTTGCACTTTTAATCTGGAAGTATTATTGACATTCAAATACTGTATTTGTATGAAGCCTAAAATTATTGTCACGGGTGGAACGGGTTATATTGGTTCGCATACCATCATCGAACTGATTAAAAGCGGTGAGTTTGAGGCCGTTGCGGTGGACTCCTGCGTGAGATCAACTCCTGAGACCATCGACAGAATCGAGGAAATCACCGGAGTACGTATCAAGCATGTTGCCGTGGATATCTGCGACAAAGAGGCATTCTTCAAGGTCATAGAAGAGGAAAGTCCTGTTACGGGCATCATCCATTTCGCCGCCTTCAAGAGCGTGCCGGAATCCGTGGAAAAACCACTGATGTATTATCGCAATAACCTCGGTTCCCTGGAAAATGTACTGGAAGCCTGCGAGCGCTACCATATTCCGCAGCTGATTTTCTCATCCTCCGCCGCCGTGTATGGAGACGTGAAGGAACTACCCGTCACCGAGGAAACGCCTTTCGGCAAACCCTTCTGCTCATACGCCCACACCAAACAGATCGGCGAACAGATGATCCATTTCTTCTGTGAACAGCATCCCGACTTCCAGAGTGTTCTTCTTCGCTACTTCAACCCAGTGGGCGGCGACATGAGCGGTCTGAATGGCGAGCTGTCCCCCGACAAGCCCAACAACCTGATGCCCATTGTGACCCAGGTGGCTATCGGCAAGATGAAACAGCTCACGGTATTTGGCACCGATTACGACACCCGCGACGGCTCCTGCATCCGCGACTACATCCATGTGTGCGACATCGCCAATGCCCATGTGAAAGCGCTGCAATTCCTGCTGAAAGGCAAAAACAAAAGCAACTGCGAGACTTTCAACCTGGGCAGCGGCAACGGTGTGTCCGTATTGGAAATCATTGACGCCTTCGAGAAAGTCAACGGCATCAAACTGAATTATACCATTGGCGGACGGCGTCCCGGCGACATTCCCGCCATCTACAGCAACAGCCAGCGAGCCAACGAATTACTGGGCTGGCACTGCCAACACAACATCAACGACATGGTGAAGTCGGCCTGGAAATGGGAGCAACATCTTCGTGAAACCAGACAAGCAGAATAAGTAATCAGCACATATAATACCAGCATGGAAATCAGAGAGATAACAAAGGGCAAAGACATTTGGGAATTTATCAACTTCCAAAAAAAGCTCTACAAAAACTGTGAGCACTATGTTCCCCCGTTGGACAACAGCGAATATAATACCCTCACCCGGCACCCCGCACTGGCTTTCTGCGACTTACGTATGTGGTTGGCATACCAGGACAATCAGATTGTGGGACGCATCGCCGGCATCATCAACCGCAAATGCAACGAGCTGAAGCAGCAGAAACGCATCCGCTTCGGCTGGTTCGACACCATTGACGACATCGATGTGGCCAAAGCCCTAATTGACAAGGTTGAAGAATGGGGACGAGCACAAATGCTGACAGAAATCTGCGGTCCATCCCGCTACTCCAACATGGAAAGACAAGCCATGCTCGTTGAGGGTTTCGACCACACCCCCTCCATCAGCGCTGACTATAATTACGAATATTATCCGAAGTTGATAGAACAAATAGGCTTTGAGAAGGAGGTTGACTATATTCAATACAAAGTAAAAGTCTCCAAAGAACTGCCAGAGAACTTCGACCGTCTGGCGGACATTCTCTCCCGCAAATACAAAGTACGGCTCCGCCACCTCAAAAACAGGGACGAACTGAAAAAATGCGGTATGGAGTTTTTCCATGTGCTGAACCAGAGCTATGCCAAAATATTCAATTTCATTCCTTTAACCAATGAGGAGATCCAGTGGACCATTGAGGAGGATTTCCAAGTGGCGGACACCCAATTATCTTCCGTTTTGGAGGATGAAAATGGCAGGATAGTGGGCTTTGCCTTTTGCTTACCCTCTTTAAGCCAGGCTTTCCGAAAAGCCAATGGCAGGCTGTTCCCCGGAGGGGGCTGGTACCACGTGGTCAAAGCCCTGCGAAAAAACAAATATGTAGATATGTATCTCACGGGAGTACTACCCGAATACATGCACACTGGCATTCATGTTCTGTATCACAAGCAGTTGCATGAGAATTTCATCGCCAAAGGTTACGAATATGCTTTCACCGCCCAGCAGTTGGAGACCAACGTGGCCTCACATATCTGGAAGAAATACGAGACAGAACCATATTTCAGGAGACGGTGCTATAGGAAAGACATCCAGGGAGAACTGAAAACTGAAAACTGAAAACTGAAAGTTAATAGTTAATTGATTATGAATGGGCGGTATGCAGTGGTAACGGGAGCCAGCCGAGGTTTGGGCAAAGAGCTTGTGGTGTCTTTGGCTCAGCGAGGTATCAGTTCCATTATGGTCGGAACTAATAGCACAGTTGAGACGGTGTGTGCTGAGATTAACCAGCAATACCACACCCATTCCCTGGCCTTTATCGCCAATCTTTGTCAGAAAGAGGAAGTGTTGGCGCTGGCGGAGAAAATCAATCAAGGATTCGAGGTTTTCATGCTGGTTAACAATGCGGGCATGGGGGGCAGCAAGGCATTCACCGAAGCGGACTGCGACTATCTCGACCGCATTATCCAATTGAATGTCCGGGCCACCTCACTGCTTATGCATGAGCTGATACCCAACCTTCTGCGGCAACCCCGGAGTTATGTGCTCAATATCGGCAGCATGGCCGCCTTTACCGCCACGGGCTACAAAACCGTTTATCCAGCCAGCAAAGCTTTTATAAAGCATTTCTCCTACGGCATGAGAGAGGAATTCAAAGGCACCCCTGTCAGCATCAGCTACGCCTCACCTGGCGCCATGGCCACCAACCCGGAAGTGACCGCCCGTATCGAGAAACAAGGTTTCCTGGGCAAATTCACCTTGAAAACCACCCGAGACATCGCTGAGAAATGCATCCGACAAACCTTTCGCGGCAAGAAACATATTATCATCAACCCTCTGAGTTATTTCTTTTCCGCCATCATTCCGGGGTGCATCAAAAATTCCCTCATGACCAGAATTGTCAAGAGGGAACTCGAAAAATAGAACATTTATCTTTATCAAGACCTTGGTATCAACAATTTCTGTCCAATTTTCAGGGCATTCATATTGGCCAGTTTGTTATAATCGGCAATCTTTCGTGCCGTAGTGTGATAACGGCCGGCAATAGAGGACAGGGTGTCTCCCTTTTTCACATAATACACCACCGGAGTGTTTTCCTGCTGCTCCTGCATGACAGGGGCTTGCAGCATCGTCGCCGTGGAGTCCTGTGCGCTCAAACTGTCCGTCGGGATCACCGGCACCTGTTCTACCGGTTTCTGCGGAGTAACATATTCATAGCCCACCAAGAGTCGCTGTTTCACCTTCACGCTATTGCTGTTCAACTTGTTCATTTTTTTCAACTCTGCCACCGACAAATGGTATTTCGCCGCAATCTTGGCAAGATTATCCCCACTTTTCACGTAATAATAAATCTTTTTGGTCTCACCCTCAGCCAAAGGCTTGCCTGTGAACTGACTGGTATAAACCTTTACAGGGGTAAAATACTCTTCGTAATGATAATTATGGATAGAATCCTGCAGTTCGATGAAACGAACCATGTCGGTCACCCTCAACCTGATGGGGTAAGGCTGCGAATAAGCAGGTATAATCAGTCGTTTATACTGGGGATTCAAGGTTTTCAGTTCATCCAGATCGATATTCAGCACCTTTGAGACCTGTTCCAGATGCATCTCCTTGTTCACCATGACGGTATCCACCGCACTGGGGATCGCTATCTCAGCCGCCTGGATGCCATAATCATTATGGTATTTCATCAGATACAACGCTCCGATGTATAAAGGAAAATAATTCTGTGTTTCGCGCGGCAAATAAGGGCTCACCTGCCAGAAAGTCTGCTTACCCCCCGACCGGGCGATAGCCTTGCGCACATTTCCCGCCCCGCAATTATAGGCAGAAATCGCCAAGCCCCAGTCGCCGAACATGTTGTACAAATCCCTCAGATGTCGCGCCGCTGCATCGGTGGCCTTGTATGGGTCTCGGCGGTCGTCCACAAAAGTATTGACTTCCAGACCATAAAGCTTGCCAGTCTGGTACATAAACTGCCAGATTCCGGTGGCTCCCGCCTTTGACACCGCCAATGGATTCAAACCTGATTCAATAATCGTCAAATATATCAACTCCTCAGGGACATCATATTTGTCGAAAATAGCCTGCATCCATGGGAAATAGTATTGGGCAAGTCCCAACATGGCCGCGGAAGACTTTTTCCTGCGGATAGAGTACAACTCAATAAAACTGCCCACTTTGCTGTTATATGCCAACGGAACTACCGTCACAATCTTCGACAGGCGGTCGGCCATCAGCGAGTCGTTGTGGCAGAAATTCGTGGTGTCGTCCGTCAACTCCGCCAGAACACTGTTGGCGCTGATGATTTCGCGCTGCACATACCACAAATGCAACATCTCGTCCATTTTGCTGCTCTGCTCGTCCAAACTGTTCCGTATGGCAGCTTCCGTAAGACTGTCCTCAGGAGTCTGTCCGGAATCCTGCACCTGTGCATTAGCAGACAAGCCAAAGCACGACAACAAAATCACGCAATTGAGTGTCAACAGATTACAAAGAGTCTTAGTCTTTAATCTCGTAAGTATTCCATTTGATTTCTTTACCATCTTTGTATAATGTAGTTAATAACAGTTCACCTTCCTCATTATACCTGAACCAAGCTCCGTCACGCAAACCACCCACATAATGCCCGGACAGTTTCACTCTGCCATTTTCCCAACAGGAAGTATATTTTCCATGCATCACATCTTGCTCATAATGAATCACAAACGCGGTTTTTCCATCTGGATAGCGGGTTACCCACTCACCAGTCCTCATGCCATCATAATAACTGCCTTTTTCCGAATAGCCGCTATTAAAATACACCCACACTCCTTCTTCCGTTCCTTCCACATAATTGCCTTTGGACACCACCCTGCCTTCTTCGTCATACTCCGCAAACTCACCATCCAGTTCGCCACCATCATAATTGGCCACCATCATGGTGTCACCATTGGCATAAAACCATAGCCATTCGCCGGTTTTCCGCCCTTTCTTGTCATAAGAGCCAACAATCTCTATGGTTTTATCTGTAAAATAGAACTTCCACGGCCCTACCGGGTTCGAGTTCACATACTTTCCTTGCGAGCGCAATTCACCCGTTTTGTAGTACTCTTTCCATAAACCCTGGCGCTTGCCATTCAAGTCCACCACACCCTCATAGCGCATCCAGCCGTCTTCATAGCTATAACTTTTGATGACATTGCCATTCTCATCGAATTCGCGTCGCACCCCTTCCGGCACCCCTTTATAGTAAGTAGCTATAATAGAAGGCTGTCCATTGGAATGATAAGCCACTTTTCTTTCCAGCTGCTTGGTTTCTTTGGCATCCGCCACCAGCTCACCTTGCACATATTTCTCCACAGACAGAAAATCACCGTTTTCATCATAACGTTTGAGAAAGCCATTTATTTTATCATTCAGATAGGTCACCTCCATTTTCAGGTTTCCATTCGGCCAGAAATACTTCCAATTGCCCTGCTTGTACCCGAAGTTGTCTGTCCGGTTGATTCGTTCGCGGCGGGTTAGCACACCCCTGTAATAATTGGCCACAGCAACAACCAAGCCTGTATCATTCATTTCCTTCTCCATGCCATGTGGCACGCCATACTCGTAAGGGGTCTTCTTCATCAGCCAACCATCGGTATGATAAGTATTTACATTTCCTACGATCGTATCGGAATGCCAATGTTCCACCACATATTCCTGCTTGAAATACTGAATGCGATCACCTTCTTTCTTTCCTTGCTTATAGTTGATAACCAATATCTTATCACCCTGATCATTGTAGAAAGTCCATACACTGTCCAGCAGATGGTCTTTGCGGTTCCCCTCGGACACCAGCACTCCCTGCTCGTTATAGGATTTCCACCAACCTTCCGGCTGACCGTTTTTCAGCATCCCCTCGCTCGATTTCTGACCATTGGGATAATAGAACATGTTATAGCCATTGGGATCAATGCCCTCCTGCGCCACGGAAACCAACATAGCGAGCAACATCACAAGCACAATCAGCGTTAATTTTTTCATATATACAAAATAGAAGTGCAAATGTAATGAATCTTTTTTTGGCACAAGGTTTAATGCCCAACGAAAAGCTAACATCCATTTGTGAATATTCACAAGCCTTGTTTTTGATTTCCACACCTTTATAAATTCTTAAAAATTCAAAATTGTTAAATTCATTATTTTTCATATATTTTATTGATTTTTTCAAAATCTTTTGTATATTTGTCAGCGTTATATTTTTAATTAAATCTAAAAACAAAAGATTATGAAACCCATTATCTATCAGTTTATTATCTTGTATTTTGCACTCATTTTCGCAAGCTGTGCAAATGCATTTTCCCAAGAAGATTGTACCATAAAGCTATCCGCTGACATACAGCACTGCAGCTGTATTAACAATGGTGAATTTATATTTAAATTAACAAAAAGTGCCACATGTGTTATTGACACTGATAACATCAGATATTCTTTGTTCTCACCCGCCAACAGCATCAGCAGCGTCAACAGCATCTCTCCAGTTTTTAACAATTTACCTCCTGGAGAATATACGGCTATCGTCACAGCTTTGAATCACACAGGCGGTATCGGTCCTGATGCGGTAGTGATGTTGTCCGACACCCTAAAGCTCACCCTGTCAAGCACCTACACCGAGCCCAACATGGGCGTATTGAACAACGAGTACACACTATCGAGTCCTTTTGGGAAGGTCCGTTCCCTTCCATGCAAGGCCACGGGCATTGTGCAACTACAGATCAAAGGAGGGCAATTGCCATATACCATTCAAGTACTGAGACTGAGCGGAAGCACCTATCTACCTTACAAAACCACCATTTTTGACAGCATCCAGCACCACGGCGCCAATCCGGCCCAAATGGACTATCACGAATATTACAATATTGACAGTCTCGCAGCCGGCGACTACCGCTTTGTTTTCACGGATGCCTGCGGTTACTCGCTTCCGTTTTACGACGTGTCCTTGGGAGAAATTCCAGGCATGAGCAGTGGCGCAAGTTCTGGCATCAAGGCCCAAAACGACAAAATTGATCAATACAACACTTTTTACATCGACAATTTCACCAAGGCAGGTGCTCTCGGCAGTTTCGCACAAAAAGCGGATTACTATGTTTCGCGACAAGAAAACGGAATAGAAACCTACTGGAAATACCGCTGGATTGACCCCAGTGTGAACGGTCAGCCTCAAGACACCAGCGAATGGATTGCCTTCAGTTTCGGAAAAATGGAACATAGCATAGCCGCTGCGGGAAAATATTGTGATTTGTGGGGAAAAGAGGGGGCTCTGGAAATTAGGGATGTACATTGCAATAATAGCATCAGTTATCCGATTCAATTTATAAAACCAGGGGGTCAATTCCGTTATTTCGAAAAAAGCATCACTTTTCCTGATTTGAGCTATACCTATACAGACTCTTGCGGACGGCATAGTTTTAGCGCTCAGAAACGACAATACGACTACGATTTCAGTCCTATAGACAACAGCCATAAACTATTCACAACCAATTGGGCTGGCAGCCGTAATATTCATTATTATATAATTGATACAGAAGTAGATACAATTATCCAACAAGGTACAGCGGGAAAATACGCCGCACTGGAAATGGCTTATCGCCAAGTGTTTGAATTTGACAGCATATATCATGACAAAAACGCCATATTCAAAGTGACAGATGCCCTGAACTGCCCCATCACAGAGCATAATATAACCATATCCTCTAAAATAACCGGCATCATCTCCAACCCCAGCTTTTCCGCCTATGGAGTCATTGAAAGCACCAACTTCTGCGAGTATTCTATTTTTTCAGAAAAATTCAGCTTTCCTGTCGGTTTGTCCGACCTTGACACTTTTCAAATCATAGACAGTCCCGGTGGGCTCAGCAACATGACCATGGTTTACAAGGACTCACTAGGACAATGGATCCGTTTAGACAGCAATCCTAACATCTCAGTAAGCAAGTTTATAGGAGACTGGGTAATTCATGGATTACGAAGCAGAGGACATTTCCTATTTCGTTACGTATCGGGATGTTATACAAAAGAGGTCCAGCAATTACTCTCCGGCGACAACGAAGGAAGTGGCAAATACTATGTGCCTTCTCCTGTTTCTTATCAAATTGAACCAAGTTGTACAGGATTACGCATAATTCCCCTGCAGGGATCCTATACCCAACATAGTTTTAACCTATACAACAACGCACCCATCATCACTCCCGTTCAATCGGTTTTTCGGGTCTATGGCAATCCCAGCAGTCCAGAGAGCATTACTGGCTACTATCACCTCGGCGACACCATTGACATAATGATAGAAGGGGACATTCGCATCGAGATGTGTGACGTATATAATTATACAAATCCCGATCATCTCTGTCACTTCCGCGACACCCTCATCCATTTCAGCAGGACCGCATTACAATACGATTATTTCTACAGTTACTGCTGCGAAATCGGCGACTCGGTATCCACCGTCAGAACCCGCGCCAAAGGGGGGATTCCTCCGTATCTGTACATGATCCGTGAGAAAAACGGAAAACTTATTGACTCCAACTTTACCGGAGACTTTTTCAACGTACCGCTACCTCATCATGACACGGTATCCCTCAAAGTTTTTGATCAATGTGGCACAAATTTCATTTACGAAGGACAAGTTATTGAACAAAGGCTTATCAAAAAAGCATGGTTTACTGACGGCAGCAACTATCGCACCCAAGAAGACAGTAGCTTTTGTCAACTGTTCGCCATCACCCTCGACAACATCGACTATCAATGGCAAGGACCAGGAGGTTTCGTCTCCAACGAACAAAATCCGAGCTTTTTCATTCCGGTGGACAGCAACATGTCGGGAAGATACTATCTATCCATTCAAGACTCTGTATGTGGGATATTACGAGACAGCCTTATGCTTAAAGTTCTCACGAAGAGCCACATACCTGAACTTTTGTGGATTGAGGACAGCATTTGCAGCGGGCAAAGCTACGAACAGTATGGTTTCTCCATCCACTCCTCCCCCATCGACACGCTGCGCATACTCCACGACACCCTCGTCACCATTCTGGATGACAGCACTTTCCTCAAACTGACCATACTTCCCGTTTATCGCCAAACGCACGCAGACAGCATTGTCACCTCACTTGACAGCTACCTGTACGGTGGCATTTTACTCACCGACACAGGACTTTACGAAATCAAACTCCAAACGTCATGCGGCTGTGACAGTATCGTATATGTGCATCTGATGTTCAGCAAGTATCTCCCTTGTCCCAGTGCCACAGACTACAACGGAAATGTATATCCCGCGATACGTCTTGACAAATACTGCTGGCTGGCAGAAAACCTCAAGTCACTGAATTACAGTGATGGACGCAACATTACCAGCATTTATGAATATTACTCCGAGAGTTTCCCTGACACGAACGCCAATGTCGCCATTTTCGGACGGCTTTACGACTGGTTTGCCGCCATGGACACGGGGAAACACGCGTTACCCGACAGCCACGGCAACATTCAGGGCATCTGTCCCGAAGGATGGCTCATGCCCACCCCCGACGACTTTTCCGAGCTATACAACTACACGGTCAAGCAGTTACGTTCTCCCTCCTATTGGCTCCACAATCCCGGCACCAACGAGAGTGGCTTCACCGCACTCCCCGCAGGCTACTACGATGCCGTATTGCACCGCTACACCAGTCTGTTAGGGGAAACCTACTACTGGAGCAGTCTGCAACCAGATTTACCCGAACAGATATACATGGTATTTTTTGACTGCGCACAACTTTCCCAAAGCAATACCTTTTGCAATGCCTATAGTGTAAGATGCTTGAAAAAAGACGAATAAGTCAGACCTGCAACATAAACATTGACACAAAAAAGTTCGTACAATCCTCCTAAATGAAAAATTATATTTATCTTTGCATTTTTAACCTGAACTATTATGCGAAAGCAGTTTGTCAGACTATTTTTTCTATTGGGGATCAGTCTCGGCATCCTATGCAATGGTTATTGCCACAAAAGGGACTCTCTTTCGCTAAAACGGCTCTGTTTTATCGCCAACCAAGGGCAATGGGAAGAGCCATTCCTATACAAGGCGAAACTCAACGGAGCGATTCTCTTTGCCGAGGCCGACCGGCTAACCCTTGCCATACCCAATCAAGACCAGTTAAGCCGCTTCTTGGAAGCCAAAATGGGCGCCCAACTGCCGTCCGACGGCCTGATTGACGTCTCTGCCTACCAGATGATTTTCAAAGGATGTCTTCCAACTGTCACCATTTCAGGACATGAGCGATTCAGTGCCCATCACAACTACTTCCTCGGCCAGCAAAGCCAGCGATGGCTTTCCCGTGTGCCACTCTTTCACGAACTTTCCTACACCGATTTGTACGAGGGTATCAGTCTGCACCTGTTCCAGCGAGAAGACAAACTAAAATATGAATTTGTCATTGCCGAAGGTGCAAATCCACATCAGATTGCCATAGAATACGCAGGGGCGAACAGTCTAGTATTAAACAACGGCAACCTCTTGATTAAAACAGACATGGGACAAACAATGGAGGTGGCACCCTTTGCCTATCAGCTGGACGAGCGGGAAGACACCCTCATTGTGAGCTGCAAATTCAAGCTCAGCAAAAACACCGTCACTTATCAAATTGGCGATTACGACAGGAGTAAGGTTCTCATCATCGACCCCAGCCTGATTTTCTCTTCCTACAGCGGGTCAGCGGCTGACAATTGGGGATTTACCGCCACCTACGACAAACATGGCAACCTATACGGCGGAGGCATAGCCTTTAACATCGGCTACCCCACACAGGTCGGGCACCATTATCAAATCGACTATGCCGGCGGAGCCTGTGATGTGACAATTTCCAAATTCGACTCCACAGGAAGCCAACTATATTATTCCACCTATCTGGGGGGCATCGCCGCCGAGTGTCCGCACAGTCTATTTGTCAACGAGAATGACGAGCTGTACGTTTTCGGCACCACAGGCTCACCAAACTTTCCCGTTACCGACCAAGCTTACGACAACAGCTTCAACGGAGGGTCGTCAATCACAGTGAACTCCACGGTGGCCTACCCATACGGAAGCGACATATTCATCACCAAGTTCAGCGCTGACGGTGACAGTCTGCGGGCATCCACCTTTATTGGCGGCAGCAGCAACGACGGCCTCAACATAGGCCAGCCGCTCAAGAAAAACTATGCCGACGAATCGCGCGGAGAAATCATTGTAGATGGGCAGAGCAATGTTTATGTGGTCAGTTGCACCTTTTCCGAAGACTTCCCCACCACACCGGGATCTTTCCAGCCCACATACAATGGCGGCAAAGACGGCTGTGTGTTAAAGCTTGACCAAAACCTGTCGCACCTCATCTGGTCCTCCTTTTTTGGAGGCACTGGCAACGAGGCTTGCTACAGCATGGATCTGGCGACCGACAACAGCATATATTTATGCGGGGGCACCACCACTGCCGATTTGAGCACCTCTGCCACAGCTATCCAAGCCACATACGGAGGGGGAGACTGCGACGGATTTGTGGCCCATGTCAGTGAAAATGGCGACCAGCTATTACATTGCAGTTATCTGGGGAAAACCGACTATGACCAATGTTATCTGCTGAAATTGAACCGCAACAACCATCCATACATCTTTGGACAGACCAGTGCGGCAGGAAATGTCTGGTGGGTCAACACGCTTTACGGACAGCCCAGTGGCGGCCAGTTTCTGACCCATATCACTCCCGACCTGGACAGCGTCATCTGGTCCACCGCATACGGCACTGGCAACGAACAAGGGCCTGACATCTCCCCTACCGCCTTGTTAGTGGACCTTTGCAACACGGTGTATATGTCCGGATGGGGAAGCCGTCAACTCAACGGTTTCGGCGGCACCCAAGGTTTGCCGGTCACGGCAGATGCCTTCCAAACCACCACTGACGGCAGCGACTATTATTTCATCTGCTTGCGAGAAGACGGCAACACTCCCGTTTACGCCTCCTTTTTCGGCAGTCCCTTTTCTCGCGAACATGTAGATGGCGGCACCAGTCGTTTCGACAAAAAAGGGAAAATCTATCAAGCCATCTGCGCGGGTTGTGGCGGTGACGACAATTTCCCGACCACCCCAGGGGCATGGAGCGAAACCAATGGCAGCAGCAACTGCAATCTGGGGGTGGTAAAAATAGACTTCAACCTGCCCGTTATCATCGCCGATTTCAGCGTCCCAACTGTCGTCTGCTATCCCGACACCGTATTCTTTCAGAACAACTCACAGATTCACAGCTCTTTAACACAATTTCACTGGAATTTTGGTGATGGCAGCTCTTCCTCGGAACAGGCACCTTTTCACCAATACACACAGGGCGGGAACTACACTGTCTCCCTCTATATCAGCGACAATGGCAGCTGCAATCTCATCGATTCCATCAGCAAAAACATCCTGGTACTCACGGGCAGTTCACAAACCCTGGCGGCGAAGAATATATGTTCAGGCGATTTTGTACAAATCGGACTTCCCCCCGCCACTGGCACTGACATCCAATACCACTGGACACCTGCCTACAGCCTGAGCAACGCCCAAATTTCCAACCCCATCGCAAGTCCCAGCGAAAACACCACCTACCAACTCATCATCAACACGCCCTATTGTTCGGACACGATATTCCAAACCGTTTCGGTGGAGAATTTACAAGTCAGCGTAAGCTCAGACACCACTATCTGTCTCGGCGACAGCACCTCCCTGCAAGTCAATATCGCAACAGGAACAGCCTCTCATATCATCTGGTCACAGCATCCTGATTACAGCACCCCCCTCGCGGAAAACCAGACCCACATCACTGTCAGTCCATCCGAAGACAGTCACTATTTTGTCAAAGTGGAAGGAAACAACTGCACAGTTGAAGATGAAATCACCATTTCCATTTCCTCAGTAACCATCGGGGAGACACTCCCTGTTCTCATTTGCTTTGAAGACAGTGTGCAGTTAACGGTCCCTGCCAGTGGCGGTGCCAACTTGCAATACCAATGGCAGCCTACGGACGAGATTGCCAGCGGCGGCGACGGTCCACACCCCTGGATCCAACCCTCCGCATCTGTCATCTATACCGTCATCGTAAGCGATGAACACGGGTGTAGTGCCTCCGCCACCATCCCTGTCACCCGACGGACCGGCAGCTTCGGTGAGGGACTGGATGCATGGTGTGACGAGTGTTCCATCATACAAGGAATTACCACACAACTCTTTTCCACCAGCTACAGCGGAAACTACACTTACCAATGGATGCCCTCCGTTTCCCTATCCTCTCCCACCAGTGCCAGCACCGACGCCAGTCCCGCCGAAACCACCACATACACCATAAGCGTAACCGATGAATTCGGATGCAGTCTCAGCAAAGAAGTGACCATCGAAGTATTGCCGCTCAGCTGTGACGAGCCTTTGGTATTTGTACCCAACACCTTCACACCCAATAGGGATGGGAAAAACGACATCTTGTTCGTACGCAGCAGTATCCTTACCGAATTCACGCTACGAATCTACGATCGATGGGGCGAGCTGATTTTCGAAAGCAGCAGCCTCGACAAAGGCTGGGACGGCAGTTACAAAGGCAAACTGTGTGAGCAGGGAGTCTATGATTACTATCTCCAAGGAGTATGTATCAACGGCGAAAAAATCCTCAAAAAAGGAAATATCACCCTGCTCTATTAATTTTTTCACAACATTTCTGCTCTTATATCAAAATAAATCACTATTATTGCAAAAATTATTGTTGTATGAAATTATCGAAGACACTTACCACCTTATGCATTACGTTGGCACTATGCTGTAGCGCATGCAAAGATAAACTTTTCGACTTTGACCTGAACAACATCGAGGCAAACGGAGAATGGGGAATTCCAGTGTTTAAAGGCTCCATCGGCGTCGAAGACTTTTTCAAGCATCTGGACAGTACCAACATCGTTCAAATCGGAAGTGACGGAATGCTGGAATTCATTTTCGAACATGACATGGAGAAAGCCGTAATGCTCAAAGACATCGTGCGATTTAACGATCAACATATTGACACCTCCGGTGTGGAAAGTGTCACCCACCTTCCTGATTTCGATTTCACCCAAATCATCCAGTTCAGTCTTAACACTGAAGATTTCATGTTAAAATCATGTCATGTCAAGAGTGGCCTTCTGACCCTCAACTTCAACATCAACAACGGAGGCTTCGCTTACACAGCGGATCTGACTACAAATCAGATTCTTGATGCCAATGACAACCCTGTCACCTTGCATTTCAGCAACACACAACATCAGCAAGTATTAGACCTCAGCGAATATTACATCTGGCCCACCATCTCCGGCGACATACAATTCCAGACCCATTTGGTAATTCCTTCCGTATCAAGCCTCGAACAAGTCTCCTACAATTGCCATATCGACCTGCAGAATTTCGACATTCACCACGTTGTCTGTCAATTCAAAGCCACATCACAAGAGTTAGACTACAAAAACAGTCTTTCTTTCAACTTCAATAAATTGCAATTTAACTATTTCCAGCTGAACAATGCCGTAGCATCCGTATATGCCCGGAACAACGTCTGCACTATTGACGGAACCGTCAACCAATTATACTTATTCGGCAGCAATGGAACATACAGTCCCTTGATCCAGAGTGTCATGAACTTCTCCATTCCTGTCTCCCCAAACCAATACATACATATTGCAGATGTGAACATTCCCACAATAAATTTCAATCCCAACTTGGATTCTCTGGGAATACATTGCATGCTCAACATCAATCCAAGCGGATTCTCCGCCGGAGACATATCTCTCAGCGAAAACTCCAAAATGGACTTCAGGCTCAGAACCGAATTTCCAGTTAACATATCCATCGACAACGCGGTATATAAAGACACTGTTGACAATGGACTGTATCAGCAATTCAACTTCAACAACACCCCGTCAATTGAAGAACTCACCTTGCGCATGGCCTATACCAACGCATTCCCCTTTGACCTCATCCCCAGCATCAAATTTCTGAATAGTTCAACAGGAGAGACATTTCCTTTGGATTTATTAGAGCTACACGGTTGCTACAACGGCATTCCATACCAACAAGAACCTGTATATCATGTACTTAACAATGATATAGCCCAGAAAATCACCAATGCCGACAAGGTTATCATAGCTTTCAGACTCAACACCCAGGGACACACCGTCGAAATCAGAGATTCCCAGTTTATCAGCCTCAACATGGGAGCCAAAGTCAAATATTCAAATATTAACTTGTAACATGAAAAAAATCCTTCTGTTCATTAGTATCTTCATTGCAAGCTTGGCTTTAGCTGCCCAAGATGGCATCACCGTGCACTTTATGAGACAGAACCCCTACTCCCAATATAGCAGTCCTTCGGCTTTCCTGCCCTACAACGGACATGTGGGGGTTACCGGCATCAGCAATGTCAACATATCTGTTCAGAACAGTGACCTATTCTACAAAAGGCTATTCGGCTGCAACAATGAAGGCACCGTTACCACATTAAGGCTCAACAATTTTGCCGACCAATTGTCGCCAAAATGCAATTTTTTGAATTCCAACATCGGAGTAAACCTCATCGATTTCGGTTTCAGGGTAAAACAGATGTATTTCAGCTTCAGCTACAGGATACGCTCAGACGAGTACTTCTTCTACAACCAGGATGTTGTCGCGCTACCAGTTCATGGCAACATGTATTATGCCGACCAAAACAAAACCGCCACACCCACATTAAGCCTCAGCTTAAATGCCTACCAAGAGATATCTTTAGGCATTCAGGCAGAAATCACGCCTCAGATATATATCGGTGTGCGACCCAAATTGCTTTTCGGACTGGCACATGCCAAGACAAGATCAGCAGACGCTTCCATATACACCAATCCTGAAGATTATTCCATATCCATTAGTCACCACTTCGACACAGAACTCTCCTGCTTTATTCCCTACGAGATCAACACTGACACCTCGGGCCAGGCAGGCATACAATTTCACCCGGAGAAGTTACGCAGCGATTGGCCAAACATGTTCAAGAATGTGGGCGCATCCATCGACCTCGGTTTCACCTATAGGATCAACAACATGTTTGGGGTTTCCGCTTCCGTCCTCGACTTAGGCTTTATATGCTGGAAGACCAACAATTACCAATTACTAAGTTCAACGACAGATGCCGGCCACTATTACAACGATGGAAGTTTCATATTCTCGGGTCTCACCTATGATGACATTGAACGCATCAAAGAGAACCCTGAAGCTATCAAAAAAGAATTGCTGGGTTACTTTCCTCTTGAGACAAGCTCTGTCAAGACATTCACAAGCATGCTGGCCGGAAGGTTCATAGTGGAAGGATATTGCAACGTGGGAAAACATCACCGCTTCACCGCGCTTTTCCAAGGCAGAATCGTCAACAAGTACTTCATGCCCTCCTTCACCATAGCATGGAACGGAACATTCCTCAACATTTTCGATCTCTGCGTCAATTATACTATCGCCAGGAAAAGTTATGGCAATCTCGGCTTGGGAGTCGGATTCAATTTGGGAGTTTTCCATATATACGCTTCCACGGACAACTTTTTCGGCTTTTTCAACAGCAAGAGTCCCCTTCGTTCGTTGCTGAACACCCCCTCTGCCAACCTACAGGCGGGCATAGTTTTTGACTGGGGCAAATTGCAGGAGACCAAATTAGGGGTTATCAAATACCAGAAGAAAAACAACCCCGGAGACTAATCAGGAATAAAACAACCCTTAAACACACACACCATGATACGATTTGATTACAGCAACCAACTTCTTTTTTCCGAGGAACAAATCCACGAGCAGGAATCGCTCATGACCCAAGCCTACCGTCAAGTTTGCGACAAAAGTGGCAAAGGCAATGATTTCCTGGGTTGGCTTGACCTGCCCGAAGAGACCGATGAAGCTCTTCTGAACCAGATTCAGAGCTGTGCCAACCGTTTGGAAAGGCAGTCGGAAATTGTGGTTGTCATTGGCATTGGCGGCTCCTATCTGGGTGCACGTGCCGTAATCGAAGCCCTGCAGCACAGTTACAAAGGTTTCAGTCCCTTTAGCGATAACCACGCACCGTTTGTCACCTTCTCCGGCAACAACATCAGCGAGGACAACCTCTGCGAACTGCTGGAAGTGCTGGACAACAAGGATTACTCGCTCATCGTAATTTCCAAATCAGGCACCACCACCGAGCCGGCCATCGCTTTCAGGATCCTGAAAAAGCACTGCGAGGACAAATATGGCAAGGATTGGGCCAAACAACGTATTGTGGCCATCACCGACAAGGTCAGAGGCGCCCTCAAGAAAATGGCCGATGTGGAAGGTTACGAGACCTTTGTCATCCCCGACAATGTGGGCGGCAGATACTCTGTTCTCACTCCCGTGGGACTCTTGCCGATTGCCGTTGCCGGTTTCGACATCCGCCAACTGATAGCCGGTGCCCGTGCCATGCGACAGGAATTGCTGTCACAACATCAATTTGACGACAACATCGCCCAACAGTATGCCCTGCTGCGTTATATGCTGTACAAGAACGGCAAAAAGATAGAACTGATGGTGTCCTACAATCCCAAACTGGCTTACTTCATTGAGTGGTACAAGCAGCTGTTCGGTGAGAGCGAAGGCAAGGAAGGCAAGGGCATATTCCCCACAGGCGCCACCTTCTCCACCGACCTGCATTCCTTGGGACAATACATCCAGGAAGGAGAACGCCATCTGTTTGAAACTGTCCTTTCCATCCAGCAGTCCCGCTTCCAGGTTCCCATTCCTGAAGACAAAGACAACCTTGACGGACTGAACTATCTGCTGGGCAAATCCATCCAGGATGTCAACCTGACCGCCGAGGAAGGCACCCGCATGGCCCATGTGGATGGCAAAGTACCCAACCTGCGTCTCATTGTGCCTAAGATTGATGAGAACAATTTAGGACAACTCATCTACTTCTTCGAATTCAGCTGTGCTTTGGGTGGTTACCTACTGGATATCAACCCCTTCGACCAGCCCGGTGTGGAAGCTTACAAAAAGAATATGTTCCGTCTGCTCGGTAAACCCCAATAAGTCACTGCGACCATGCAATTCTTTTATCATCCCGACCTATCTCATCCAGTTTTTGAACTGCTGCCTGATGAGGCCAAGCATTGTGTGAAAGCTCTCCGCAAACGGGTGGGCGACCGGATCTTTGTCACCGATGGTGACGGTCGCCTGGCTACTGCCCAAATTATGGATGCCTCTCCCAATCATTGTGCTGTGCAAGTATTGAACCTCGAAGACGCATACGCACTCCGGCCTCACCAGCTTCACCTGGCCATTGCACCCACAAAAAATGCCGACCGCATCGAATGGCTAGTGGAGAAAAGCATTGAAATAGGCATTGAACATATCTCTTTCCTCACCTGTGAACATTCCGAACGAGTAAAATTGGACTTGGACCGACTGAGACGCATTGCCGTTTCGGCCATCAAACAATCGAACACCACCTTGATTCCTTCTATGCAAATTGTTGATTATAGAAATTTTATAATCAACAATAAACAAATTGAGAATCGTTATATCGCTTGGTGTGACGAGCAAAACCAACGGGAGTTCGCCCAGGAGGAACTGAAAAACAAGGATGTTATTTTACTGATAGGACCGGAAGGAGATTTCAGTCCAGAGGAAGTTACCCTGGCAGAGAACAATGGTTATCAAGCTATCAAATTGGGCACCCGACGACTACGCACAGAAACAGCCGGTCTTTACGGGGTATGCGTATATGCCGGAGCACAATTGATGTGACAAATCCGTTAGGACTTGTTTATGCCAACTTTCTGATGATTAGCTTGTAAACAGCCACCTATCCACAAAAGTGGCAAAGTTATCAATATGTCAGGCAGGCATCAAGAGCTGCAGTGATGGCCACTTTGTCCATGTGCTGACCGATGAACACCAGCTTCTGCATTCTGTCTCCATAATCCTCATCCCAGTCGCGGCGCAGACCCGGCTCACGCTCCATCGTTTCTTCCAGTTCCTCTGGAGTCATGGTCGCAAACCACAGTCCCACATCCTTCAGTGACAGCTGTTTACCGGCCTGTTCAAAGAGGTAGCATCGGTCGTATTCATCCTTGAAATAGCAAATACCTTTGGCACGGATAATACTTTTCGGCAGGTGGGCGACAAACTCATCGAAGCGGCCCAAGTTGAACGGGCGGCGGCGGTAATAAACGAAAGTGCCGATACCATATTCCTCCACCTCTCCCCCCTCGTGGTCGTGATGATGATGGTGGTGATGATGTCCATGTTCCTCTTCGTGATGATGACCATGTTCTTTCCCCTCATCATGATGATGTTCGTGTTCTTCCTCCTCCTCATCTTCATGATGGTGATGATGCTCGTGTTCCTCATCGTCATCCTCATGATGGTGGTGATGTTCTTCTTCATGATGATGTTCATCCTGCACATCATCATCGTGGTAGGTTTCGATTTCATGAATCCAGGTAGCAGAGGTAGCCACTTTCTCGAAATCAAACAACTTGGTATTCAGTATCAAATCCAAATCCACATCGCCATAGTCGCACTCAATGATTTGAGCCTGCGGCTGCAATGCCTTCACGATTTCTTTCAAACGGTTCAACTCGGAGCGGGATATTTCAGATGCCTTGTTCAACAATACAATATTACAGAACTCTATTTGCTGAATCACCAAGTTCTCAAGGTCATCTTCTTCTATATTCTTTCTCAACAATTGGTCGCCGCAGGCAAACTCACTTTGCATACGCAAGGCATCCACTACCGTCACCACACAATCCAAGCGTGGCACGCCATCTTTGGTATAAGGGCCACCCATCGAAGGGATGGAGCAAATCGTCTGTGCAATGGGATCGGGCTCGCAGATACCGCTGGCCTCAATGACAATATAATCAAAACGCTTCTGGCTGATAATATCGGTCAGCTGCTTTACCAAGTCCATTTTCAAGGTACAGCAGATACAGCCATTCTGCAAAGCCACCAGGCTATCATCGTTCTGACCGACAATTCCGCCTTTTTGAATCAGATCGGCATCGATATTCACCTCGCCGATATCGTTGACAATCACCGCGAACTTGATGCCACGGCGGTTGGTGAGAATGCGGTTTACCAAAGTTGTCTTTCCGCTGCCAAGATAGCCAGTCAGCAGCAGCACAGGTGTTTGTGTATTCATAGTCTTCAAATTTTTCAGGAGTGCAAAAATACGAAATTATTTGGACGAATAATCAAACTTGAATCAATACGAAGCACAAAAAAATTTGGATGCATATTCATGCTGAATTCAATGCGGAAATCAAATTTTTACTATATTTGCAGCATAAAAAACACGACTAAAAAAACAGGACATGTACGATCATAACGAAGGGCTTTATATCGCCCATTGCGCTGAGGGAGCGCTTTCTATCAAAGGCAAAATGGCTAACCGCCATGGACTTATCGCCGGTGCCACCGGCACGGGCAAAACGGTCACCCTGCAAGTAATGGCCGAAACCTTCTGTCAGGCAGGAGCTCCTTGCTTTATGGCCGATATGAAAGGCGACCTTTCCGGCATCAGCCAAAGCGGCAAGATGAGCGGTTTCATAGAGAAGAGGCTGCCCGAATTTGGCCTTGAGAATCCACAATTCCAAGCCTGTCCCGTGCGCTTTTACGATGTTTACGGCGAGCAGGGCCATCCCATCCGCGCCACCATCTCGCAGATGGGGCCCCAGTTGCTGTCGCGCCTGCTCGGCCTGAACGAGACGCAGGACGGTGTGCTAAACATTGTGTTCCGTGTGGCCGATGAGTGCGGCCTTTTGCTTGACGACCTGAAAGACCTCCGTTCCGTGCTCGACTATGTGTCGCAGCATGCCAAGGAATACACCACCCAATACGGCAATGTCTCCATTGCCTCCGTGGGTGCCATCCAACGTGCCCTGCTGCAGCTGGAAAACCAGGGAGCGGACAAATTCTTTGGCGAGCCGAGTTTCGACATCTACGACTTCCTGCAGACCGAAGGAGGCAAGGGCGTGATGAGTGTGCTGGCTGCCGACAAACTGATGTTGCAACCCAAGCTGTACAGTACCTTCCTCTTATGGCTCCTGTCGGAGCTCTACTCCACCCTGCCCGAGGTGGGCGACCTCGACATGCCGAAACTGGTCTTCTTCTTCGATGAGGCGCACATGCTATTTGAAGACACCTCCAAGGCCTTGACCGACAAGATTGAACAGGTTATCCGTCTGATTCGAAGCAAAGGGGTAGGCATCTATTTCATCACGCAGAGTCCAACCGACATTCCCGAAAACATACTGGGCCAGTTGGGCAACCGTGTGCAGCACGCCCTGCGCGCCTACACGCCCAAAGACCAGAAGGCCGTGCGCACCGCCGCCGACACCTTCCGTCCCAATCCGGCTTTCAAGACCGACGAAGCCATCACGAACCTGGAAACCGGCGAAGCCTTGGTGAGTTTCCTCGATGAGAAAGGTGCTCCCAACATTGTGCAACGCGCCAAAATCCTGTTCCCGCTGTCACAAATCGGCGCCATCACCGAAGGCCAGCGTTTAGACCTCATCAAGCAAAGCCGCATCTATGGCAAATACGACACTCCCGTTGACCGAGAGAGCGCCTTTGAGAAACTGCTGAGAGAAGCGGAAGAAAGCAATGTGCCAGCCCCCACAGAGCATGAGGAGAATCTTCCCTCGGAAGCAAAAGAAGGGAAAGGCTCCATCTTCAAGAGCAAAGGGAAAGGCTTCCTTTCGAAGGTGGTAAAAGCCGTGCTGACGGCCGCCACCGCCACCATCGCCACCTCCGTGGGTACCGCGGTTAGTGACAAAGTGACCGGCAAGAAGACCAAATCGAGCAAATCCACCGCAGAGAAAGTAGTCAAGAACACCACCTCCGCCGCCACCCGCACCATCACCCGCGAAATCACCCGCGACATCCTGGGCAATCTGCTGAAATAGCATATCGGGGATTCTTCCACGCTCCATAGAGCATGCTATACGTTTCACCACTGGACTGTGTTGGTCCAGTGTTTTTTTATTTCCGAAACACAAGCATATTAATCTTGAATATTTTTGAAATTATTTTCAACTTTTTATGCTTTGTATTAAATTAATTTGTATTTTTGCAGCGTAAAAAGATTTGATGATATAACCATTTATACAAAGACATCATGGAAAATTCAACATCACAAGTACAAGAAACACCCTCATGGGCAGAGATCAAAGAAATAATCCACGCCACATCGGAACAGATGAAAGAGACTGACCGCAAAATGCAGGAAACCGATCGCAGAATGAAGGAAACTGATCGCAAGTTGGACAGACTCTTCAGCGAGACAGCGAAGCGAAGGGAGGAAAACGATGCAATTATCAAATCCCATTCCGAACAGATAGAGCGTGCCTACAAGCTTTACGGCGGTTTTACAAACGATTTCGGCAAGATTATAGAGGATCTGTGCAAACCTGCGGCATTGAAAATTTTCAAGAAGGAGGGCATTGACATCGATCACATTTATGAAGGCCCCCGCCACGGAAGAAAGGATGAGGAGGAGATTGAAGTGGATGTGTTGCTATGCAATAAAACAGCAGCTGTTGCCGTAGAAGTCAAAACCACCTGCTTCAAAAAAGACATCGATTACTTTCTCAAGCAGATGAAAAATTTCAAAAAAATATTCCATGAGTTTGAAGGGAAAAACGTATATGTTGCCATCGCCGCCATGCGCTATGCCAACGGCTCTGACACTTACGCACGCCGCAAAGGCCTATACGTTCTAACCCCCACCACCGACGGAATATTCACACTTGGCAAACCCACAGTTCAAAGAAAAGAGTTCTGAGATGTCAATCTTGAACACAAAGGAAATGCATAACATTTTCATGGATTCTTTTACAGCACCGTTATGTTGCCCTTCAGCTGGTGGGGAACACCTCGTTTGTCTGTAAAATTGATCAAGTATGTGTAGATATCGTTTCTAAGAATCTCACCAGTATGCGGATTTCGAACTCCCTCCCATCTGAAATCCTTGTCCTTGGAGTAATAGACCAACTCACCCCAACGGCTGTATATGTGGATTTCAAAGTCCTCAATCATGGGCTTGTATTGGTCATGAATACAGAAGTAATCATTCAACCCGTCGCCTAAACCTGGCGTAATGGCATTGGGCAGATACACATTGAACTCGCATTGCTGAATCTGATACCATGCTGATATAGAACAATTGTCCTGGGTGGCTGTCACCATGTACATACCCGGCTGGGTCACTGTGATCACCGGAGAAGTTTCACCAGTACTCCACTCATAGTTCGTGGCCTCAGTCACCACCGACAAGTCAGCGAAATACTCCTCACAAAAATCTTCTGTCAGCGACACAATGGCAATAGACGTGTCCATCACCGTCAGGTGCAGGTTCACCACACTGTCGCAAGTGTGTTGACTTTGCAACACCCGTGTCAAATCCAGCTCACCAACACCAACAGTCTGTGCGGCAAGCACAATAAAGCCCTGCTGGTCATACCCATCACCTTCGCAAATCACCGCCTGCAAAGTCACTTCATATTCCTGATATACAGTCAAATGCAAGGTCACCACACTGTCACAATTGTCAACCACATACTGCTGTTCAAAGGTATATTCACCTGCCGTTGCCAATTGGTCGCCTGCGATGTCAAATCCATTGGCCTGATACGAAGAATGCTGGCAGATCCCATCCGCAATCGTTGTATGCTGGGGAGCTATGACAGTAAGCAACAAAGTGACAGAACTATCACAGCCCTGAGAGCTCTGCAACTGTCGTGTACGGACAATAACTGTTGCGTCCGCCGTTTCAGCTTCCGAGATGTCAAAACCATTGTTTTGATAAGGATATCCTTGACACACAGCATCTTGCAAAGTATCAGCATATATTGGCAACACACTCACACTCATCACATTACTGTAAACTGTTCCGCAAGCCTGACTAACCCAAGCTCTCCGCAGGAAGAAGGAACTGATTACCTCGTTGGGATAATTGTAGTTCTGACTATTATTGGGCACGGGTGCCACATTCCAATTGGCACCATTGGAGGAAATCTGCCATTGATAGGTACTGCTTGCGCCTCCTGAAGCCGCCGTACCCGTAACAACAGTCAAATTCTGTCCCGAACACACCGATTGGGTTGCGGGAATCGTTCCCGCAACCATACTGTCACTCAAATGAATCAACGTCACGCTGTCAGTCAACTGGCAGCCTAATGCATCTGTTACATGCAAATAATACGTACCTGCCGGCTGACTGGCAAGCTGGGCAGATGCCGACACTGCAGCCCCTGCCGCATTTGTCCATTGGTAGCTATAGGGTTGCACGCCTCCAGTCACCACCACATTGGCATTTCCATCTGTGCCACCATAGCAAGCAACTTGGTTCGTTCCCATCTCCGTCACTGCGGGATTACTTACATTCAGCTGAAGCGTAATCAGATGGTCGCTGCCATTCTCATTCAAAACAGTGTCGTTAAACGAACCCGCCTGTGTAATTTGATAGTTGTGCCAGTTATAAGGCAATGAAGCAGCACACACTGTGGTATCTATCGTTTGCGAAGTATTGTAATGAATGATCACCGTCTGCATGATGGTAGAATCACAAGCAGATGCAGAGGGCAAACTGTAACTGAACTGAAACTCTACAGGAGCTCCACTACCAATGGTGGTATCGGCTGGCGCAAAGTAATACGGCAACTGGTTTTCCACCAAGACCAGTGTATCCCGTGAAGTCACACTATAATTCAAATGCAAATACAGGGTATCCACCCTGTGACATTCAAGATTACAAGTATAAAGTCCGCTTTCGGTATAGGCAATGCCGTACCAGATGTACAAGTCACAGGTATCTACTCTAAATGCCATATTCTCCGAACGGACTATCGTCAAATACAGTGTATCCGTGCTGGCACAGCCATCAGCATTGGTGTAATTGTAGGTATATGTGCCAGAGACAGTGTAGGTTGCGCCATCGCCCTCTGTCCAAGTATAGCTCTCACAGACAGTGGTGTCGGTCACATGGTGTGTGCCGTAATTCACTGTCAGACGAAGCGTATCTGTGCTGGCGCAACCCTCTATATTAGTGTATTCGTAGGTATATGTGCCAGAGGCAGTGTATGTCACCCCGTCACCTTCCGTCCAGGTATAACTCTCACAGACGGTGGTGTCAAGCACATGGTGTGTACCGTGAAGAATGGTCAGATGCAGAGTATCCACGCTGGCACAGCCTTCGGTGTTGGTGTAGTCATAGGTATAAGTGCCGGTAACGGTATAAGATGCGCCATCACTCTCATCCCAAGTGAAACTTTCACAGACGGTAGTGTCAAGCACATGGTGAGTGCTATGGAAGACAGTCAGATGCAAGATGACCACACTATCGCAACCCGCCGCATCGGTGAAGACATGGGTGTAATCACCGCTCTGCGTGATACCCACGTGTTCATACCAGTCAAATATATCACAAGCGGTTTCTGTCACATACGTAGTGTCGGCATGCAACGAAAAAGCTATCGTCACCACATTGTTCGTGGTATCGCATTCAGGCTGTAGATCCCCGTTCTGGGCGATGCCGCCGCCGTTGCCGTTCACCGCAATCACAAGAATGTCAAGACTTTGGAAGCTGCACAACGAACCAACAGACACTCTGATTTCGCCCTGCGTACAGCTGTCCACCGGCAGACTCTCATTCATTGTCACCGTGCAGACCGTGTCTCCACCGTAGGTGTTAGCGAAGATCGTAATCGTATATGGTGCGTTGAGTGTATTATCTCCGATGTTGCAGTATGAGAAACTCAAGAGCACGCTGTCGCCATGCGATTGCACGGAAGCAGTCTGATTAACGGCCACATCAGGCACAGCATAGAACGGCCGGCCGTACTGGTCAATGGTGGTACCCTGCTGCAGGAAGTTGTTGAACGGCCGCCGCACTACACCTTCGGGGTCGGTGAACGCCGTGGCGTTGTTGAATAAGTACTGTGGAATGGTCAGGTCCTCGTTGACATTGGTGACATTGTACATGTATTGGTTCCACACCTTGCGGGCGGGTGCCCAAGGAACAGAGGTGGACGATTTCAAAATGTTCAGCCTATCACTGCCCACCGACACAATTTCCGCACTACCGTCGGCATCCACATCAGCTATAACCGGATATTGCATGATGGTGTTCTGAGAGAAGGGGAATGAATTCAGGACATACATGGGAATCGTGTCAGCATGAGTGATATGGCTGATGCCGCTACCATTGACAATACGCATAGTGTTCTGGTCGCTGATCATCAGTTCCAGCAAACCATCCTGGTTAAAGTCAAAAGCAGTGATAGAGTTCGAGTATGAGTTTTCATCCGTGGGAAATCCCCATTCCAACGTAAAGGTTCTTGTGTCTGGATGATACTTGTAGGCTTGGAATTTATCCGGATCCCAAGACACCTCGCTCTGGATGAGCACCTCCATGAGATTGTCATTGTCTATATCAGCGATAAGGGGGATACTCTTGCCTGACCAGCCTGTACGAATCACAAAGGGTGCACTCACCGTCTGATTATGTATATCCCAAACATAACCATATACATAGCCCACTGACTCGTATGTATTACGAACACTTACAAAAACATCAAGATAACCGTCATGATTAAAATCAGCCACTTGCGGATGGCCATCCTCGGGAGCATCGCCCGGAGGTGTGACACGTTGCGCAAGGGTAATGCTGTTGCCCAATGTTCCTGCCAAATTGTTAATGTTCACGTCATACACCTCATTGCCCAGTATCAGGTCGAGCTTTACATCACCGCACACATCCGCAGCTATCGGGGAAGACAGTTTGTAAGGATGTGCACCCGTGTTGGTCCAATGCGCATACGAAGCCCCATAATGAGTCGTTGTATTTGCGGTGACCAACAATGTACCTGTCTCCGCATTATAGATTTTGTTGCGTACATACACCTCCGGAAGTCCGTCATGATTGAAGTCCGCAAAACTCACATTAACCGCCCAGTCGTGTCCGCTTTCTCCAAAGTCAATGTCCGACACCCAATAAGGTACCGAGGGATTGGCCGCGGAAATATCGTATGCTCGCAGTTTGTAATCAAAGCAAGCCACCACGATGAGTCCCGGGCCATTGGGCAAACGCACCAAACCGTATGCAGCGGCGTCGAAGCCCGACACATAGCTGGGCAGAATGATAGATGCTTTGATTGCTTTGCTTCTCCCATCAAACACCAGCAGATGATTGTTGCAACGGGGGTCTCCAGTGCTATTGTCGCCATCACGGGCAAAACACACGATTTCCGGAATGCCGTCACCATCCAAATCGCCCACCAACGGGGTATTCAGCACCGACACTATGTTTTCCGACTGCCATGCTGTCTGTATCCACCACTCTGTTCCATCAGGGAAAAAGACACAGTTAGCGGAATCGACATTGTCGGGCAAAAATGTTGTGATTACCGACAAGACAATCGTCAGCAGACTATCGCAACCCGACGCATTGGTCAGTGTCTGATAGTACGTGCCTGAAGTATCGTACGATTCGCCATTAAGGATATACGGCAACGCATCCTCCATAACAGAGACGTTGATTGTACTGTCCGACACATAGTTCACCGTCAGATGCAGCGTCACGACACTGTCCGCGCCACTCGATGCCTCCAAGACAACCTCCACTGTATCTGCATGTTCGAAAATCACCCCGTTCCATTCGTATGGCAGTTCACTATCGCATATCGTCCTCTCGTCCGCCGCATTATAAGACACGGTCACAAGGATCGAATCCGTAACGGAACAATCAACCAGCGGCGCAAAGACGATGTCGTCGATACCGAAGTCGTTGCCGCCGGCCGCCGTGTTCTGGTTCAAAATGGTGATCACTGCGGACGTATTGTCGCCGCTGTTCCAGACCTCATAGTAATGATTCCAAACGCCATACGCGTCAGGAGCCGTGAAAATGTCGCCCAATTGACTGCCATTCACACTGAACTGCAACTGCGCCAGCTCCTCAGGTTGTTGATAACCGCCACCAACACTACACACCCATGTGGAGAAAGAATAATCGGTGTTGGGGGTAACGGCAACCGTTTGGGTCCAAACATTCGTGTTTGGCGTTTCAGCCCCGTTGATAATCATATAATTGCCCGTCCCCGTAGTGTGATCAGGCCAATTGTAGAAACCCGTATGGAAGTTGCGGGCGTTCGGTCCGACACTGTAATACCCCTCCAACATGTAGGTTGTACTAGCTATATAATTGTATGCACTTCCAAAGCTCACATTCCCCTGCTCGAAGTCCCCGTTCACCACCAAGTTGTTGCCGACAGCAGCACTGTAATTCTGTCCAGCAAGGTAATACCTAGTGGAAGTCGCCGGGGTCACCGTCAGCGACGGGCCGCTGGCAAGGATATTACCGTTGCCGTCCGTCCAATAGAGCACTTCCGCCCCGGCAGCCCACAATTCTGCCGAGGTACCGGCGATGATGGTCGTGTCGGGCGTATGACTGAGGGTCGGCAGAGGGATAACCGTCAGGTGCAGGGTGTCCGCACTCAGACAACCCGCCTCGTTCACGTACTCGTAGATGTGTGTCCCCGACGTGTCGCAGGTCATTCCGTGCCACTGGTAACTATCACAGGCGGTTTCGGTTTCAACGTTGTGCGTACCGTAGTTGACTGTCAGGTGCAACGTCACCGTACTATCGCAACCTCCAAGGTAAAGGTAAGAGACCGTATAGTCTCCACTTGACGTAAGTAATTGTCCGTTCCACTCGTAGCTGTCGCAGGCAGTTTCCTCTATGTCGATATATGGGGAAGCATTCACCGTAAGTTCTAGTGTGTACGTGGTTTCGCAACCGTTCACCTCCTCGGCCCGCGTGCGTGAGACCAAGCCCAGCTCTGAGGTTTCCGCCATTGTCACGACGAATCCGTTACCGAAATATGGCTCGCCTTGACACACCTCATCGTAAAATGTCTGCGGCTCAACACTGTTCACCACGACAGTATGCTCCACAGTGTCTGCGCAACCGCCGGAAGTAGTGGCGATGAGGGTGTAGGTGGTGGTTTGGTCAGGGGTCACAGTAATGGAAGTAGTGGTATCGCCGGTGGACCAGGTATATGACAATTCCGGTTGTGGCTCCTTGTAAGAGAAACTCCTCACCGCACGCACACGATAAATGTTAGCTTTATTCATCGCTAAGAAGTTACCTGCGCTGTACGAATTCTCAAAATTCACAACCCAGGCCCTTGTACTATCGCATTCAGCACTACACCAATAACGACTATACGCAGGTTCCTCTCCTCCTGCATTCACTAATGCCGCTGAAATGAAAGGTAATTGTCCAAATAGTTTTGCCAACTGTTCCAAAGAGGGCAACACCCATCCATTGGCAATATCCACCACCCCTGCTGCAAATGAAGGATTATTGTTTTGAAATGCACGAATAATTATCGTATTCGTATATCCTGAGGTATCCGTCATCAGTACATGAACTGGTGTATTGTATGAATCAGACCTAATGTAACTCTGCAAAGAAGGAATATCAACCAGTTCGCCCCATGAGCATCCTGCAGAAGCATCATGCAAAGCCACCACTAAGCCACCACTTCCATCTGGATTAAGATAGTAAACAATACCTTGACTTCCATCAGGGGCTTCATAAATATCACCCAAATGATAAGTTTGGGCAAAGAGGCGACTCCAACCTAAAAGAATGACAAATAGTACAAAAACATTCTTAGTATATCTCATATTGTAACAAAAAAATGTTAAAAATCCATCTTAAAAAAAAACAAGCATCAATATGTCAAAACGACCGGATACTACGCAATCTTATGTTAGCGTGTTTTGCTTGAGCAAAAACAGTCCCTAAACCACTCATGTCCCAAAAATCCCTCAAATTTCTTTCTGTAGATGTCCAATGATTATATGATATATCCAAATCGGCGCCACCTACTATTTGCAAAGAAGCTCTTACAATTACAATTTCATCAAACAATTGCCGCATTTGTCCAGCAGCAGGAATATACCACCCATTGTTCAAATCTACCAAATGCGCAGCTGGATATGTGGCCGCATCACCGGCATTTTTAATCTTTTGAGTATTTGCATAGCCGTCAAAATCAGTAATAGCACTCCGAGACGTAGAATAATTCACCAGAGTAGGAATATCGACAGCGGCAGAATACGGAATGGTCATCTGTGTGTAAGTGCTTTGATATCGCAAATGCACTGCCCAACCATGCTCGCCCGTATTATCCACGTAAAATACAATTCCCATAGCCGTCTTGCCCGCCACAGGCCAGTCAGAAGGTTTCACAAAAGAACCGTCAGTACATAGAATGTCGCCTACAGCGATAGGCGGAACCTGTAGATTCGACGATGACCCTGCCACCGCATGCAGTGTCACCTCACTTCCTTGGCAAATCGTATCCGATGTTGCCGTGACATTGACCTCTGGATACTGCTCTATCGTCAGATGCAATGTCACCACGCTGTCGCAGTCGCCGGGGTGCGGATAAGAAAGCGTGTAGTCGCCGCTCTCCGTATAGGTCTGTCCGTTCCACTCATAACTGTCGCAGGCAGCGACCGTCAGTTCAACGGGCTCCACACGCTGCAGATGGAAGGGCACCGTGAACACATTGTTCGTGGTGTCGCATTCCGACTGCTGCCCGCCATTCTGGGCGATGCCCGAGCCGGAATTATTGACGGACACCACCAGCGCCTCCAACCCCTGGAATTCGCACAACAGACTCTTGGGCAGACGAATCACCTGTTGCACACAGCTGTCCACCGGCAGGCTTTCCGTGATGTCAACCGTGGTGATGATATTGCCGCCGTATGTGTTGGCATAAACCGTCACCGGACAGGTCAACACCGATATATCTCCTATATTACAGCAGTTTAGCGACAACATCACCGTATCTTCCTGCATAGAGGCACTCGCTCCGGTGACCTCAACATCGGCCACAGGATTGAACAAATCACCCTGTGTGTCGATATAAGGCATCTGCTGCAAGAAGCCGTTGAACGGCTTGTTCCCATTCGGAAATGCGGTGGAGACATCAAAACGGTATTGCGGCACTGTCATATCCTCGTTGATGTTGACCGAACTGTACGCCCACTGGTTCCATACCTTGCGAGCAGAACTCCACGTTCCGGGCGTTGCACTTCCATACACCGACACCCAACCGTTCGCACCGCCGCCCGCATTCCAATCATTGTAAGCCCTGGCCACAATTATTTCCGCATGACCGTCCGCATTCACATCCGCCACGATCGGGTATTCCGTTATGGTGCCCGAATAGGCTGTCGTGGGCGGACAAAGGTTCGCCAATGTGACCCCATCCGCAATATACAGCTGGGTGGTCCCCCTATAGACAATTTCATTTCGTCCGTCCTGATTGAAGTCGAAGACCGTAAAGCCTGCCGTCTCTCCAAAAGGAGCATAGCTGTGTATCACGCTCATGGATGAGGTGACCGTATCATACGTATAGGCCATCATTCCGGGATCTGCTGAGAAAATGATCTCCGGGTATCCGTCGCCATTCAAGTCACCCGAGAAGGGGACTGACGATCCCGCTTTACTATGAATCGGCAGCCGTTTATGACCGATCACCTGTGAAGTCTGACCATCCCACACATATACATCCAGGGTGTGCAAGGTAGTGCTTTGGGTCAACGAATGCGTGATGCCGATCACACAGACATCAAAGTCGCCGTCATTGTCAAAGTCCACCAGAAAGGTCTGACCGTCTTTATTTTCAATGGTTGCCGGCGTGTCTGCCTGGCGCAAGATCGACCACGAATTGCCCGCTGTTCCGGCATTGTTCGTGATGACCAGCTTATAGATGGTATTGCCCGCACACAGTTCCAAAGTTCCGTCGCCATCCACATCCCCTAAGGCATACATATAATACGGGATGTGGTAATACGGCAAGTGAACCCCGTGCGGTGCGCCGAAGCCCATACCTGTCTCCACCATTGAACCGTGCAGCAGCATCACGCCCGTCTGGGCATCATACACATATTCCCCGCATACAATCTCCGCAACCCCATCGTTGTTGACATCCGCCGCCGACAGCAAATAGTTGTTAGCCACGGTGTTGGCGCTCGACCATCGAACGCCGCCGTTATAGTTATAGCAATACAGCCTTTGATCCCGGCCTAACAAGAACAGTTCTGACTTCCCATCATGGTCCACGTCCGCAATCGTGGCCATCAGCCCCGAATTGCAATATTGCACGGTGTTCAAGGTGTATTTCAGCTCGCCGGTCTGACCGTTCACCACATGAAATCCGGTGTTATAGTAAGGTGCGCCACTCGCATAGCAGCAGGCGATAATCTCGGGCAATCCGTCCCCGTCCATATCCGCCACCATGGGGGTGGACATGCTGTTGACATTCGGACATTTGAACAGCTCCGTCATGGTGAAAGCGTTGGGGGCTGGCGGGAGCACGCAGTCCCCGTCAAAGACGTTGTCGGGGAGCGGGACCTCCGGTGAAATTGTCAACCGCAGCGTCACCACACTGTCGCAGCCGTTGGCAGCGGTAAAGGTCTGCGTATATTCGCCGCTCTCGTAATAGGTGACGCCGTTCCATGTGTAGCTGCCGCAGGCGGTGGCTTCGACAAGCTCAGCCACCGGCGATTTGACCATAAGCCGCAACGTGAGCGTGGAGCTGCAACCGGCCGTGGTGAGTGTGCGGCTGCGAACAAGCGTGCCCGGCGTGGAGGTCTGCGCCGCCGTAAGCGTGAACCCGTTGGCCTCATATCCCGCCCCCTGGCACACGGTGTCGTAAATCGTCTGGGATGACCCTGTGCCCACAATGATGGTTTGCTCCGCCGTGGTGCTGCAACCATAGTCCGTGGTGCCCGTCACCGTGTAGGTGGTGGTCTGCGACGGCGAAACATTGATATAGGGCTGCGTGCTACTGGTGTTCCACTGGTAGGTCAGCGACGTGTCATACACCACTGACGTGTTGCTGAAACTGCGCACGGCACGAACTCGACAAGAGGTGGTTTTAGTATTCGTACTTAAATATCCATAAGTAAATTCAACAAACCAAGCACTTGAGGCATCTTTCTCTGCGCTACTCCAATAATTAGCAGAAGCCAACGCCGTGCCGCCTGCGCCCGTAATGGCAGAAGCGATAAAAGGCAGCTGTCCGTAAAGCATGGAGAGTTGTGCCGGCGAGGGCAGCACCCACCCGTGAGCGAAATCCACCTTGCCGGCGGCGTAGGTCGTGCTGTTGTTCTGATAATTGCGCAAAGTCTGTGTATTGGCGTATCCCGCCGTGTCGTTCAGCAGTTGCTGGTAGTAGGAAGGATTTTGGTTGGCAAGTCCCGGCACATCGTTAGACGCGCCCCACGTGCAACCCGTGGAGGCGTCATTCAAAGCGACTACCCAGCCGCCACTGCCGTCCGGGTGCAGGTAATAGACAATGCCCCGGCTGCCGTCCGGTGCGGTATAAACATCGCCTATCTTGTAGCTTTGGGCAGAAGCCGCCAGCGCACAGCATAAGAAAAATATAACCCATAATTTCTTTATTATCTTCATTCTTTCAATCACTATATATTATTTCCACTGAAATTTCAAAAATAATTCTGTTATGATTGCTTAATTTTATTTACACGTCGATATTTCAATGTCACATATCCTGCCCCAACGAGTATTTGTACTCCCGTGGGAATTGTCTCGTCACGTCATAAATCAGCATAATCAGCTGATACGTGTCTTTATATACCGGCAAATTATAGTATAACGCCATTTCCCATAATTTCGACCGCCTTCGGCGGTGTTCTTATAAATTGTTAAATTGTTAAATAGTTAAATAGTTAATTAAAAAGCCCGCACACTACGCACCCTACCGTTGTTGATCTTATTGGGGTTGTTCACGAACCCAGAGTAGGCCACGCACCACGCGGAGCTCTGTCCAAACTCTGTTGACGACCAATACCACCAACCTGAATCCATAGGAAACTGCGTGCCACCCACCACTTGCAAAGAGGCGTTCAAGGTCACTATCTCACCGAACAGCAACCGCAGCTGTCCGGCGGCGGGCAGGTACCAGCCATTGGCGAAATCCACCGCGTATGCTGCCGGATATTTTGTGGCGTTGCCAGCGTTGCGGATTTTCTGCGTGTTGCTGTAGCCATTCAAGTCCGTAATCGCATCGCGGGCGTTGGTATAATTCGTCAAGGTTGAGATGTCAGTATATTGGCCGTAAGGGGTCCACTGCACGCTCGTCCCCTGGTCCTGCAGGTGTACCGCCCAGCCGTGCTGTCCCGTATTATCCACATAGAAAACGATGCCCTTGGCCGTTTTGCCCGCCACCGGCCAGGCGGAGGGCTTCACTATGCTGTTGTCGGTGCAGAGGATGTCGCCAATGGCCACCGGAGGGGCTTGCCCGCCCTGCGAGAAACCGGCGTTCTCGCCCATGGCGTGCACCGTCGTGCTCTGCCCCGTGCATATTTCGGCAGATTGCGCCAGGGTGGTCAGCGTGGGCGTGCCCGTCACCAGCAACTGCAGAATGCGCACGCTGTCGCAGCCTTGGGCGGTGGTGTAGCGGTCGGTAAAGGTGTACCAGCCTGTGCTGTCCTGCCGCGCCAGGTCAAAGCCATAGCGGTGATAATCATTCCCCGTGCAAAGGCTGTCCTGGAAGAAGATATGGTAGGTGGGGTAATGAGACACGCTCAAGGGGATGGTGCCGCTGCCGCAACCGTTGGCCCCCGTCAGCGAGATGGTGGCCGGATTGGATGCGTCGTCGGTGAAGTAGAGATTCACTTCCGAGGTTCCCTGCCCGTAGAGAATGTTCACCCCGTTGGGCACATTCCAATGGAAGGTGGCCAAGCCTTCGGCGTTCTGCAAGGCGTAGTGGCAGACCTCGTTGCGGCACACGGAAGCCTCGCCCGTGATAGTGTTGTCCAAATTGAACGAGGGGTTCACCGTCAGATGCAGGATAGTCACCAGGTCGCAACCGGTGGGCAAGGTCGTCACCAAGGTGTCCGTGTAGCTGCCCGTCTGCAGGTTGGTGTAGTGGAAGCCGTGGGCGTTGTAGTTCGTGCCCTGGCAAGCCGCATCGTAAATGTGGTTGTATCTTTGCAGCACAGTGAGATAGAGGGTGGTAGTCACGTTGCCGCCCGTGCAGTTGCCTGCGTTGAAAAAGGTGTTGCGGAAGGTGTGGGTACCCGTTTCAAACTGCGGCGGCAGGTTGAAGAAGTGGTCGCTGTAGCTGTCGCCCTCGCAGATGGTGTCGTAAATCGTGGAACTGGAAGTGGGCAGTCCACTTTGGGCGGAAAGAGTGCCGCTCAAGGTGAACTGGCAGCCGGTGGCGGAGGTGATGAGACAGTTGGCCGTGGTGGTGCCGTTCACGGTATAGGTGGCAGTCGTAGAGGTGCTGCCGTTGTCCCAAGCGTAACTTTCGAAGCCGGAGGGTGCCACGAGGGTCACCTGGCTGCCGTTGCAGCCGCTCAAAGCCAGTTTGTTGCTCATGCAGGAGGCGGTGAAGTAGGCATAGCCGAAATGCCCCCAGTAGTCGCAGTCGTAGGTCACGAACTGCAGGCGTATTGGCTGCCCGGCATAGTCGGAGAGGTCGATGCCCACGTTGGTCCAAGGTCGCCAGCGCACGTTGTACCAGCCGGAGGTGTAGGTCTGGAAGCCGGGGATGTCACCTGCGGCGGTCACGTCATACTCGGCGCAGGTCTCCACCAGCTGGCCTGCGTTATTCAGCACACGCACCACAAAGCGCGGTTGGGCGGGCGCGGGATGGCCGGGGTCTTCCAGCACCACCGCGAATTTCAGCAACAGGATGGCGTAGTCGGGGTTCACGGTAAACTGGTAGGTGATGGCCTCCGCCTGCTTGCCCACCTGCTCGTTGCCGAGCCTCACCACCCGGTTCTCTCCCGGCGGGAGGAACGGCAGCTGGTGGCCGGTGTTGGGGTCGCTGCCCTGCTGGGAGATGACGGTGTGCCGCCCCGAGGCGATGCCCGTATATTGGAACGGATTCTCGAACATGCCGTACTGGCAGGTCACATTCGAGCCGTTCAGATTCGTGAAATCCGGGCACTGAGCGAAGAGGAATCCGCAGCAAAGCAGCAGCAAAAGGGTTAGCAAATTTTTCATTTCGCAGCACTTAAACAATCATGCTGCAAAAATAAAAACATTTTGGATATGTAACCCCTTGGACTTGTGGCAATTATTACCACAAATTGTGGCAAAATTTACCCTTTTGTTTCCCAAATCCAGCTTAGATATAAAAAAATTTCGTAATCATTAACTGTCAACTGTCAACCGTCAACTGTCAAGGTACTCTCCCACCGTCATCGTCTCCCGGTCGAAGGCCACGCCCACCTTCACCACCTTACGGTTTTCGCTCTGGTATGGCAGCGCATAGCCCTTGCTGTTAATCTGGTCGAGGGCTTCCTGTGCCGTGCCATTCACCTTCAGCTCAAACACGTAGGTGGTGTC
>JAFXSR010000056.1 GCA_017525505.1 Bacteroidales bacterium
AGGTAGCTACTGCCAACACTAGCAACAAAACAAAGGTTTTCAGTACAGCATCGACCAGAAGTGTGACAAACGAAGAATGGTGAGTGATGAATGGAGTCAAGAAATGATTCCACAGCAGATTCAGACCAAAACCCACTGCCATGATGGCAATCACCTTGAGTTGTCCGGCCGAGAACAGACTCACACCCAATTTACGCCACAGATAAAGGAGGAGCAACAAGAAGTAGAGTCCATAGGACAGCAGTGTGGCAGCAGCGGCGCCGTTGATGCCCCATAACCCTATCAGCCATGCATTCAAGCCGATGGCCGAGGCGGTGAGGACGCCGATGAAAAGCAGTGCACGAGGATAGTGGCGGGAATAGTTGAGCACATCGGTGCCAATGGAGAGAGAGGAATTGACCACCTTGGCCATTCCCAGCAACAACACCACACCCATGCCGCCCACATACGAGGCGCCGTTGGGAATAAAAGCATAGAGCGTCGGCAGGTTGATCCAGATGAGGTAGAAAATGGCCATGCTTACCAAAAACTGGTGCAGGCTTACCTGACGGCCCAAACGGTTGACCTCGGACCAGTCATTGTCCTTCACCGCCGCCGCCACCACCGGCCGCGAGATGGCACCCAACGAGCGGTAAGGCACTTCAACCACATTGGCTATATAAAATGCAATGGTATAGACACCTGTCAGCGCCAAGCCCGTCTTGGCTCCCAAGAATAATGAGTTGAATAACGGAATGTTGCCGGCCAGCACAGTGGCGGTCATAAAAAGGGTATAGCGGACAATCTCCTTCACTCGCTCACGGGTGAGAAATTGCCAGTCAATGCGAAACGAGATATGGCCCAAACTAATGAGATACAACAAATTCAGTATCATTGCCAAAGCATAACTGCCACAGAACATCCACACAAAAATATCCAAGCCAATGACTCCATAACCATAAAGCAAGTAGGCGCCCAAATTAAACAGACGAACGCCCACCTCACGCACCAACTTGGGTACCGTGATGCGTAGCAGCACCGATGCATTGGTCTCGAACACTGTCATATACAGTGCAAAGAAAGTCAGCATCGGCAGAAGGTAGAAGTAATCAGCCATCAAGGGCGACTTGCCGGCATAGAGCGTCTGCAACGGCCCACGGAACACCAAAAAAAACAGTGCGAACAGAAGGAATCCCATCAAGGGCAACAACAAAGAAAGGCCGAAAATACCGTGATTATCACGTTCATTCTTGAAATGAGGGAAAAAACGGATGATAGATGCATTGGTCCCCAACTGGGCTAAACCAGAGAAGAGCATGGCTGCATCAACCATCACTCGGGTGAGGCCTATTTCTTCCTCTGTCAGACATCGAGTCAGCACGAAAAAAGTGGTGAAAAAACCAATCGCCACCCCCAAGTAATTGGCTAACGCCCCCTTGATACTCTGCCGTGCTATTACACCCATTGTCTTATGGCCATTATTCATAAAATATAACGCTTTGCCTTTTATTTTATTGCACAACTGTAAAATTAATCGTACCTTTGCATCTTGTAATGAGACACTTCGCACTGATAGGCTACTCACTAACGCACTCTCAATCAGAGCGCTTATTCTATGAGCAACACTTTCCCGACGCCGATTACCGACTCGCATCAATGCCGTCGCTCAAAGGATTGCGCCAATGGGTAAAACAAGAGTCAATTTCCGGATTCAACGTCACCATTCCCTACAAGCAAGAGGTCATTCCCTATCTTGACGCACTCAGTCCTGAGGCCGAAACTATCAATGCTGTCAATTGTGTAGTTTTAGAGAACGGGAAACTCATAGGCCACAACACCGACGCACCCGCTTTCCAGCAGACATTGGTTTCCGCCCACTGGCCACTGGCCGACAATGCATTTATCCTCGGTACCGGTGGAGCTGCCCAAGCCGTGGCCTATGCCCTTCGGCAACTGGGAATACACTACACGATGGTCAGCAGGAACCCTGACGTTCACCCAGGTTCCATCAGCTACTCCGACGCCACCTTTCAATCTTCACATTTCACATTGATAATCAACGCCACACCAGTCGGCATGTACCCCAACATAGACCAAACCCCTTTCTGTCTTTCCTCTTTTTCTTACCCCTGCCCTTACCTCTTTGTCTATGACCTCATCTACAACCCCTCTCCTACCCGTCTCCTCCGGGAGGCTGCGGCTCTCCATGCACAAACCAAAAACGGCTTGGAGATGCTCCGTCTCCAAGCCCAACTCAGTTGGCGCCTCTGGCACCTGAATTAAAATCACTTACTTACTCCACCGTAAGCACTTCCGAAACCACATACTGGCTCTGCCCCCTCCATGGAAGGGTACCCATGTAGCGGTTCCATTTCAGTTCCACCCGCTTACCCGAGCAGCGCATCAATTGCTCTGCCACAGCCTTATCAGTTACCGAAAACTTGAACTCATTGGATCTCAGCGTACCCGTAGTGTTTCCGGTAGCCTTGAATCCACTCTGTATCATTTTCCCTTCATAAGTCTTGAAGACAACACCCTGCCGTTGGAAATAGTTAAGATCACCGGCATTGACACCCGAACTATAGACAAAGAAGAAGTGGAAATAGACGAACAACGTCAGTGCGAGCACGACAGTCAACGATGCTATCGTGATAACCTTTGCTTTTTTTGGCATTTTTCCCATATCGGTCTGTATTTTTAATGCAAGAGAGGACAAACCTCTCGATTTGTCCTCTCTTTGGTGCCCGGAACAGGACTTGAACCTGCACTCCTCTCGAAATACGCACCTGAAACGTACGCGTCTACCAATTCCGCCATCCGGGCTCTCTGTGGTTCTTTTTGGTGCCCAGGACAAGACTTGAACTTGCACCGCCTATGGCGACTACCCCCTCAAAGTAGCGTGTCTACCAATTCCACCACCTGGGCAAAAAAGTAACTTCTGTCTCTCAAAAGCGGGTGCAAAAGTACAAACATTTTCCAAACTGACAAAACTTTTTTTCAATTGACCTACAACAAAGAATATAGGATAGGTGATTTTCAACACCTTGTACCCAAATAAATTTTATCTGACACATCAGTGCGTGAAGACGTAACTGACAATGTTCGAACCCATACGAAATGCTTTTTGACGGGTTGCCTGACTATCATTATGTACGTCTGGATCTTCCCAACCATCGCCCAAGTCGCACTCCCATGTAAAGAAGCACACCAACCGCCCCTCCCAGATAAGTCCATAGCCTTTTGGAGGCAGGTTATCATGCTCGTGAATTTTGGGCAAACCATTGGGGAACTGATATTTCTGGTGATATATCGGATGAGTGAACGGAAGTTCCACAAACTCCAATTCGGGGAACACTTTTTTCATTTGAGGCACAATGAATTCCCGCAAACCGTAGTTGTCGTCAATATGCAGGAAACCGCCTCCTATAAGATAATTACGCAGGTTTTGTGCCTCGCGGTCGCTAAAGACAA
>JAFXSR010000057.1 GCA_017525505.1 Bacteroidales bacterium
TAAGAATTAAGAATTAAGAATTAAGAACGATGTTGGTGTATTAATTTATTGATACAAACATATAAGCTAGATAATATAATATGAATTTCATATCGGGGTATAATTTGAATTATGAGAGGGTGTGCCGAAGGCACGATATCCTATTAACCCCGCACAAGCACGATAGTGCGCAGTGTGGGGTGATGCAGACGAATACAGAGTCTGCGTGCCGAAGGCACGATATCCTATTAACCCCGCACAAGCACGATAGTGTGCAGTGTGGGGTGATGCAGACGAATGCAGAGTCTGCATGCCGAAGGCACGATATCCTATTAACCCCGCACAAGCACGATAGTGCGCAGTGTGGGGTGATGCGGACGAATGCAGAGTCTGCGTGCCGAAGGCACGCTACTATGACACCCAATGTTGATTAGAAAATCACATCTGTAATAATTCAAAATTCAAAATTCAAATTGCATTTTATGGAATTACGCTTATTCAAGTTACGGAACAGCAAAGGCATGACCGCTGAAATCACCAATTTCGGAGGGCGCATTGTCAGCCTGTGGGTTCCTGACAAAAATGGCAAAATGCGGGATGTGGTGCTGGGTTTTGAGAAGCTGGAGGACTATCTGCCCGAAAAGCATTTCACTGACTTTGGGGCGGTGATTGGCAGATACGCCAACCGATTGAACAACGGACAGATAACGATAGACGGTCACACATATCAATTGCCACAAAACGATGGAGCAAACTGTCTGCACGGCGGTCCCGACGGCTGGCAATACCGCATGTTCAATGTGGAGTCCGTGAGCGATAACCAACTGGTACTGAGCCTCGTCAGCGAGGATGGCGACAGCGGATTCCCAGGCAAAGCATGCGTCCGTGTCACCTACACCCTGACGGATGACAATGCACTGGATATTGAATACGAGGCAGTTACAGACAAACCAACCGTCATCAACATGACCAACCACAGCTATTTCAACCTCAACGGGGACGCCTCCTGCGACATTCTCAACCACCTGCTAACCATTGATGCCGACCGCTATACACCTATTGGCGAGACCTTTATCCCCACTGGCAAGTTAGCTTCCGTGGATGGCACTCCTATGGATTTCCGGCAGGCGAAAGCGATTGGTCGCAACATTGCCTCCGACTTCGAGCAACTGCGCATCGGTCGCGGCTACGACCACAACTGGGTGCTCAACACCCAAGGTGATGACAGCCATCCCTGTGCCCGCCTTGTAAGTCCCCTCACGGGTATTGTAATGGAAGTTTTCACCACAGAGCCAGGAATGCAGGTCTATACCGGCAACTTCCTCGATGGCAACGTCACAGGAAAAAAAAACATTGCCTACCAACAGCGCAGTGCTGTCTGCCTCGAAACACAAAAGTTTCCCGACTCCCCCAACCAGCACTGGACAGCATCCAATGCCTTCCTGCGGCCTGACGAAACATACAAAAGTAAAACAAAATACCGATTTCAAAAATGAACAAATTTATGAATACAGAACACAACTTCTTCGCCCCTGGGAGGGTGAACCTGATTGGCGACCACACCGACTACAACGGCGGGCTGGTGCTACCCGTGGCACTGAGCATGGGCACCTACCTGACCCTCAGCGAGCGTGACGACAATCTTTGCAGTTTCAGCTCGGACAACGAGCAAGCTGACTTTGAAATAGGTGAAACCGAGATGAGCAAGCCCCATGACTGCTGGGTGGACTATCCCTTGGGAGTTATCAAGGAGTTTGCCGACCGCGGCTATCACTTTCACGGCTACAATTTCCATTTCCGAGGCAATTTGCCCATTGGCGCCGCCCTATCCTCTTCTGCCTCCATCGAAATGGTTACCGCATTTGCGCTTAACGCTTTAGCTGACAATCATTTCTCAACTTTGGAATTGGTCAAGATGGCGCAACATGCCGAGAATGATTTTGTGGGGATGAACTGCGGCATCATGGACCAGTTTGCCTCTGGTTTCGGCAAAGATGGTCATGCCATTGCTTTGGATTGCAACACTTTAAACTACGAATATGTTCCCTTGGCATTGGATGGACTCCGTTTTGTCATCTGCAACAGCAAGAAAAAGAGAGGTCTTGTGGATTCGGCCTACAACCAACGGCGGCAGGAATGTGAGGAGGCTCTGCACATACTGCAACAACTGGTGCCCATCCAGCATCTCTGTCAACTTAACATGGAGCAGTTCCAGGAACTTTCGTCACAAGTGTCCGACCAGTTTTCAGACACTGTACTCCGAAGAGCACGCCACACCATCAGCGAAAATGAACGGGTGAAAGAGGCTGTGCAATCCCTCCGAAAGCACGACATGACCCACTTTGGCCAGCTGATGAACGCCTCGCATGCCTCTCTCCGCGACGACTACGAGGTGAGCTGTCCCGAATTGGACTTTTTAGTGGAGTATGCCCAACAATTTGAAGGTGTGCTCGGCAGCCGCATGACTGGCGCCGGTTTCGGGGGCTGCACCGTCACCCTCATCGCCGAAAACAAGATAGAGAGATTTATCGAAGAGCTTGGGAAAGCATACGAGAAGAAGTTTGGAATGGAGATGGAGGGGTATGACAGTTGACAGTTGACAATTGACAGTTAACTTGATAAAAAAAAACACAAATCACCCATCAGCCTCCTAACCTTTCTAACCTTCCCAACCTTCAATCCAAAATCCATCATCCAAAATCCCTCCTAACCCTCCTAACCTTTCTAACCTTTCTAACCTTTCTAACCTTTCTAACCTTTCTAACCTTCCTAACCTTCAATCTTCTAACCCAAAATCAATTAGCATCAACAACATGAATCCCGCATTTCACACCATCGACATCATCATTTTCATCGCCTACCTGATTATCATCGTGGGTTTGGGGCTATGGATTGCCCGAAAGAAAAGGCCGAGCCAGTCGGAAGAAGACTATTTCCTGGCAGGGAAATCACTGCCTTGGTGGGCCATAGGCGCCTCGCTGATTGCCGCCAACATCTCCGCCGAGCAGTTCATCGGCATGTCCGGCACAAGCTTTGCCAGCGGACTGGCGGTAGCCTCTTACGAGTTTATGGCGGCCATCACCCTCATCATCGTCGCCAAGTTCTTCATGCCCATTTTCATCCGCCAGGATATCTATACCATCCCTGAATTTGTGGAGAAGCGCTATTCACGGCATCTCCGCACCATCTTGGCGGTCTTCTGGATCGCCCTCTTCGTCTTCGTCAACCTCACTTCCGTTCTCTACCTCGGTGGCAAGGCCATCGATACCATCATTGGCATGGGCGACGGCAGACTCATCGTCCCCTCCATCATCGGGCTGGCCATCATCGCCGCCTGCTATTCGCTGCGGGGCGGACTTTCCTCGGTGGCATGGACCGACATTCTGCAGGTATTCCTGCTGATGGCCGGCGGAGTCATCACCACTATCGTGGCCTTCCAGTATGTCAGTCCCGACGGCAGCCTGTCACAGGGTGTGCGTCATGTGGCCGATGTGGCTGGCGACCGTTTCCACCTCATCCTCAAACACGACAACCCCGAATTCCACAACCTTCCCGGCATCGTGATGCTGATCGGAGGACTATGGGTCGCCAACATTTATTATTGGGGCTTCAACCAGTACATCATCCAGCGTGCTTTTGCCGCCAAATCGCTTCACGAAGCCCAGAAAGGTCTGGCTTTCGCCGCCTTCCTCAAACTGCTCATTCCCTTTATCGTGGTCATTCCGGGCATCATCGCCTACGTCATGTTCACCGAAGGTAGTCACGGAGCCGTAGAAGCGTTCACCTTGAACAATGGGACCCTCAACAACGACAACGCCTATCCCTGGCTCATCAGTAGTTTTGTTCCCATCGGGCTGAAAGGCTTGGTACTGGCCGCCTTGGCTGCCGCCATCATCTCTTCTTTGGCATCCATGCTCAACTCAGCCTCCACCATTTTCACCATGGATGTTTTCAAACCTTACATTGCGCCAAAGATGGAGCAAAAGAATGATAAAAAAGTCAACCTGGTCAATGTGGGCCGTATCTCCGCCGCTATATTCCTGCTGATTGCCTGCCTTGTCGCCCCCATGTTAGGCAGCGTAGGACAGATGTTCCAATACATTCAGGAATACACCGGATTGGTCAGCCCCGGCATTTTGGCATTGTTCCTTTTAGGCCTTTTCTGGAAAAAAACCAACAACAAGGGAGCGGTAACAGGTGTTATTCTGTCCATCCCCATTGCGTTGGCGCTCAAGTTCTTGCCTATCGACATGCCCTTCTTGGACCAGATGTTCTACACCTGCATACTCACCATGGCCATCATTGTGATGGTAAGTTTGGCCACCTGCCCCACCGATGACGATAAGAAGGCTATTCCACTTATCGCAGACTATTTCAAAACCGAGCGCGGTTTCCACCTCTGCGCCTATGCCATCTGTATTATTTTGGTAGTGATTTATACGGTGTTCTGGTAGCTAACAGTTAACAATTTACAATTTACAATTAACAGTTGATAATTGACAGTTGACTTGATAAAAAAGCCACCAAATCACCCATCATTCCTCCTAACCTTCCTAACCTTTAATCCAAAATCCATCATCCATCATCCAAAATCCCTCCTAA
>JAFXSR010000058.1 GCA_017525505.1 Bacteroidales bacterium
AACTGAAAACTGAAAATTTTTATTTGAATTTTGATTTTTTTATCTATAAGTCAATTTGCACATTTGCTAATTAACTAATTTGCTAATTATTTTTCGTATTTTTGCATTTTATATCTTATAGTATGCTTGACCTCATTTTAAATCAGATAAGAGACAAGAAAATCATCATCCTCGGTTTTGGTCGCGAAGGCGCGTCTTCCTACCGTTTCTTGCGCAAACACTTCCCCGATATGGAAATTGTGGCGGCCGACCGGAGCGAGGTTCTCAACACCAGCGAATACCAAAACGATCCGAAACTGAAATTTGTCTTGGGAGAGAAATACGCTGACAACCTCAACGATTACGACCTGATTTTCAAGACTCCCGGTATCAATCTCAACCATATCAACTATTTTATCCAGCCACATCGCATCACCTCGCAAACCGAACTGTTTCTGTACGGCTACAACCAGCAGGTGATTGGCGTGACTGGAACGAAGGGCAAAAGCACCACCTCTTCACTGATATACCATATCTTGTCCCACAGCCGCGGAAACACTTTTCTGGCCGGCAACATCGGCATTCCTTTTTTTGACATCATCGATCAATTGGACGAGGATTCCGTCATTGTGGCAGAACTGTCCGCACACCAGCTGGAATATACCACCATGTCGCCGCATATCGCATTGCTGCTCAACATGTACCAAGAGCATCTCGACCATTTCGCCTCGCTCAGCAACTACCAACTGGCAAAGATGAACATCACCAAATACCAGGACGAATCGGATGTGCTGATTTACAACAGCGAAGACGAGCACATTCCCAACCTCATCAAGAGCCACAACTACCAGCGCAAGATGTTCAAGTTCAGCAGCATGCATGCCATTGACACAGGATGTTACTGTCTCGACGACACGGTGATTCGCGTGGATAAGGGGCAAGTGTTAGGCGAATACGACCTGTACCGTTATGACAATCTGCCAGGACGCCACAACTACAACAACATCATGGCCGCCATATTGGCTGTCAAACAATTCGATATCAGCGACGAGGACATTCTCCAATACCTGGCCAGTTTCAGGGGATTGGAACACCGAATCGAGTTGGTAGGCACATTCAACGGAATCAAGTTTTACAACGACAGCATTTCCACCATTCCCGAGGCCGCCATCGCCGCCGTCAAAGCATTACGCAAAGTCGATACCCTTATCATTGGCGGTTTCGACCGTGGCATCAGCTACGACATTCTGATTGACTACCTGCACCAGAATCCTATTGCCCACCTAGTTTTCACAGGACCTGCCGGCCGCCGCATACAACAGGAATGGGAAGCAAAATATCCTCTTCCAGAGGATTTTATCATCGAGGATGATTTCACCAAGATTGTGGACTATTGCCTCCACAACACCACCGAAGGGAAAGTATGCCTGCTCTCCCCCGCCGCCTCCAGTTACGACCAATTCAAGAACTTCGAGGAAAGAGGCCGCCGATTCAAAAGTGAATTACAACATTTTGCGGAAAATAACGTTATAGAAAAAAACACCGAACATGAATAAAAGCATTTTTATCCTTCCCATATTGATTTTGATAATGTCATCCTGCACCCAGGCCCAGTCCGAATCGGAAAACGACTTGCCCCCTGAAACCGAGCAGGTGATTTCCATGGCCATGGACAACCCCAACTTCAACAAGACTCCCGCACAGACGAAAGAAATCCCCCAGGAAGACCTGTCGGGCAATATCATCATGCTAGACGACGACAGTTTCACCGCCATGATTACCGATATTGACAATGCGAAAGGCCTTCAATACAAGGGCATGACCCCCTGCATTGTGGACTTTTACGCCGACTGGTGCCGTCCTTGCAGCGCCTTGCATCCAGTTTTGGTGGACCTCGCCAAAGAATACAAAGGCAAACTGATCATATACAAAATCAATACCGACAAAGCTACTAAAACCGCTTCCGCCTTGGGTATCAGCAGCATTCCCACCCTGCTCTTCTTCAAGCGCAATGCCCAAACCGGAGCCATTCGTGGCGCACTGCCCAAGAAAGAACTGAAACAAATCATAGAACAATTCCTTCAGGAAGGCGAAGGAGAGTAACATCGCACACATTGAAAAAAGCATTTTTCTGTTTCCTGATTATCGCCACCTGCGTATGCGATTCCTTTGCGCAACCTGCGGATGCTTGTGAGAAGACCTCAGAGCGTCTGAAAGCCGTTGAGCAACGTTTTGCGCACCTCGACAGCCAGGACCCCGAAGTGATCACTCTCCACTATTATTTCCTCCAGGACTGCATCAATGAACTCCGAGAATTAAAGGATAGCGGGGATGACATTCTTTTTTATTGTCAAAACAAGAACGTACTGAAAACCAAAGGAATGCAACTGCTCACTATAGCAGACTCCATGCAAAGTGTCTTCGAGGAACAAATCAAGATCGTGGACGAGCTTTTTTATCAGAAAGCCAAGATAGAATATATTTTCGCCGACAACGACCGTGCGGAATACTACCTCAACCGGGCTCTGCAGTTCAACAAACACAATGTGGACGCCCTGATACTGAAAACCAAGCTGAAATTCGAGGAGAAAGACTATGAGGAATGTCTCAATCTGTTTAAAGAATTATTCAATCAGAACACCCTCAGCGAAATGCAGGAAAACGAAGTATATGGCTTATCTTCAGCCTATTATTACGAGATTTACAACTTAGGCGACTCGCTGGTGAAAGCCGACAAAGGGGCCTACGCCATCGACCTGTTCCAGTTGCTGGAGACCTTCTGCCACGAAATCCCCTCCTCCTATTGTAACGACGACTACTATCATGGCATCATGCGCTCAAAACAAGGTGTTTACGAATCCTACATCGCCATTGCCCGCGCCGCCAGAGAGCGCAAAAACTACGAGCTGGAGCGCAAATTCCTCCGCTACGCCGAGGAATACCTGAAGGAGAATGACATGGAATGATATGCTTTTTAAGATTTTTTTGTACATTTGCATCGTGTTTTCACATAACATCACAATTTTTTTTATAATCTAAAACCATCAAGCAATGAAAATCCTAAAATCAAGTTTTATTATGGCCGCTGTGATGTCAGTACTGATGCTGACGGGCTGTTCTAACAACGAAAACAAAAATGAGAACGGAAATGACTGTCAGGCACAAAATTCAGAAGTTGTGTCTTTTGACGAAGTATTGATGACCCGAAGAAGTGTCCGCAGGTACGACGCCAGCAAAACCATCACCGAAGAGGAAGTACGTGAGCTGCTCATCTCCACCCAAGAGGCACCCTCCTGGGCCAACCAACAACCATCGAAATACTATGTGGCCATGAGTCCCGAGAAAGTCGAGGCGGTAGCAAATCTGGTGGGCGAACGCAACAAGCAGAACATTGCCGGTGCTCCTGTTCTGATCGTCTCCACTTTCGAGAAAGGCAAATCAGGCTTCTTCCAGGGCGAGCCAGCCAATGAAGTGGGCGATGGCTGGGGGGCCTACGACAACGGTCTCAGCAATGCCTATTTTATCCTGAAAGCCCGCGCCAAAGGCTTTGACACGCTCATCATGGGTATGCGCGATTCCGACGCACTCCGTACCTTGTTCAACATCCCCGAGAACGAAGCGATTATGGCAGTCATCTCATTGGGATACAGAGCCGATGAACCCAAACAGCCCAAGCACCGTCCATTGGAGGAAATCGCACAGTTTTTCTAAACTGCCGCTTCAAAAACAAAACTTCTGTGTTGAACTTCAGAGAATCACTTCTGCGGATTCAATACAAGCGGTGCGCCTAACTTCTCAAAACTGTCATTGCTCCTCAAGCGATAATAATTCCCAGCGTAATACAAATAGTATTGCTGGTCGTAATATATTATCTCCACTTTATCCGCAGGCACACCTTTGATTTGCAACAGATTCCCCGAAAAGCAATAAGTCACCCTGTTCTTGATGGGGGTACTCCACTGCTGAACCTCGAAGAAGTCATTTACACCCTCGTCAGATGCCACATCCTTGAAGTCAGCATCTTTGCACTGTACCTTGACCTTCCTCTGGGTGAGCAACTTATCTACAACCACTACATCATCGTTGACGTTTTCCTCCTTTTCAGTATAGCTGAAATCCACCTCATCGTAATCCAGCGGATCTTCTTCAAACATCACCGTGTCTTGCAGTTCTGGCACCTGATTTGTCTTTGTAGGCTCGGATTCCTTGCTGACTACATTCACATATTTCACCACCGTATCCCTGGTGTTTTCGCGACTGTAAATATGCTCGATAGTCTTGGTAAATGACCTCGACTGGCTCTGAATCATGGCAAAAACCACAAACGCCACTGCGGAAATCAGAAAACCCACGATAAGTCCTATCGCGAAGAACAACCATTTCTTTTCCTTTTTTATCTGATTTTCAGTCATTTATACCAAAAGTAAAAATATATCATGTAAAAGACAAAGATAAACAATATTCCTGAAATAAACAGCATTAAAAAAATTTTTCTCCGCGGAAAATTGCGATGCCGTATCGCCACAAAAAAAATCACAAATCACCTGTATGTGGGAAATTTTGTGTACATTTGCATTTTTAAATGACGATAATCATCAAATTATGAAAAGAACAAGTTCACTGTTATTTCTATTCATTTTCCTGATCAACAGTCTCTTTGCCCAAGAGACACCTGTAACCTGGAATTTTAAGACCGTAAAAGTCAACGATTCGGTTGCTGAGCTTCAGTTCCAGGCTACCATCCAAGAGAACTGGCATCTATACTCACAGAGCCACAACAACGGCATGGAGATGCCCATCGAGTTCAGCTTTACCGACGCCAAGAACTATAAACGCATCGGCAAAGTGACTGAACCCAAGCCGATTGTGCATTACGACCCGATATTCAACGACACCTCGAAATATTTCGTCAACAGTGTTACTTTCAAACAAAAAGTAAAAATCTTGCAGAATGAGCCTTTTGCCATCAAGGGCAGAATTTCAGGACAGTCTTGCATTGACGGACGCTGTGTGGCTCTCGACAAGAAATTCAGCTTCGACATTGAAGGTTATGGCCATGCGGTGACTGGTGCCGTCACCACTGAAGACGCTACTCCGGAAGACGAAATCACAGAGATAAACAATGAAGAAAACACTGGAGATAGTATCGAAAGCAATAATGTACAAGATGTTACCAACACTAACAACGGTGAACAAGAAGAGTCATTATGGTCATTTTTCATCGTAGCCTTTTTGGGCGGCTTGGTAGGTTTGCTCATGCCCTGCGTTTTCCCCATGATTCCGATGACCGTGTCTTACTTCATGAAATCGGGCAGCAAAGCCAAGCTCCACGCCCTCATCTACGGACTTTCCATTGTCATTATTTATGTGATTTTCGGCATAGTCCTCTCCCTGATTTTCGGTCCTGACTTTGCCAACATCCTTAGCACGCACTGGATCCCCAATATCCTGTTTGCCATCATCTTCATCATTTTCGCCCTATCGTTCTTCGGCTATTTTGAGATCACCCTGCCCAGCAGTTGGGTCAACAAGTCGGCCAAGATGGAGAACACAGGCGGTTTGATCGGCATCTTTTTCATGGCCCTTACCCTGGTGCTGGTGTCTTTCTCTTGCACCTTGCCTATTGCCGGAGCCGTTGCCCTGAACTCGGTCGGTGGTTCTCTGCTGAAGCCCATCATCGGTATGTTGGGATTCTCGTTGGGTATCGCCATCCCTTTCACGCTCTTTGCCTTCTTCCCCGGCATCTTGAAGAAAATGCCAAAATCCGGTGGTTGGATGAACACACTGAAAGTGGTGCTGGCCTTTGTGGAATTGGCCTTTGCGCTGAAATTCATCAACGTGCCCGACCAAACCTACCACTGGGGCATACTCGACCGCGAGGTGTATCTGGCGCTGTGGATTGTGCTCTTCTCCCTCATGGGCATCTACCTCCTCGGCAAAATCAAATTCCCCTTGGACGATGACATGCCCGTACAGAAAAGCCCTTTCCGCTTCATGATGGCCATTCTCACCTTCGCCTTCGTGGTCTATATGATTCCCGGCATGTTCGGTGCCCCGCTGAAAGCCATCTCCGGCTGGCTGCCACCGATGACTACCCAGGATTTCGACATCAACAATGTGGTACGGACAGAAGCCGGCAACGCCAGCAATAACACCATCAGCATGGATGAGGCAGTGCTGTACGTTGACCAACTGGACCTGCCCCATGGCATCCAGGGTTACTTCGACTATGACCAGGCTTTGCGTGTGGCCAAAAAACTGAACAAACCCGTATTCATCGACTTCACCGGCCATGGTTGCGTGAACTGCCGTAACGTGGAGAACGCCGTATGGATTGACCCGCAGGTGAGGAAGATGTTCGCCGAAGATTTTGTGGTGGTAGCCCTTTATGTGGATGACAAAAACATACAGCTTCCTGAAGACCAACAGCTCGTGGATGTAGATGGCGACCCCATCACCACCTTGGGAGGCAAGAACATGTTCATCCAAAACACAATCTATAAAGAAAACTCACAGCCCTGCTATTTCATCGTGGACACTGACGGTTCGGTATTGGCAGGCCCCACCTATTATGAGAAAGATGTCAACAGGTATATGCAATTCCTGAAATCCGGCATCAAGGCTTATCAAGAAAAACATCAATAACATTCCTCTGAATAATATCTTCTGAAATGAAAGCAAAAAAACTCATACTCGCACTCCTTTCAGGCTTATTGCTGTGGCTGTCATGGAATCCCAACGGACTGCCATTCCTGATATTTTTCGCCTTTGTTCCCTTATTGGTCATCAGCGACTTACTGATTGGCGAAGGACGCAAGCATTCCACTGGACTGGTTTTCTGCTACAGTTTGATTGCCTTTCTGATATGGAATACCGGCACCACCTGGTGGATTTTCAACAGCACAGGTCCCGGTGCCATCGCCACCTTCATCCTCAACAGCAGTTTCATGGCTTTTGTCATCGCCGCCTGGCATTTCTGCCGCCGGAAAGGCATTCCCGGATGGCTGCAACCCATTGCCCTCGTCTCTTTCTGGATGTCGTTCGAGTTCTTGCACCTCAACTGGGACCTGACCTGGCCTTGGCTGAACCTCGGCAATGTCTTTGACAGCTGTACCCAGTACGTGCAATGGTACGAATTTACCGGAACTTTTGGTGGCACTCTTTGGGTTTTGGTAGCCAACCTCCTGATTTACTACACCATCCGCTTCTTTAACAGCAAAAGAAAAATGGCGATCACATTTGGTTCTGTCTTCGTTTTATGGATTGCACTGCCAGTAATTTCTTCTGTGCTTATCTATCATCATTACAAAAACAATCTCAGACATGACAATCCCGTGGAAGCCATTATTGTTCAGCACAATACGGAAGCCTACGAAGAACAGTTCCGCATGTCGAACATCGAGCACACCCTGCGTATTCTTGAAGTGGCTTATCCCCTTGTGACAGACAGCACTCAGCTTATCGTGACGGCAGAATCCTCCATCTCGCACACCATCTCCGCCAATGCCCTGTTAGACAGAAGCTATCCCGCCGACACCTACCTGTATTACGGCTTTACCGTGCTGGATTCAGTGATTGCACGTCACCCCAATCTGAATTTCATTTTGGGTCTTTCCACTTTCGAAACCTTTACGGAAGAACCTGACATAGTATATATGAAGAGGGAAGACGGTTTGTACCAGTCGGTGCACAACTCCGCCACCTGTTACAACAAATACGGGGTGACCGACTTGTACCACAAAAGCCGTCTGGTGCCCGGAGTGGAGAAAATGCCCTTTCCGAAACTGTTCTTTTTCCTGGAAGACTTAGTGATTGACTTGGGAGGCCCCCGCACTTCGCTGAGTCCCGACACTGCGCAACACGCCTTCCAAACCACCATCAACAACGGCACAGTCAAAGTCGGCACGGTGATATGCTACGAATCCGCTTACGGTGAGATATTTTCAGGTTTTGTCAAAGATGGCGCCCAACTGATGGCGGTCATCACCAACGATGCCTGGTGGGGTGACACCCCCGGCTACAAGCAACACTTCCTGTTCTCGCGTCTGCGTGCCGTGGAGAGCCGCCGTACCGTGCTGCGCTCCTCCAACCCCGGCATCTCCGCCTTCATCGATGAGAGCGGCGATGTGCACCAGGCCACAAAATACAATACCCGTCTGGCCATCAAGCAGAATGTTTATCCCAACGACTACCTTACTTTCTACACCCGCCATGGCGACTACCTAGCCCGCATCGCAGTGGTATTTGCCGCCATCTGTCTCCTCAGGACACTGCTACTGTGGGGAATAAGACTCTTGACAAGAAACAAAAAAATAAAACAAGAATCAACCGATTAATTGATTACAATATTACAGAATGAAAAATAATCCTTTAATCCTTTAATCCCGTAATCCTGTAATCCTCCCAATCTTCTAACCCTCTCACCCTCATGAAAAAAATCCTCACCACCATCTTCTTCCTCGCCAGCACAATCCTGACTCATGCCCAAATCATCGTCGGGGCGGAGCGTACCGAACTGTATTTTGACCAGCTGGAAGGCAAGAAAATCGCAGTTTGTGGCAACCAATCCTCCAAAGTGGGTTCGCAGCATTTGGTGGATACATTGGTGGCTTCAGGCTTCAATGTGGTGACTATTTTCTGCCCTGAGCACGGTTTCCGGGGAGATGCCGAGGCAGGCGCACATATCAGCTCCTCCGTGGATGCCAGAACCGGCATCCCCATTGTATCCTTATATGGCAAAAACAAGAAACCCAACCTCAGCCAGAGCGATATTAACTTGATAATCTTTGACATACAAGATGTAGGCTGCCGCTTTTACACCTATATCTCTACATTGCACTACGTGATGGAGGCCGCCGCCGAGCACAAGGTGGAAGTTATGATTCTGGACCGTCCCAACCCCAACGGCTACTTCGTCGATGGCCCTGTGTTGGACACCAACTACCGCTCGTTTGTGGGCATGCACCCCATTCCCGTGGTGCACGGCATGACCATTGGCGAGTATGGCCGCATGATCAATGGCGAGGGCTGGTTGGCCAAAGGCATCCACTGCAAGCTGCAGATAGTGCCGATGGACAATTACGACCACAACAGCCGTTATGTGCTACCCATCGCTCCGTCGCCCAATCTGCGAACCCCCGAGGCCATTTACCTCTACCCTTCCCTCTGCCTTTTCGAGGGAACCCCTATCAGTATCGGCAGGGGCACCAACATACCGTTTCAGGTATATGGGCACCCCCAACTGACTGCCGGTGACTATTACTTCACGCCCAGCCCCATCAAAGGAGTATCTGAAAACCCGCCCCAGAACGGTCAGAAATGCCGAGGATACAATTTAAGCGACTATGCCACAGCGAATTTACAAGGAAGCAACAGCTTCAGCATACAATATCTTATTGAAGCCTACAAGCACTTCCCCGACAAAGCCAAATTTTTCAATGCCAACCTCTTTTTCGACAAATTAGCGGGCACCAACCAACTGCGCAAAGACATCATCGCAGGCAAGAGCGAAGAGGAAATCCGTGCCTCCTGGCAGCCGAAGTTACAGAAATTCAAAGAGATAAGGCAGCAGTATTTGTTATATCCTGATTTTGAATAATGATAGAATACCTCCTCACCCCGGACCAAAACGTCTTTCTGTTTTTCAACGGATTGCACAGTTCATGGGCGGACGTGTTCTTCTATTGGGTCTCCAACCGCTTTGTATGGATTCCTTTCTATGCCATATTAGCATTTTTTTTGATTAAGAAATGGAAAAAGAAATCCATTCCCATTTTTATCGTCCTGGCACTTTGCATTTTCCTGACCGACCAAAGCTGCAACCTCATCAAACACAGTGTGCAGCGGCCCCGTCCCAGTCACGACCCCGTACTGAGTGAGCAGGTACACCTGGTGGCCAAGCCCGACGGCACATTGTACAAGGGCGGACCGTATGGCTTCCCCTCCTCTCACGCCGCCAACTCCATGGCGTTGGCCTTGTTAGTCATTTTTTATCTCGGAGAAAAACGCAAATGGCTTATCATACTAATGTTATGTTGGGTTTTGCTACAAAGCTACAGCCGCATATATCTAGGGGTACACTACCCCAGCGACCTTCTGGTGGGCTGGATATTGGGGACCTGCTGGGCGCTTGTGCTTTGGAGAGGAGAACAGTGGCTTCAAAATTCAAAATCCAAAATTCAGAATTCATAATTTCACTTGCGGTCTTTATCTCAAAAAAAATTCATTTTCTGAGCAACATTTTTTTTAAAATTTCGTCTTATGAAAAAGAAGTTTGACAAAAAAATTGTATCCTTGCACTTTAAATTTTGTTGTATGCGTAGATTTTTTTTCTTAAGCCTTTTATTCATAACATCTTGCGTTGCAGGAACAGCTCAACCTTGCAATCCGCAATCCACTGCCAATGGTTCTCCCTGTTCACAACAAACACCGGCAACACCATTCTGTGCCGATGAAAACCCCTACGGTGTGACCTATCCATCCAGCACCAACAGTCCGAACTCCTCACCATTTACAGGAAACAATGAGGTAAACTGTTGTTACACGACACCTAATCCCGCATGGTATTACTTTCAAATTGACAATTCTGGCACGCTGACCATTCATATCGAACAGCATAGCCTAACCGGCGGCACACTGGATGTGGATTTTGTCTGCTGGGGACCTTTTACGGCTGCCAGTCAAGCTGATTTTACCAACAACCTGTGTTGCGGTGCTTACAATATAAGCAGCACAAATAGTTCAAACGTCGTTGATTGTAGCTATAGCCCCAGTTGGACGGAAGATTGCAATCTTGGCAATGTTCAAGCCGGCCAATGGTACCTATTACTTTTAACAAACTATAGTAATCAACCCGGAACAATCACTTTCAATTCCACAAGCAATTCAACCGCCTCCACCAACTGTGATTTGTTAAACTCAGGAGACTCCAACTCCCCCATTTGTGAAGGAGGAATGCTGGAACTTTACGTCACCGCCCCGCAACCTGGCGCCACCTACAACTGGACCGGTCCCAACGGTTTTGCACAATCCACCACCAACACTACCTTGCAAGTTCCCAACGCCACCGCCGACATGTCCGGCGAATACCATATGACCATGTCAGGCATTTCCCAGAATTCCAACGAAGCCGTGGTGGATGTTACCATATATCCCTCTCCCACCCCCGAGATTGTCGCAGATCATGAATCCATTTGCTTAGGTGACAGTGTCCATTTATCCGCTGGCGGAAAC
>JAFXSR010000059.1 GCA_017525505.1 Bacteroidales bacterium
AAGAAATTTAATCGCATAAATTAACAGTTGCGCCCGACACGAATTCAGGGAAACGATTATGAATAACAAGTGCAATATCTTCCAGTATTCCCCAAAGGAACTAACCACAGACGCTTTTTTTACATGGCTATTCTACTTTTTAGACAGCGACAATGCTTATAGCAAGGCCAAACAGCAGTTTTTCAGAACATTCCTTTTAAAAGAAGAGGACAAAACCAAAAACATTGAAAACATCAAAGTTTTTCTTCAAGAGGAGAAAAGGAATGGACGTTCTGACCTTCAAGTTTCATTCAATTTTGAAAAAGAAACAGAAAGACAGACCATTTTGTTTGAGAACAAAATTTGGTCTGAAACATCAGTTGGACAGCTCAATGGCTACAAGAGCGACTTCCCCGATATGTACAAAATTGCGGTTTGGAACGTCTTATCTGCGATATTGCCATCTTCGCTCAAAATGACCGCGGCATCAAAATCGAAGGCAGCGACGCTGACTTCACTGATGAATTTATTGAAGATGAAGAAAAGTAAATGTTTAACCCTTAAAAAACGTAATTATGCAAACATATAACCAATTCAATCAAGGCAATATCATGCCGCTATTAATGAACTTTACAACACCAAGTCCAATACAAGAGGCTGATGATGTCAAAATCAGCTATAACGATAGGGAACAAGTTTCATACGAGATGAGGACAATTGGAACACGAAGTCTAAAATCGCATACGTCAAAACTTCCAAGCAAGACTAATAGAACAGCTTATGTTAATAAGATTGACAAATCCAACGAAATTGATGACAGCAAAACTGTTAGATAAATCCTCTTATGATTCTCATTTTTACCAATAAGGAAGACGGGCATCCAACTCGTGTTATTCAATATCTGAATACATATCAGGTGCCTGTCTTTCGTATCAATTCTGAATGTCTGCTCACGGATTACCGTTTTTCGTGGTGGGCAAATGAAAAGAATTGTGATTTCCAAATCCGAAATATCAAAAACGGGTTGGATATATATGGACATCAAATAACAGCTATTTGGGATAGAAGGCCAGAAATTCCATCCGAACTGCCTATCAGAAATGAACTGGAAGAAATCAACAAGCACAATATTGAGGAGGCGCACGGTTTTTTAAGTTTTATCCGATATTATCTCAAAGATGTCTATTCAATCGGCAGCATTGTGGAAGACAGACCAGCTTCATCTAAAATATTGCAACTGTCTATAGCCCACAAATTGGGGATGCGTATTCCAGACACCTGCTTTTCTAATGAGAAAACCCCTATTTCACAACTTGCCATACAACATCAAGAATTGTCGCTGAAGCCTATCAGCAACGGCAATGTGTATATCAATGGCGAACAGGAATATGTTTTCTATTCCCAAAAGGTTGAAAGCGAAGACTTGCTCCAACAACCCGAAGAGACCTTCACACAAACCGTCAGTTTTGTGCAAAACTATGTGGAAAAGGCATACGAGTTGCGCGTCACCGTTATCAATCAAGATGTAATCGCCTGCAAGATTGACTCACAAATCCAAGACGATGACAAGGGCAAAATCGACTGGCGACAAGGTTACGACTACAACCTCCGACACGAAATTGTGGAACTGCCAGAGAACATCCGCCAGTTCTGCCTTGCCTTCCTGCAACGGATGAGACTGAACTTCGGCTGCTTCGACTTCATCGTCACACCCGAAGGTGAGTACGTCTTCCTCGAATGCAACCCCAACGGCCAGTGGCTCTGGATTGAGATGGAAACTGGCTACGACATCTCCAAGATTATGGCTAAAAATCTGGCCAAGTACGAAAATGTGAACCTATAGGGTATGCCGCCGAATGGCATACCCTTTTGCTATCTTTGCAGACATAATAAGAGACAAATGATAAAAAACATATTCAGGATTATTTGTGTGGTGCTTTGCATTATCGCAAGCCTTACCGTAAACGCAGCATCCTACCGCTGCACCGCCACCAAGCTCAACATCCGCGACACTGCCGACAAGTCGGGGAGAGTCATCGGACAGATAGCCCAGAACGAAACTGTTGACATTCTGTCCGTTGACGGCAAATGGGGATCGGTCTTGATTAATGGCGATACGGGGTACGTGAGTATGGATTATATGGAGCCGTTTGAAACATCCTCCAATCAAGGAGAGAATGTTGAGAAGCCGTGGACTGACGAACAGCAAGCCATATTTTGGATTTGCGTGGTCATAGCCGTTGCCATATATGCCTTCGCCGTGGTCAAGGTGCGGCAAGGCGAAATGGTGGTCATCCGAGGCTGGCTTGACTTTGCGCTGCTGATGTTTCCCTGGCTTGTAGTATTTCTGCACCTTTATGACGCTTTCTTAGGTGGAATGATTTTCGGGAAGTATGTGATAATCGCGCTTTATGTCATAGCAGGACTGTGTCTCATTGGCAGTTTGGCTCTTTCGGTCATCGCTAACTGGGGCAGTCCGTTTTACGTCATCTTCTCGCTAATCATGAAATTGGTGGTCATTCCCATTATGGCCTTCGGATTCTTCTATTTGATTTTCAAAATTTGGGAAAACCGCGGATTGAGCCGCAAAGCCGTCATCATCTTCCTCGTCCTCGGCATCCTCATCGGCGGGCTGATGAGCTTCGAGGAGTGATGTTGCAAAATACACTTTACACATTTTGCGTAATTGAAGAAATTTGTGTATCCTTTGAGAAACATCAAATCCGCATTGTGTCGAAGACGCAAATTCTCAACAACCTCATATCAGCGGAACGAAGTGGAGCGCAGTGTGAGGTGGAACGGCACTGCGGCGACATGTTTTCGAAATCAGCCAAAACATAGATAGAATATGCATTTTTGGCTGAATAAAAAAATCAAGCCAGCCATAATAGTATTTTTTGTATATTTGCGGCCGAATAAAGCAATTGTTACATGAGCCAGAAAATTATCGGAAGAAAAAAATGAACAATCTGAATTACAACATCTTAAAGAAAGTAATTTGCCTGAATTGGTCGCTGTATATGGCCGTCGTAGGGTTGGAAAAACTTTTCTTATCAGAGAATTTTTCCAAAATCAGTTTGTTTTTTACCATACAGGAGTGTCGCCGCTTGAAATAAAGGGGAAACAATTGACCAAACGCCAGTTGGAGGAATTTTACATTTCTTTGAGAGAGTATGGATTGAAGGACATCACCTGCCCGACTTCTTGGCCAGAGGCATTCAGACTTTTAAGACAACTTATTGAAAAACAAGATAATGAAGATAAAAAAGTGGTGTTTCTTGACGAAATGCCATGGATGGATACTCCGCGTTCAGGCTTTGTTACCGCTTTCGAGCATTTTTGGAACGGATGGGCATCCTCGCGTCCTGACCTTCTGTTGATTGTATGCGGATCAGCCACTTCGTGGATGGAGGACACGCTTCTTCATAATAAGGGCGGTTTATACGGGCGTGTAACTTACCATCTGAAACTTGCTCCATTTTCTCTTCATGAGTGCGAGGAATTTTTAAAATATAAAAAAATCGAACTGGACCGCTACGACATTGTTCAAAGCTATATGGCCATAGGAGGAATCCCCTATTACCTGAATTATTTCCGTGCTGGATTTTCCCTTGCACAGAACATAGACCGACTATTTTTTGTGCAAAACGCACCACTTCGAGAAGAATTCGACCGCTTATTTGCCTCACTCTTCGGAAATTCTGATGATTCTAAGGCAATCGTGAAATTGTTGGCCTCCCGAAGATATGGCTATAACAGAAAAGAGATTTCAGAAAAACTTAATAAGACCTCTGGGGGAACGCTAACCCAAATATTGACTGCCTTGACAGTAAGCGATTTCATCACCTCCTTCATACCATTAGACAAAAAAAAGGAGAGATACTACAAACTAACGGACAATTTTTGCCTGTTCTACCTGAATTTCATCGAGAAAAAAGGGATCAATGATGAGTCATTTTGGCAACATTCCGCATTGTCACCTGCCATTGCATCATGGCAGGGGTTTGCCTTTGAAGAAGTCTGTTTTGCCCACACTCTCCAAATCAAAGCTGCGCTCGGTATCGCTGGCATCCAGACAAACATATCGTCACTCATCATCACCAAGGATGAGAATCAATCCGGAATGCAGATCGATATGCTCATCGACCGTGCCGATAGAGTCATCAACCTTTGTGAAATCAAATACTGCAACGAGGAATTTGTTATAAACAAGCATTACGAGGAAAAGCTCCGTCAGCGTGTTGAAAGAATCCGCGAACTGACCAAAAACAGGCGGAACATCCACCTCACTTTGATTACCACATTTGGCCTCCATTACAACGAATTTAGTGGACGCATCCAAAAAACCATCAACATGAACGATTTGTTTGCCTAACCACAATTCTCAATTTCTCCATGCCCACCACCTACATCTCTAACACCGACCATTACAACCTCGTCCTTTCCCGCGTGGCTTCCGTCAGGAAATCGCTGTGGATTGGCACGGCGGACATCAAGGACCTCTACGTGAAAGTCGGGGACGGCACGCTGCCGTTCCTCGCAGTACTGGCGCAGCTGGTGCACAAGGGCGTGGAAGTGCGCCTCATCCACGCCAAGGAACCGGGTCCCGCCTTCCGCGAGGACTTCGACAAGTACCCGTCGTTGGCAAGTGGGTTGGAGCGGGTGCTTTGCCCGCGGGTCCACTTCAAGATGCTGGTGTTCGACGGCAGTGCGGTCTATTTCGGCAGCGCGAACCTCACGGGCGCGGGCATCGGGATGAAAGGGGCCAACACCCGTAACTTCGAGGCGGGCCTCCTCACCGACGAGCCCGAACTGGTGCGCCAGGCCATGCAGCAGTTCGACGAGGTGTGGATGGGCCTGCACTGCTCGAAGTGCTTGCGGCGGAAATACTGCGGGGATCCGATTGCGTGATTGTGCCGCTATGCCAAACTCTTGCATGCCTTTGTCCTATCTTTGCCATTGTTTCTGCTAGTAGCAAAATCTCTTTCCGCTCGCTGGCATACACTATTTTTGCAAAAAAATTCAAGAGTATGACAATCGAAAAGAACCAACGCGCCCTGGCCCAACTGTCCGCCATCTACCGGCCCGGCACGCTTAACCTCATTGGCAGACGCCCCGGGATGGGCAAGACCACCCTCGCCTTCCAACTTGTGACGGAAACCCAGCTGCCCACCGCCTATTTCTCCCTTGAAATGAGAAGTGACCAGCTGCTGATACATTACGGTAACGGCAAATGTCCCGAATGGATCCACCTTGACGACACAGCAACATTGACGGTGGATTCTGTCTGGGAGAAGGTGCGCCAACTGCGGGAAACATACGACATCCGATGGGTCATCATCGACTACTTGCAACTGATGACCTCCTCGCAGTTGTACCCAAACCGCGAGGGCGAGATCGCTCATATCATCCAGGAGTTGAAGAACATGGCTGAAGATCTCCATGTAGCCGTCATCGTACTCACACAGCTTATGCGTACGGTGGAGATGCGTGATGACCTCCGTCCCACCCTGCAAGACTTGCCCAATTGGAATCGTATTGGACAATGGGTGGACGATGTGCGCCTGTATCCTTAACCGGATGTTCGAATTGCATTGCACCGAGGCCGAGGTGCGCCGCTTTGAGCACGTAAACGAAGGCATGCTGAAAATGATGAACCGCTTTCACGAAGAGCAACAACAACTTCAGCGGCAGTTGGATATGCTTCCCGACATCGGCGAGCACAGCGTCAACCGTTTCCATCTAGCCGGGGAAATCAACTATTGTCACGACTATGAGGATCCGAAGCTCTTCCAGATGGAGGAAGATGCGTTCTACGGATCGCACTGGAACGAGATGCTGTGGGCGGTGTCGTCGCTCTCGCGGATGGACGCGCACACGATCCACAACGACGAATCCAACAAACTCGACGATGGCTATACCTGGGCGGAAGGTCCGCTGCGCATCCCGCAGTTCGAACACATCTGCGTCTGCTACCTCGTCCACGCCTTCTGCACGCACCTGCGCTACAGCATCCCCGACCTCCTGCGCATGACCACCTACATCTGCGAACGCTCGATGTGGGAGATGTCTGAAGCGGAGATCTAAAGGGTGTGGAGTGCTACGAATCGATGTAATTATCTTTGTCTCTATGCCATGGTTTGGCATAGCCGTGCATTACTTTTGCTCCATCTTAATTCAAATTATCAATCAAAAAAATAAAAGATGGAAAATCAAAACTTTACGAACGTAACGCTGAAAAAGCGCATTCAGAAAGAAGCATGGGATGAGATTTCACGTAGGTATCCACTAACAACTGATATAAAAAAATGATCTCAGTGAAAAAATAAGCTTTATGGAACATCCAGAACAAGGGTGCTCGTCGTTGTATGTGAAAACCACCAATCACTAATCACCAATGACCGGCTTTGCCGCTTATTTTCGCTGACACCGGTGGTCGGATGGATTTTCCCCGTTCTTGCGGCTCATTTCCTTGCCTATCCTTGCTATGTCACGGCGCAGTGAAAGGGGCTCCATTACTTCTATCGTGTCACCCAAGGACAATAATTCCTGCTTGAAATCAAAGGTGGGCCTGACAAAATAGGAAAAAACAGTGTATATGTCGTTGCGTTCCAGCACTTTCTGCGAGTGGTGCAGCGGAAGCGTGTGCAGGTATTTCGCCTGGAAATTGCCCACTTTCAGTTTCACCGTCTGGGCCTCTTTGTCACCGACGATAATGCCGAAACAGGTGTTGAAAAAAGCTTCCGCGTCAAAATCATCAGGCATGACAAAATCCTCAAATTCAATATCCAGGTTTGAAATGCGGTCTAACGCATAGATTTTCAACGGACTGTCTCCATATTTGCCCAGTAGGTACCAGCGGCGCTTGAACACTTTCACTGCGTAAGGCTCCACATGAAAAAGATTCGATCCTTCCTCGTTTTCCACCCAGAATGGCTTATAGGTGAAAGTAAGCATCTTGTTCTCTCGCATCGCCTCCAAAATGTCTGGCAACAACTCCTTGCCGGAAGGATTTTCTTCCAACAAAATCCTATGCTGAAGTGCCATGCTCTCGTTCAGCTGGTTGCTCAGCGACAAAGCATCGAGAATCCAGGCTTTGAAACCGGATGCTTCTTTCAGTTCGTTGCGGTCTGCGATATAATATGTATTATCTCCATGGTTACAAGCAATTTCAATACCGAAAATCTCAAAAACGTCCTTTCGGTTATTCATAAAGGTGCGCCAGCTGTACTTATTGCCGCCAGAGAGCTCGGTGTTTTGCTCCCATTTGTCGGAGATATCCTGATAACTGATGCCTCTCGAACCGGCCATATTGACGGTGTCCACCAGCCAAATGTACTTTCTGATCAGATCCTTTGTCATAGTCTTTGATTTTGAAGCTGCAAATTTACGAAAAAGATATGAAATATTATGGCATAGTGAAAAAAGATATCGACAAGGGGCTTGTGCAATTAACTTATCACTGTTCAAAAGTAATCCCGCAGTAAGAAATTGATGGGATTGATTTTTGTATCTTTGCCAGAATGAATAATAATGTAGAAATGAAAAAAGTAGCAGTTCTGGCTGGCGGAAATTCCGGCGAATATGAGGTATCCCTCAGAAGCGGCGACAATATCATGTCGCAGTTGGACAGAAATTTGTTCAACCCCTATTTCATCCATGTGAAAGGCACTGAATGGAGCTATACGGATGAGCAAAATCAGAAACACCTGATTGACAAAAACGATTTCTCGCTGACTGTCAACGGACAGAAAATCATCTTCGATGTGGTGTTTATCGCCATCCATGGCAACCCTGGCGAGAACGGCAAGTTCCAGGGTTACTTCGACATGCTCGACATCCCCTATACTGGCTGCGACTGCTTCTGTTCGGCTTTGACCTTCAACAAATATTTCTGCAATTTGGCTGTGCGCGAGCTGAATGTGCCGATTGCTCCGTCGCTGCATTACTACCACGACGATAAAATCGACATGGACGAGATAGAGAAGGTTTGTGGCTATCCCTGCTTCATCAAATCGTGTAACTCGGGTTCCAGTGTGGGGGTGACCAAGGTGCATAACCCCAGCGAGGTGAAAGCCGCCGTGGAAGAGGCTTTCAAATTTGACGATCAGCTGATGATCGAGAAATTGGTGCCCGGTCAGGAACTTGCCTGCGGTGTGGCCCTGGTGGATGGCAAGCCCAGAGCGTTGGCCGTGACCGAAATATGTCCCAAAAACGAATTCTATGACTACCAGTCCAAATATACCGACGGTCTGCACGACATGTACACCCCCGCCCGCATTCCGAAAGAGAGTTATGAGCAGGTGCTGAAATACTCGGAACAGATTTACCACTTTTTAAACTGCGGCGGAATTGTGAGAGTCGATTATATCATTACGCCGGACGGAATACCCTATTTTATTGAAATCAACACCATTCCGGGTCAGACCGCGATGAGTATCATTCCGGCACAGTTGACAGCCTGCAATATGGACATGAAGGATTTTTACACAAGTGTGGTGATGGACGCTTTAAAAAACTGAAAACTGAAAATTGAAAACTGATAATTCCCCTTCTATTAGAAGGGGTGGCCGAAGGCCGGGGTAGTGACGTAAGCATTGAGGCGAAGCCTTCAGCTTAAAATGGAAAAAATGATGAGAAAAATAATAGTTGCTCTTCTATGCTTGCTAATCGGTCTGCAATTGTCGGCCCAATATACCGATCAGGATATTGCCCGCTATATCGACCAATACAAGGAATTGGCCATCCTGAAGATGTACCAATACAAGATACCAGCCAGCATCACTTTGGCGCAAGGTGTGTTTGAAAGCGCCTGTGGCACAAGTCGATTAGCCCGTGACGGAAAAAACCATTTCGGCATCAAATGCCACAAAGAATGGATCGGCGACACCGTGAGAATCGACGATGACGAACTCCAGGAATGTTTCAGAAAATACGAACGGGTTGAAGACTCTTACAACGACCATTCCCTCTTTCTTACCTCCCGTCCCCGCTATGCAGGTTTGTTCCAATTGAATGTGATGGACTACAAGGCTTGGGCCCGTGGTTTGAAAGCAGCTGGTTATGCCACGAACCCAAAATATGCTGACCGTCTGATTGATTTGATTGAAAGGTTCAACATTGCCCAATGGGACACACTTTGCCAACAACGGGCTGAGAATAACTGGTTTACCGAGGAAAATATCGCTTGGGCAGAAACCCAGGTGGCAGCTTATCAGGTTACAGGGAACAGGTTACAGGGGACAGAAAATAGTGGTCAGAAATCCGGGGAAAGATTGCAGGGAACAGGTAATAGGGAGCAAGTTACAGAGGAGAACACTAAACCTCAGGAAGGGACCTCATCGAATTCAGGTCAACAACCAACGAGGACAGGAGTATTCACCGCAGAACCCAATCAGTATCCGAAAGTGAAGTATCCGTTTACGGAACGGGAGGTTTATGCCAATAACCGCTGCTATTTTGTCATTGTCGCCGAGGGCGAGACCTACGCTTCCATCGCCAAGGATGTGCAGGATTCTGAAAAAAATATCCGAAGATACAATGATATTATTGATAAAAAACAGCAAGCGGTAGTAGGCGAGGTGGTGTATATCGGTCTGAAAGCCAAAGCCGGCAAAGAAAAGAAACACACAGTAAGTGCCGGAGAAACACTGCGTTACATCTCACAGAAATATGGAATCCAGCTTAATTCCATTTTCAAATACAATAATTTGAACGAAAATTCAGTTATTCATCCTAATGATATTATCTTATTGAAACACTAAAAATTATGAGAAAAATATTATTGTTATTTGTTTGTTTATCAACATTTTATGCCTATTCGCAATATGCCGAAGAGGACGTTTTGAACTACATCGACAACTACTCGAGACTGGCGGTGCAGTCCATGAAAACCTACAAAATTCCCGCCAGTATCAAGCTGGCGCAGGCTATTTACTCGTCCAATGCGGGACAGAGCAAGGTAGCCCGGGAAGCCCGCAACCATTTCGGGCTGCTGTGCAACACCGAATACCAAGGTGAGCAGTATTACGAGACCTCCGACCGCAGCGGCAACTGCTACAGAACGTATGCCACTGTGGAAGAATCTTTCCAGGATCACAATCTCTTCCTCACCACCCGTCCCCGCTATGAGTCACTGTTTCAGTTGTCACCGACGGACTACACGGCTTGGGCCAATGGTTTGCAGGCATGCGGTTATTCCGTCAATCCGGAATACGCCCAGCGCTTGATTGCCATTATCGAGAAATACACACTCACCCGTTTCGACAAGCAGGGGATGCCTGCCAAAACAGTGGAACCCGAAGTAGCTGAACCACAGCAAACGGCGGAGACGAAGCCAGTAGCCGCTGCTTCCGGCAACACCCAGGCACCGAAAGAACAGCCTAAGAAGAAAACCGAAGTTCATGAGACAACACCCAAAACCGAGGCAACTCAACAAAAGCGGACATACGAAAGCGGAGTGGAACCCGACACCGTTATCAATGGTATTGAGGTATATATCCAACGTGGGAAACGCACGAACTCCTCAGCCAACGACAACCGTCCGATTGTGAACATGAACGTTTTCACCGCCCAGCCCAACGAGTATAAGGTCAGCTATTTTCCCTACACCAAGCGGGATGTATATGAAAACAACAAGATAAAGTTTGTAATTGCCAAGAAGGGTGAGACTTACGCCAAGATTGCCAAAGAGGCGCAGCTGATGGAGTCAGACCTGAGATTTTACAATGACGCCTCCGACGACTACGAACCCATTCCAGGCGAGGTGGTATATCTGCAAATGAAAAACACCAAATCGGATGTGAGCTACCACAAACTGGAGATGGCGGATTCATTCCGATACTTGTCGCAAAAATATGCGGTTCAGCTGAAGACCCTGGTAAAAAGAAACAAAACCCCTGACGGAGGATTTAAGGTGGGATCGTTGATTTGTATTGACTGCAAGTAATAAAGATGTCCAAAACCTTTTATCATTTTAACACCAACACCCTATCGTTTGAGAAGGTGAGGCTGAGCGTTAAAGATATTGTCAAACGCGTGTTGTGGCTGTTTGCCAGCGCCTTGACGTTTGCGGTCATTTTTATTTGGATTGCCTTTTATCTGATTGATTCTCCGAAGGAAAAGATGCTCCAGCAGGAAAACGAGCAACTGAAGGAACAGCTGCAGGACATGAACAGGCAACTGGACCTGATGTCTGGAGCATTGGCAGATATCGAAAACAGAGACGACAATATTTACCGTGTCATCTTCGAAACCAACCCTTTGCCGGTGACAGAGCGTTACCCGCAATTGTATGCTCATCAGTATGCTGACCCGGGCAATCAGGACGCTTTGTCCTTGCTGCAAAACGCTTCGGCCAAAGCGGACCAATTGATTGTGCGTTTGTCAGCACAGGCAAGGTCATTCGACACCATCGCCGACATTGCCCAGCGCAAATCAGATATGATCACCTCCATTCCGGCTATCCGTCCGCTGAAAAACCTGAAGACCATCACCTCAGGTTTCGGTCCTCGCTATCATCCCATTCTGAAGACCATGCGTATGCACACTGGCGTGGATTTAACCGCCCCCAAGGGAACCCCGGTCTATGCCACCGCCGACGGAGTGGTATCACGCGAAAAAGGTGGCAGCGGCTACGGTATCACGGTGATAATCAACCATGGTTTCTCGTATCAGTCGCTATATGCCCACCTTTCCAAAAAGGTGGTGAAACCCGGACAGAAGGTGAAGAGAGGCGAGCTGATAGGCTATGTGGGCAACACAGGTCTTTCATTTGGTCCTCACCTGCATTATGAAGTCATCAAGAACGGTGTGAAAGTCAACCCTGTCCACTATTTCTTCGATGACATCACGCCCGAAGAATACGACGCTATTCTCGAATCCTCAAAAATTGTCAACCAAGCACTTTCTTAAAAACTGAAAGTTGAAAACTGAAAACTGTAACCTGTAATGTCCATTGTCCAGCTATTCGGAAAGTTCAAGCAGTTTATGAAAAAGCTGTTCTCCAACTGGAAAACCCGGTATCGTCTGTCCATCAAAACAGAGGAGAACCACGAGGAAAAATATTCATTTATCCTTACTCCCCAGCGTATTTTTGTCATTGGCGGTACGGCGGCGGTAGTGCTGATTGCCCTCACGGCCATCATCATCAGTGTCACCCCGCTGAAATACTATATTCCCGGCTACACCACCCTGGAGGAACATAAATTATATTTGAAAGTTACTGCACAGATGGACTCCCTTTCGATGCTGGTGCATCAAAATCAGCAGTATCTGGACAACTTCTACAATGTCATCAATGATAATATCACAGAAGATGAGAACAGCATGTCCGCCGGAAAATCCAAAGCCGCCAGCCATGAACTGACCGAACGGAAAGAAGAAGAAATGGAAGCCATGCGGGAAGTTGATATGCAGGCGGAGGACCTGTTGGCCAATCACCTGAAAAGCGAAGCAGAAAACAGCAAACTGCCGGTTTCCCACCGGGCCGACATCAGCAATATCACCTTATACACTCCCACCACTGGCATTCTGATACGCGAGTTTGATGCGGCCAGCAATCATTTTGGCATTGATATTCAAAACAAAAAGAACACGATTATCACCAGTGTGGCGGATGGCATTGTCATCTATACCGGTTTCGACCCCATGAACGGCAACACCATCGTGATACAGCATCCTGGCAATATCATCTCCATTTACAAACATAACGAAGTGCTGCTCAAGTCGGTGGGTGCCAAGGTAAACATGGGAGAGGCGATTGCCAAGATGGGCAGCAGCGGACAAAACCATTTGCAGTCGGCGCATCTGCACTTCGAGCTATGGTATAACGGCTTCCCCGTCAACCCCTTAGATTATATCGTCATTAAATAATCCACATAATGGAAAGAAATATTACGCTTGACCCTGCCAATGTAATGGGCATCTATGGGCATAATAACTCCAATATCGACCTGCTTCGCAACATTTATCCCAAAGTGAAAATCATCGCCCGGGGCAATGAGGTGAAGGTCATGGGAGAGGACAGTGAAGTGGAGCTGTTCCTGTCTCGTTTCGAGCTGCTGCTGAAGCATTTCGAGCAGTTTGGCAAGATTAATGAGAATGACATTCTGAACATCACAGCCGCTGAAGACGACAGCTTTTATCGGATGGACAGCAGCGGCATTGTTGACAATATCATATTGCACGGACGCGAGGGACGTGTCATCAAGGCCATCACCCCCAACCAGCGTAAGATGGTGGCCAGCGCCGCCACCAACGACATGGTATTCGCCATCGGTCCAGCCGGTACAGGAAAGACATACACAGCGGTAGCCTTGGCAGTGAGAGCACTCAAAAACAAGCAGGTCCGCAGGGTTATCCTGACCCGACCCGCGGTGGAGGCCGGCGAGAACCTAGGCTTTCTGCCCGGCGACCTGCGCGACAAGCTCGACCCCTACCTCCAGCCCTTGTACGATGCCCTGTGGGACATGATGCCCATGCAAAAGCTGATTTCCTACCTGGACGACAAAACCATTGAAATCGCCCCGCTGGCTTTTATGCGTGGCCGTACGCTCGACAACGCCTACGTGATTCTGGACGAAGCACAAAACGCCACCGAAAGCCAAATCAAGATGTTCCTGACCCGTATGGGCCGCAACGCCAAGTTCTTCATCACCGGCGATATTACCCAGATTGACCTTCCGAAGCACCAGAAATCAGGATTGATTCATATTGGCAAAGTACTGAAAGACATTAAAGGCATTGACTTCATTTATATGGACAACGGCGATGTGGTACGCCACCAGCTGGTAACCAAAATCATCCAGCGTTTTGAGCAATGGGAGGAAGCGAAACAGCAGGAGAGGCAGGAGAGACCAGAAAGTAGAGAGTAGTCGTTAAGACGTGGAGGCGTGGAGATGATTGTCGTCTTGACGAATGCACGAAGTGCATGTCTTAACGCCTTAACGTATAAACGAAACAAACAACAAATCAACAGTTCAAAAAGTGCGTCCACAAAAACTTTTATACCCTTTTGCATTGATATATGGTGCCGTAGCGGCTTTACGCCGTTGGACGTACCGCTGTGGTTTGAGGAAAGCCTATCAGGCTCCCATTCCGACCATCGGTGTGGGAAACCTGTCGGTGGGTGGCACAGGTAAAACGCCCCATGTTGAATATTTAATTCGTTTATTATCAAATCAATGTAAAATCGCCACCCTGAGTCGCGGGTACAAGCGCAAAACCAAAGGCTTTGTACTGGCCAACGACATTGACCCTCTGCAACTCTCGGCAGAAATGATCGGCGATGAGCCCTTACAGTTTTTCACCAAATTCCCCCATATCAAGGTTGCTGTTGACAAAAATCGAAAAGAAGGCATCCAACAATTGTTGCAACGTTTTCCCGACCTGCAGTGCATTATCCTGGATGACTGCTACCAGCACTTGCAGGTTAAACCTGACCTCAGCGTTCTGATTACGGAATATCAAAAACCATACGCAAAAGACTATCCCCTGCCATCTGGCCGTTTGCGTGAATTTCGCAGTGCCGCCCGCTATGCCGATATTGTTATAGTGAGCAAATGCCCCGAAAATTTGACCGAACAGCAACGTGCGGAAATGACGGGGTTGCTGAAACTGCAAGATTATCAGCATCTGTTTTTTACTGCCATGCATTACGGTGAGCTGACAGCTCTTAACGAGTGCGGAAAAAAACAGCAGATAACGTCTCAAACCGAGGCAGTGGTGCTCACTGCCATCGCTCATCCCAATCCAATGATTAAATATCTGTCTGAAAAGTTCAATATCATCCATCATTATCGTTTCCCTGACCATCATTATTTTTCAGCCGATGAAATAGATGAAATCCAGAAAACATTTTTTTCAGAGAAAAATCAGAACAGAATACTGGTTACCACTGAAAAAGACAGCATGCGGTTGACACACAATAATTTCATTAAGCAATTGGACACTATTCCCCTGTTTTCCCAGCCTATTGAACCATATTTTCTTTTTCAAGAAAAAAATCTATTTTTTCCATTACTTTTTGCTATGATCAAAAAGTAAACAAAAAATCAAGCCGACGGTAAGTGCAACCATACAAGCCCGCACCCCCCAACGGTCGGCACTGCCCACGCATGCATCATCAGGGCTTAACATACAGCGTGACGGACAAAATTTCGACTACTTAAATTTATTTCAAGGATTTTGTGTAATTTTGCATACTCATAAAATGAAACTATCATGATTGCCAAAATAAAGGAAACCGCTGCTTTTTTGAAAGGACAAACCACCTTGCACCCCCGCATTGCCATAGTGTTGGGTTCAGGTCTTGGGGGACTGGTGGACAGTTTGATAATAGAGAAAGAAATTCCATACTCACAGATTCCCAATTTTCCTGTTTCCACAGTGAAAGGACACAAAGGAGCCCTTATCTTCGGAAGACTGAACAATGTGGAAGTGGTGGTGCAAAGCGGACGTTTTCATTACTACGAAGGTTATGACATGAAAACGCTGACCTTCCCAGTACGCGTTTACAAGGAGCTGGGCATCGAGGTACTGATATTGTCCAATGCCGCAGGCGGCATGAACCCTGTTTTCAAGGTAGGTGACATCATGCTATTCAGGGACCACATCAATCTGTTTGGCAACAATCCCCTGATGGGACCGAATGATGATGAGCTGGGACCCCGTTTCCCGGATATGAGCGAGGCCTATTCCAAGCGTCTTCGAAAAATCGCCCAAACCACAGCCAAAGAACACAATATTCACCTACAAGAAGGCGTGTACGTGGGAGTAACGGGGCCTTGTTTTGAAACCCCGTCGGAATACCGCATGTTCCACATCCTTGGCGGTGACGCCGTGGGCATGTCCACCGTTCCCGAAACCATTGCGGCGCGACATGGCGGCATGGAAGTGGTGGCCTTCTCGGTTATCACCGACTTGGGCGTTGTAGGAATTGTGGAGAAAGCCTCTCACGAGGAGGTGTTGAAAGAAGCCAATGCGGCAGGACCCCGCCTGGTCAAGATTGTTTATGAGATGATGCCTCAGTTATAAACCAACAGCGACGCACCGTCATAACGGCACTTGTAATGTTTCAAGGGAAGTGAGGTGGGACCCGACACCGGGGTTCCGTCCAGTATGCTAAATTTCGCCCCGCAGTGATTATCCACAATCAGGATGCCACTTTCATCGACCCACAACCACGAATCAGGATTTTCCCAATCGTGAGGACACGCACGGTCGTATGCAAAAAAAGTGGTTTCGTCGAGCCGATAGACAATCACGCCAGCCACTCCGCCCGTAAAATACTCATAACCACCATAATAATTCAAATTAAGATAGGTGGTACTATTTGGATAAATGGTAAAACGTAAATCCACATTGGGAATGGTTTCGTGCTCGTAACGGCCATTGCAAGACCCGCAAATCACAGCGGCTATCAGGATAAATATCAGTTTTTTCATCACTATTCCATTAAAATGAATTTGCAAATGTACGCAAAATTTCAAATGATACGTGCAAATGCAATTTAAATTCGGAAAACAAAGCCATGATATAAAATTTTTTTGTAATATTGCATTTTTAAACACATTCGAAATAATATAACTTAAAAACATACAATTATGGGACAAGAAGACTATTTCAAACCAAAGAAAAAAGAAACCGGAGCAAGAAAATTCTGGCGCATCGTGTTCGGAACCATGGTGGGCTTCTTTTTATCCTGCATCATTGTTTCCATTTTATCCATGTTCATGTTTGCGGCGATGATGGCCTCCATGAGCACTACAAGCACAGTGAGCGTGAAAGACAACTCCATCCTGAAACTGGACTTGCAGAAAAACATCAGTGAGCAGTCGGAGGATAATCCTTTCGACATGTTTGGCGATGAATTCAGCCAGTACTATCAATCTTCCATCGGCTTGGACGATATTCTGGCCTGCATCAAATCGGCTGCCCATGATCCGAAAATCAAGGGTATTTACATCAATAGCGAGTCAGTGGGAGCCGCTCCCGCCACCCTCAAGGAAATCCATGACGCGCTAATGGAATTCAAAGCATCAGGAAAATTCATCTACGCATATGCCGACAGCTATGCACAGGGGGGCTATTACTTGTCATCGGTAGCCGACAAAGTGACCATGAGCACCACCGGTCTGATCCAGTTCAAGGGTATCGCCATGCAGGTGATGTTTTACAAGGGACTTATCGACAAGTTGGATGTGGATATACAGGTGATTCGTCATGGCAAGTTCAAAAGTGCGGTGGAACCGTTCCTCACGGATAAGATGAGCGATGCCAACCGCGAGCAGATGACCTTGTTGGCCAACACCTTGTGGAACACTATGGTGGATGACATTGCGGCATCAAGAAAATTGAGCACAGAAGAAGTGAACAATATTGCTGACGGCATGTTCATCGGCACGGCCGCCAAAGCCGTCGAAAACAAACTCATTGACAAGGCATGCTACAAGAGCGATGTGGTTGAAGATCTGAAAAAAATGGTGAATGTGGAGAATGACAAGGATTTGTACATCACCACTTTGGCAGAATATAGCAAGGCACTTAAAGCAGAAAACAACACAGCCAAGGACGAGATTGCGTTAATCTATGCCGTAGGCGAAATCAGAGGTGGCAAATCCGGAAATGATATCATGGGCTCTGAAACGATGGTGAAACTGATCAAAGAGGCCTATACTTCTGACAATGTGAAGGCCATCGTACTGCGTGTCAACTCACCCGGTGGTGACGGCACTGCCTCCGACATTATCTGGCATGAAATCGAGCAAGCCAAGAAAGCCGGCAAGATTGTGGTGACCTCCATGGGCGACTATGCGGCTTCCGGCGGTTATTATATTTCCTGCAACTCCAACTATATCATCGCACAACCCAACACCCTGACCGGCTCTATCGGTGTGTTTGGCGTGGTTCCGTCATTCCAGAGAGCTTTGAAAAACAAACTGGGTGTGACTGTTGACGGAGTAAGCACCAACAAGCACTCTGATGCCGTCGGCACCATGCGACCGATGAATGCAGAGGAGCTGGCTGTATATCAGGAATTTATTGACGACTTCTACGGAGTGTTCACCCAGCGTGTGGCCGATGGCCGTGGCATGGAACAATCCGCAGTGGACGAAATCGGACAGGGTCGTGTATGGGCTGGTTCCGATGCCCTGAAAATCGGTCTGGTGGATGCCCTGGGTAACATCGACGACGCTATAGCCAAAGCCGCCGAGCTGGCCAAACTGGAAAACTACAAGATCAGCTATTATCCCAAAAAGAAAGACTTCTGGACCAAATTGATGGAGAAATCCAGCAGTGACAACAATGTCCAGGCTTTCATCAAACAGGAACTGGGCGATCAATATTATATTTATCAAGGATTAAATCAACTGAAAAGAGCTGAAGGCGTACAGGCCATAATGCCCGTGCAAATCAGCATAGAATAACATTATGGATACTTCTTTTTTAACCAACGCCTTCCACATTTACCTGTGGGTGATGGTGTGTCTTGCCGCGGTAGTTTTCATCGCATTGCAGTTCTTCAATGCGGGTTATGGGATGCTTTATTCACAGAAAAGCCGCAATACTGTCAAGATTGGACCAGCTATCAACAACAAAGTGGCCTGGTTCTTTATGGAATTGCCCGTTTTTCTGGTGATGATTATCATCTGGGCATGTTCTCCCCACCGATTCGACATTGTGCCCTGCGTATTCCTGCTTCTATTTGAAATGCACTATTTTCAAAGGGCACTTATCTTCCCCTGGATTATCAAAGGCAACAGCAAAATGCCTATCGGTATCATGATAATGGGCATTTGCTTTAATATTCTGAATGCCGTGATGCAAGGATATTGGATTTTCTTTGAATCATACAATGTTAATTATAAAGTTTTTGGATTAAGTTATACCGATATAGCCTGGCTATGGTCGCCCCAATTCATCATTGGCACCATCCTGTTCATTTCAGGTTTCATTATCAACCTGCATTCCGACTACATCATCCGCCATCTGCGGAAGGACGACAGCGACACCAAGCACTATCTGCCGAAAGGCGGTCTGTTCAACTATGTGACCTCCGCCAATTATTTCGGAGAGCTGATGGAATGGTTGGGATTTGCCATCCTCACCTGGTCGGTGTCAGGTTTGGTATTCTTCATCTGGACCTTTGCCAATCTGGTGCCGCGCACACGCACCATTTACAAGCGTTATCAGGAAGAATTTCCTGAAGAAATGAAAGGAAGGAAACTGAAAAGGGTATTCCCCTTCATCTATTAACGGAGGGTTAATCTGCCCACAAGTCATCCCTCTGGTGAGAGGGAGAGAAGGAGAGAAGAAAGGAAAGATATACGCGATATTACTGTTGATGAACTAAAGAGCTTTGTGGTGTTGGCTGGGGAAAAGCTTTTCCGGGCCAAACAGATTCATGAATGGCTTTGGAAGAAGGGGGTGGGCTCTTTTGACGAGATGAACAATATCGGGAAAGCCCTGCAGGAAAAACTGAAAGAGACTTTCAGCTTTCAGCGGGCAAGAATTGAGGTTGAGGCCAGAAGCAGCGACCAGACAGTGAAATTCGGTTTCCGCCTGCACGACGACAAAATGATTGAGGGCGTGCTGATTCCTTCAGGGCAACGGGTTACCGCCTGTGTGTCCACACAAGTGGGTTGCGCCATGCATTGCGCTTTCTGTGCCACGGGACAGATGGGTTTCATCAGAAATCTGCATTTTTCTGAAATCTTTGACCAGTTTATACTGATGAATCAGAAAGCACAGGAATACTACGGAAATCCCATTTCGAACATCGTCTATATGGGAATGGGAGAGCCTTTGCTGAATTATTCCAATGTGATGAAATCCATTGACCTGCTCACCTCTCCGGAGGGACAGGGACTTTCGCCGCAGCGTATCACGCTGTCCACCGCAGGCATCATCGAAGGCATCCGCAAACTCGCCGACGCCGACTTCAAACCAGGATTGGCGGTATCGCTGCACAGTGCCGACCCCAAAAAACGTATTCACCTGATGCCGGTTACGGAGCACAACCCTTTGGACAAACTGCAGGAGGTGCTGAAATACTATCATCAGAAGACAGGTGAGCGGGTGACTTTTGAATACTTGCTGCTGAACGGCATCAACGACTCGCAACGCGATGCGGAAGTGCTGGCGAACTATTGCAGGGCCTTCCCTGTGAAGATCAACCTGATAGAATTCAACGCCACTGATTCGCCTTTTCAGCAGAGCGAGCCGGAAAATGTACGCAGATTCATCCAGTTTCTGGAAAGCCGCAACATGGTGGTCAACCTTCGCCGCAGTCGCGGCAAGGACATCGCCGCCGCCTGCGGCCAATTAGTGAAAAAACAAGCTTAAACGACTACTATGAACAACGCAGAGGATTTACTTTCTCAACTCAATGAAGCGCAGCAGAAAGCCGCCAAACAGATAGAGGGACCCGTGATGGTGATTGCCGGTGCGGGCTCCGGAAAGACCCGTGTGCTCACCTACCGCATCGCCTATATGCTCACCCAAGGCATCAGCCCATTCCAAATACTGGCGCTGACCTTCACCAACAAGGCCGCCGGCGAGATGAAAGAGCGTATCTTCAAGCTGGTAGGTGACAGCAACGCCAAGGCGGTGTCCATGGGTACCTTCCACTCCATTTTCTACCGCATTATCCGTGCTGAAGGCTACCGTTTAGGCTACGACCACAATGTCACCGTCTATGACACCGACGACTGCAAAAGCATGATCAAGTCCATTGTCAAAGAAATGCAGTTAGACCCGAAAATCTATGTGGCCAACTATATCCTCAACCGCATCTCCGCCGCCAAGTCCAGCCTAATTTCCGACCATGAATACGCTGAAAATCCTGAAATCCGGGAAGCAGACATCCGCAGCGGGAAACCCCTCATTGGCGACATCTACAAGCGCTACAACCAAAGACTCAAGAGTGCCAATGCCATGGATTTCGACGACCTGCTGTACTACATGAACGTGTTACTGCGCGATTATCCCGAAGTGTTGTATAAGTACCAGCAGCGTTTCCGCTATATTTTGGTTGATGAGTACCAAGATACCAATTTCGCACAATACCTGATCATCAAGAAGCTGGCCGCTGCCTATCAAAACATCTGCGTGGTGGGTGATGATGCCCAAAGTATCTACTCTTTCCGAGGAGCCGACATCCAGAATATTCTCAATTTCAAGCACGACTACCCCACTTGCAACATCATCAAGTTGGAGCAGAACTACCGTTCCACACAGAACATCGTCAATGCCGCCAACGCCATCATCAAAAACAACAAAGACCAGCTGTACAAGGAGATTTGGACGGAAAACGGCGAGGGCACCAAGATTGACATCCTCAAAACCGGCAGTGACACCGACGAAGCTTTCGCCATTGCCGACAAGCTGTTTGAAATCAAGGTAAACACCCAGGCCAACCACAGCCAATTTGCCGTGCTGTACCGCACCAATTCGCAGTCGCGTGCCATTGAAGAGGTGTTTATCAAACGACACATTCCTTACAAAATCTATGCGGGTTTGTCATTTTACAAACGCAAGGAAATCAAGGATTTGATGGCCTATTTCCGTTTGGCGGTCAACCACTACGACGAGGAATCACTGCGCCGTGTCATCAACTATCCACAACGCGGCATCGGGGCCACCACCGTCGATAAGATCCTGAACTGCGCCGCCGAGCATCACGAACGGATGTGGAACGTGATTGTGCAGCCCGACGAGTTCCAGTTAGACGTGAATGCTCCCACCAAAGCCCGTTTGAAGGATTTTGCGGCCCGCATCCAGAGCTATACATCATTGTTGCCCACTACTGACGCTTTCGACCTGGGTAAGCATATCGCCGAATCGTCCGGTATCGTCAGTACCCTGAGGGAAGATCCCTCCGACAAAGAACGTATCGACAATATTGAGGAATTGCTTGACTCCATCAAGGCCTTCACCGAGCGGGAGCCGGAATCAGCCATCAACGAAGACAGCGGCGAGTTGATTAGCGAATATTTCCCCACTCTCGATCACTATTTGGAGACTGTTTCGCTGCTCAGCGACGAGGACGAGAAAGACGAGGATGCCGACAAAGTGAAACTGATGACTATTCATGCCGCCAAGGGTTTGGAGTTCGACTATGTCTTCATCACCGGCATGGAGGAAAACCTTTTCCCCTCCTCCTTGTCCATCAACACCCGGAAAGAGCTGGAAGAAGAGCGCCGACTGTTTTACGTGGCTCTCACCCGTGCCCGCAAAAGAGTAATGCTGAGTTATGCGGAGACCCGTTACAAGTTCGGCTCGCTGCAATTCGCCGAACCAAGTCGCTTTTTGGATGAGATTCCCGAACGTTTTATCAACACCACCCGCAGGGCATCTGCCGGCAAAGGGTCTTTTTCCCGTCCCGAAACCTCATCTTTCAGCAAGTTCAAAAGTTACAGCCAGAAGCGGGAAGAATACTCCCCCAGTACTAAACCCAGCTATAGCAGTTCCAAGCCGAGTATCAGTGCCCCGAAACCCACAGTACAGACCAAAACCGAGGTGGAGCTGTCACAAATTGGCGAGTTAGCCACTCCCGAACAGGTGGTGGTGAACAAAAGGGTGTATCACAAGAATTTTGGCTATGGTGTAGTGATTTCCACCGATGGCGTTGGTATGGAGAAAAAAGCCCTTGTCGCCTTCGACACCGTAGGTAACAAAATGCTATTGTTGAAGTTTGCAAAACTGATAATACCGAAGTAAACTAAGAACCTTTCGACAATTACACTACCCCGCCCTTTGGGCCCTCATTCTTGAAGAAGAGGAATTAAAATTTCTATAAATAGATACTCTTAACTCTTAGTTCTCAATTAAAACCTGCCTATGAAATTCCGCACTGAAATACCGACCCTGGAATACCCTTTCCACATTAGCTATCAGGATCAGCTGATGCTGCTGGGCTCGTGTTTTTCAGACCATATCGGCAATTTCTTTCAGGAGATGGATTTCGATACCCTGTCAAATCCTTTCGGCACCCTCTTCAACCCCTTCTCCATTGCCACGGCTCTGAAAATAGGGCTGAACCCTGAACTATTTGATGAACAGTATATCGACTTTTTTAATGAAAAATTTATCAGTTACGCCCATCACGGCAAGTTCTCCCACCCCGACAAAGAAACTTTTCTGCAAAACATCAGTCAATGTTTAAATAGGGTTCATGATTTTTTGGCCTCTGCCAACTATCTCTTTCTCACTTTCGGCACCGCCTACTGCTACCGCCTCATTGAGCGAGACCTCATCGTGGCCAATTGCCACAAGATTCCAGCCAATCGCTTCGAGAAAAAGCTGTTCACAGTAGAACAAATTACAGCTATTTATCGTGAATTGCTGCCCCAATTACTGCAATTCAATCCTAAGTTAAGAGTAATTTTCACCGTCAGTCCCGTGCGGCACTTAGCAGATGGCTTCCACGAAAACCAAATCAGCAAAGCAACGCTACATTTATCTATCAATCAGTCAATTGATAATAAAAATATCTTTTATTTTCCCTCCTACGAAATGGTGCAGGACGACCTGCGCGACTACCGCTTCTACGCCACCGACCTCTGCCATCCCTCTGATGCGGCGGTAACCTACATCAGTGAGAAACTGACTGAAGCATTCTTTACCAAAGAAACGCAAGAGCGAATGAAGGAGGTGGTGAAAGAGAATAAGGCAAAGGGACACCGGAAGAATGTGCTAATTAGTTAATGTGCCAATGTGCTAATTAAGAGGAGTGCAATACAGAATAAAACTGTTCGTCTCAAAAATAAATCTCCTTATAAACAAACTCAGTGTGAGTTTGCCTAATCTGAATTTCAGAATACAGCATACACACACTGAGTGTAAGTATAAAGTTTGATTTCTTCACGAAACCATGAATTATTTTGCCAAAGCAGCCACTGCGATAGAATACAGTTTCGTCTTGGTGGAATCGCCTCGGGAAGAGAGCACGCAAGGAACCTTGGCACCCATCACGAAAGCAGCGATTTCGGAGTGGTCGAACTTGGTGCAACATTTGTAGAACACATTGGCACTCTCGATGTTCGGGAAGAGCAAGCAGTCAGCGTCACCGGCCACTTCGCCAGCCATCTTCTTGATCTGGGCGGCTTCCTTGTCGATAGCCAAATCCAATGACAGCGGACCATCAATGATAGCGCCTGAAATCTGACCTCTTTCTGCCATCTTGGCAAGCAGAGCGGCATCTACGCAAGCCTGCATACCCACGGACATCTGTTCGGTGGCAGCCAGGATTGCCACTTTCGGTTTGGCAATCTCCAATGATTTTGCGGTGCTAATCAATGAGGACAAAATTTTCTGTTTCTGTTTGAAATCGGGAGCGGGGATGATAGCACAATCGCTCACGCACAGCAACTTATGATACTGCGGGTTTTCGATAACAGCCATGTGCAACAGGGTGGCATTGGCAGGGCAAAGACCACGTTCCTTGTTCAGGATAGCGCGCATGTACTTGTCGGTAGGCAGCAGACCCTTCATCAGGATATCGCCTTCGCCAGCATTGATCAAGTCGCAGCTTTTGGCAGCAGCTTTGGTATCCACGCTTTCGTGAACGATTTTGAACATGTTCACGTCAATTTTCAAATCGTCGCACACCTTCTTGATGGTATCGGTATCACCTACCAAAGTGGCATCCACAATACCCAGCTCCACCGCATGGTGAACGGCGTCGATTGTGTGTTCGTCGTTGGCATAAGCTGCCACTAATCTTTTTTTCGGTTTGGACTTTACCAGTTCAATGACTTGGTCTAACTTTGTAATGTTCATAGTATCAGTATTTTTAAGGTTTTCCATTTGAGTGCGCAAAGTTACGATTTTTTTTGTATTTTTGCAGCGCAAAAGCAAGCCACTTTAGCTCAGTTGGTAGAGCGACGCATTCGTAATGCGTAGGTCGCGAGTTCAAGTCTCACAAGTGGCTCTGAAAGGCGGTATTTTCACCGCCTTTTTTTTATTGATGTCTCACCCACTTCCAGATTTCTTTCCAGCTCACTTTCTTGCCATACATCAGGATGCCGGTTCGGTAAACCTTGGCGGCAAACCACACCACAAAGACAAAGAACAGCAGCATCAGCACCATCGACAGCAGCAGTTCCCACAAAGGCACTCCCGAAGGCAGACGCGTAAGCATAGCCACCGGTGAGGTCAGTGGAATAATGGACAGCCAGAAGGCCAAAGGACCGTTAGGATTGTCGGCGATGGGCATCACCAGCACAATAGTCAGCAGCAGCGGCATGGTTATCGGCATGGTCAGCTGGGTGGAATCCGTTTCATTGTCGGCGGCGGAGCCCACTGCGGCAAACAAAGCCGAATACATCAGATAGCCTGTCAGGAAGAAGAAAAGGAAGCACAAAATCATCTCCGTGAACGAAATCGGGAAATAACTGCTGATTTCGGTGAAAATGCTGCCCGCATCCATGTCGCCTGAAGCCAACTGACTACTATTGACCACCTCCGCCACCTGACTGTCTTGAACGCTTTCCATTATCTGTTCCTTATCCACGCCACTCAACTCCATAAATTTTTCAGGCATGGCAATCTGCACGCCCGTCAAAATCACAAGAGTGAAGACAATCCATATCAGAAACTGGGTCAGTCCCACCAGGGCGATACCGATAATTTTGCCCAATAGCAATTCAATAGGCTTCACCGACGAAATCAGCACCTCCACGATACGGTTGTTTTTCTCTTCCAGCACGCCTCGCAGCACCTGTCCCGAGAAAAAGAAAATGACGAAATAAATGATGAATCCGCAAATCATACCGATAGACTTGTTCATCTCCGCCATGCTTTCCTTCTCGTCGCCACGTTCGTCAATCTGGATCATTGTGATTTGCGAGCGAGCCAAGTCCTTGATTGTATTGTATTTATCCAAATCTATGTGGAAAGAATCCTGCAATACATGATCAAAGAACATATTGTTGATCTGGCTTTCCAATTCTGAACGCAAGTACATGGATGGCTCCTCGTTGTAATACAGGTTGGCGTTCACTTTCTGCGAACTTTGCGGAAAATACAGCACCACATCGTAATCACCCGCCAGAGCCTCTTTCTTGATCTGCTCGATATCACCGGAGCGATAGGAGAACGACGTTTTCTCATCCTCAACAAAATTGTTGATATATATCTCATTATCATCCACCACCATCACATTCACATGCTCGCGGCCTTTGGTAGCCAGCAGCACCGGCACCACCATCAGGGCAGCGAACAAGAGAGGTACCAGCAAGGTCAAAATGATAAATGACTTCTTCTTTACGCGGGTCAAATACTCGCGTGCCACGATTAGCATTGTATTATTCATAGGTTGAATCGTTTTTTTATTCGTTTGATAAGGTTAGAATGGTTAGGAGGGTTAGGAAGATTATGGATTTTGGATTTTTGATTCTGAATTATATTTCTCCACTTGCTGAATGAAGATATCATTCATAGATGGTAATATTTCATTGAATTCCAATATATTGCCATAATCCATAACGAACTTCAGCAGCTGGTTGGAATTACCGCCTTCGTGCACTTTCACCACATAATGGCGTTGGTTTGCGGAAGAGGAAGTCTCCAAAACACTGAAAGTTTCCGGGAAGACCGGAATATCGCGCTCGGCACACAAAGTGAGACTGAAAATATTCTCCTTGAACTGCTGCTTAACGTCTATCAAATTACCTTCCAGAATTTTGTGGGCCTTGTTGATCAGACAGATTTCGTCACAAATTTCTTCCACCGAGGCCATATTATGGGTCGAAATAATGATGGTTGTCCCCTGTCGTTTCAGTTCCAGCAATTCCTGACGGATCAAATTGGTGTTGATGGGATCAAGACCACTGAAAGGCTCGTCCAGAATCAGAAAATCGGGACGATGCACCACCGTGATGATGAACTGCAGTTTCTGCTGCATACCTTTGGACAACTCCTCCACCTTTTTATTCCACCAATTCTGGATTTCAAATTTGATGAACCAGTATTTCAAACGCTCCATGGCCTCATCTTTGGACAAACCTTTCAAACGCGCCAGATACAACGCCTCCTCGCCCACCTTCATTTTCTTATACAAACCACGTTCTTCGGGCAGATAGCCGATTTTCTCCACATCCTTACGGGACAGCGGGTTGCCATTGAACAGCACCGTACCGCTATCGGGAGCGGTGATTTGATTCAAAATACGGATCAACGTCGTCTTGCCGGCACCATTGGGACCGAGCAAACCATAGACTATGCCTTTCCGTATCGACAAAGAAATATTGTCCAAAGCCAGATGGTTGGAATACTTCTTCGTGACATTCTGAACTTCAATAATATTCATTTATTTACTATTAGCTTGGTTTTCCTTTTGACTGTCTTTTTTCTTTTTCTTCTTCTTGGATTTCTTTTTGGCATTCAGCGGTTTATTCTGATTAGCCGTGGAGGCGTTCTTCAGAATATCGCGCGTGGAATCCAGCTCAAAATCCTCGGGCAAGGAAATTTTGCCGTGAGACAATTCATTCAACTGCTCCACAATCAACTTATCGTCCACTGTCTCACGATTATAGGTTAGATATAATTTTTTCAGATGGTTAGCCAAGGTTTTACCCATTCTGTCCCGCTGGTCATCAGGATAGGAAGAAACTGCTTTGATGATATTCTCCATGTTTCTTCCATAGGTGCGGTAGTGTATCTGATGCTTGTTGTAGTCTGGTTTCTCAAACGACAACTCCTCTTTTTTCGCTTCCGGTTTCGGGAAAGGAGAATCCACATCCAGCTTATAGTCGGACATGATGAACAGGTGATCCCACAGCTTGTGCCAATAGTCCAGCGACTCCTTCTGGTTTTTGTTTTCCTTGTCGTCGGGATTGATGAGTGCCATCATGCGCACAATCGCTTTCGCCATCTCGCTTCGCTTTTGATAGTCAGGTTCCTTCAGCGTATCAGCGATCATCTTTTGGATATTCCTACCGTATTCTCTGATTATTAAATGATTACGATTTACATTATATTCAAACATACGTTCACAAATTTAAAAGTCAAAAGTACAAATTTTTTTGGAATGGAAACAGAGAAAACATCATTTTTCTTATTTTTGCATGTGGAAAAATTATCTCGCTTATGAAACACGTCAAAAATCTCTTTCTCAACGACAAATTTATTCTTGCTGTCATCCTGCTGAATGCGGTGGTTATCTACTTGCAGACCTGTGCTATCGACAATATATGGGTTCAAACCATTGACATGATGTGCACAGTGATTTTTCTTATCGAGATGATCATCAAGCACAACGAATATGGGGTCAAAGGTTACTGGTCATCAGGATGGAACCGCATGGACGGTATTCTGGTTCTCGTTTCCCTTCCCTCACTGATCACATTTTTTATTCCGGCAGGGCATCTGGATTTGTCGTTTTTACTGATACTGAGACTATTGAGAACTTTCCGTTTTCTGCGTCTTCTGCACTTCTTTCCCAACGTCACCCCAGTATTCAAAGGCTTCAAATTGGCATTGCGTGAATCGTACGCCATTTTGTTTTGTTTTTTCATTCTGATCATCGTCTTCGGCCTCATCAATTGCAGTCTGTTCAAGGACATTGCCCCCAAATATTTCAGCACACCCATGACCTCTATTTACTCCGTTTTCCGCATCTGCACAGTGGAAGGCTGGTACGACATTCCGGATATGATTGCCTCAGCCACAACCCCGACCATAGGTTCACTGGTACGTTTTTATTTCTGCCTGCTTTTGGTGACGGGCGGAATCATCGGCATGTCTCTCATCAACTCCATCTTTGTGGATGCCATGGTAAGTGACAACAACGACGATGTGAAGGCGAAACTGGATGAAATCGAAAAGAAACTGGATCAATTATTGGAGGAGAAAAAAAATTGAAAATATTTTTTGTTTCCAATTTTAATTATTAAGTTTGCAAAAGATAAAAAGCAAGTTCTTTTTTATACAACTGAATATAAATCAATTAATTAAATACAATAGATATGGAGAAACTTTTGGAACAACTGTCAAAAATCGGGATTACCAACCCTCAGAAAATTTATCACAATTTGTCATACGACGAATTATACCAGCATGAAACCGACCCCACGCTGACTGGCTTCGACAAGGCATACAAGACCAAAAGCGGTGCTCTGTCCGTGGATACTGGCGTATTCACCGGCCGTTCGCCCAAAGACAAATACATTGTGATGGACGACGAGACCCGCAACAACATCTGGTGGGCTGGCGAAGGCAAGAAAGGCTCCGACAACCACCCCATCAATCACGAGATTTGGGGACATCTGAAACAGCTGAGCCAGAAACAGCTGAGCGGCAAGGACATTTATGTGACCGACGGTTACTGCGGTGCCAACGAGAACTCCCGTCTGAGAATCAGATTTGTGACGGAAGTGGCTTGGCAAGCCCATTTTGTCAAAAACATGTTCATCCGTCCCTCCGAGGAGGAATTAGTAGGTTTTGAGCCGGACTTTGTGGTGCTGAACAGCTGCAAGACCACCAATCCCAAGTGGAAAGAGCAAGGTCTGCACAGCGAAAACTATGTGGCGTTCAACCTGACCGAGCGTATGGCATTGATTGGCGGTACCTGGTACGGCGGTGAGATGAAGAAAGGTATCTTCTCCGTGATGAACTACTTCCTGCCGCTGCGTGGCATGGCCGCTATGCACTGCTCTGCCAACCAAGGCAAGAAGGGCGACACCGCCATCTTCTTCGGCCTTTCAGGCACTGGAAAAACCACCCTGTCCACCGACCCGAACCGCGCCCTGATTGGTGACGACGAGCACGGCTGGGACGAGAACGGTGTGTTCAACTTCGAAGGCGGTTGCTACGCAAAATGTATCGACCTAAGCGAAGAAAAAGAACCCGACATTTTCCATGCCATCAAACGCGACGCATTGCTGGAGAATTTAGTGGTGGATGCCGAAGGCAACATTGATTACACCTCAGCAGCCAAGACCGAAAACACCCGTGTTTCCTATCCGATTTACCACATTGACAATATTGTGAAGCCCGTTTCACGCGGCACTCACCCCAAGAAAGTCATCTTCCTGTCCGCCGACGCTTTTGGCGTGCTGCCTCCGGTATCCGTGCTGAACAAAGAGCAGACCATGTACTATTTCCTGAGTGGATATACCGCCAAGTTGGCTGGTACGGAAGTAGGTGTTGTGACTCCGCAACCTACCTTCTCCTCATGCTTCGGAGCCGCCTTCCTCTTGCTGCACCCGACAAAATATGCCGCGGAATTGGCCAAGAAATTGACCGAGCACAACGCTACCGCTTACTTGGTGAACACCGGTTGGACGGGTGGCGGTTATGGCGTCGGCAGCAGAATCTCTCTGAAGGCCACCCGTGCCATCATCTCAGCCATCCTCAACGACGAACTGATTGGCTGCGAGACTGAGATTGTGAAACCCTTCAACCTCTCCATCCCGAAACATGTGAACGGTGTGGACGACAGCATTCTGAACCCGCAGAACAGCTGGGCCGACAAGGCCGCATACGCTGCCAGCGCCAAGCAGTTGGCCGAGTCTTTCATCAAGAACTTCAACAACTTCACCGAAACCGAGGAAGGCAAAAAGCTGGTGCCTTTTGGACCGGTAGTGGAGTAACACCTACAGTTTTTCGTACAAAAAAACAAGGGGTGCAATTGCGTCCCTTGTTTTTTTTGTGCGGATAGGGGGACTCGAACCCCCACGGCTTTCACCACTAGATCCTAAGTCTAGCGCGGCTACCAATTACGCCATATCCGCTCTTCTTATTTCACTGTGCTGCCTGGCTTCACCGGCTTGGCAGGCTGTACCAGCGACAATTCGCCGTCGGCATTCTCAGCCATCAACACCATACCGTGAGAGGCAACACCTTTTATTTCTTTCGGTGCCAGGTTGATAAGCATCAGCACTTGCTTACCCACCAGACTTTCAGGCTCATAATATTCTGCGATACCCGAAACAATCTCACGCTGGTCCACACCCGTATCCACCTTGAGTTTCAGCAGTTTCTTGGTCTTGGCCACTTTTTCAGCTGCCAAAACGGTGCAAACTCTCAAATCCATCTTCTGGAACTCATCGTAGGTCACATCCGGCTTGGCTTCCTGGGCGGGAGCAGTGCTCAACAGGTTGGCTTTCTTGGTGTCTTCCAGTTTCTTCACCTGGGCGGCTACCACCTCATCTTCCACTTTCACAAACAGATACTCTGCAGGGTTGGTTTTGTCGCCGGCTTTCAGCAGGTCGCAACGGCCGCCTTCGTTCCATTCGTGAACATCCATATTCAGCATCTTCTGCAACTTCTGTGAGGTGAAAGGCAGGAAAGGCTCGCACAGTACCGCCAAATCAGCGCACAACTGCAGCGACAGATGCATCACTGTTTTTACTCTTTCAGGATCTTCTTTCTGCTTCTTCCAGGGCTCCATGTCGGTCAGGTACTTGTTGCCCAAACGCGCCAGATTCATCAGTTCGGCCTGTGCCTCGCGGAAACGATATTTCTCGATAGAGTTGCCAATCAGAGTCGGAAATTCTTTCATCTTTTCGATGACTTCCTTCTCATAATCGGTCAGCTCGCCCATTTCAGGAATCACACCGCCGTAATATTTGTGCGTCAACACAACAGTTCTGTTGACCAAGTTGCCGAAAATAGCCAGCAACTCATTATTATTCTTGGCCTGGAAATCAGCCCAGGTAAAATCTGCATCCTTGGTTTCGGGGGCGATGGAAGTCAGCGTATAACGCAGCACATCCTGCTTGCCCGGAAAATCTTCCAGATACTCGTGCAACCAAACAGCCCAATTGCGGGAAGTGGAAATCTTGTCGCCTTCCAGATTCAGGAACTCGTTGGCCGGCACGTTGACGGGCATGATATAGCTGCCTTCAGCTTTCAACATGCAGGGGAAGATGATGCAATGGAACACAATATTGTCCTTGCCGATAAAATGCACCAGCTGGGTATCTTTGTCCTTCCACCACTTCTCCCAATCCTGGTTATGGGCGGCGGCCCATTCCTTGGTAAAGGAGATGTAGCCGATTGGTGCATCAAACCATACATACAACACCTTGCCAGCAGCTTCTTCCAAGGGCACTTTCACACCCCAGTCGAGGTCGCGGGTGACGGCACGGGGCTGCAAACCCGCCTCAATCCACGATTTGCACTGGCCATAGACATTGCTCTTCCAGTCCTGTTCATGTCCCTTTAAAATCCACTCTCTTAACCATGTTTCATAGTCATTCAGAGGAAGATACCAATGTCTGGCTTCTTTCAACACGGGCGGTTTGCCGCTAAGGGTACTTTTGGGGTTGATGAGATCTGTGGCGTTATAAGGCTTGTCGCACATCTCACACTGGTCGCCGTAGGCACGCTCATTGCCGCAATGAGGGCAGGTGCCGGTAACATAACGGTCGGCCAAAAACTGCTGGGCTTCCTCATCATAAAATTGCAGATTGGTCTGCTCAATCAGTTTGCCGTCATTATATAATTTGGTAAAGAACTCGGAAGCGGTTTTGTGATGCTCCGCTCCTGAAGTTCTGGAATAAATATCGAAAGAAATACCTAATTTCTCAAAAGAATCCTTGATGATATTATGATAGCGATCTACAATAGCCTGCGGAGTGGTATGCTCTTTTTTCGCCTTCAAGGTGATGGGCACACCATGCTCGTCGGAACCACCGATAAATAACACTTCATTGCCTGTGGCCCGGAGATAACGGGCATAAATATCAGCAGGAACATACACGCCGGCCAAATGTCCGATATGCACGGGACCGTTGGCATACGGCAGTGCGGAGGTTATCGTATATCTTTTCTTTTCAGTATTCATCATGGATTTTTTTGAGGGTGCAAAGATACGGAATTTTTCAATGTGCCAATTAGCAAATGTGCTAATGTGCTAATTATTTTCATTATAGAAAGTTAAGCGGTGAAAAGATATATGAGAAATGGAAAAAATTTGATATTTAAACGAGGAAGCGTAAATTTATTTGTCGGAGGATGAAATATTTTTTAGTATTTTTGTAGGATGTTTTTTTTCGTCAATTTCATCTGGTAAATACCAAAAAACCAAATTCAAAGATATATGCAAACCATCAACCCTCAAGAGAATTACGAAGCCAGCAAAGACGCCATCGGCTACGTAAACCGTAAGCAAGCCACCCAGGCCGACTACGACCGCATCGGCTTCATGTCGGGGCTGGAAGTTCACCAGCAACTGGCCACCAAAGAAAAATTGTTCTGCCGCTGTCCCGCGGGGATTTTCCAAAAACCTGACCAATATGACGCCGAGTTGTTGCGTCACATGCGCCCTACCCTTTCCGAAATGGGTGAGTACGACGGCACCGCGCTGATGGAGTTCAAGACCCGCAAGAACATCATCTACCGCATCGCTCACAAGACCGCCTGCACCTACGAGGTGGACGACACTCCCCCATTCCCCATCAACCCCGAAGCGCTGCAATATGCTTTGGAAATCGCCTTGGCCTCCAAGCTGAAGATTGTGGGCGAGGTGCATATCACCCGCAAGCAATACCTCGACGGCTCCATCCCGACAGGCTTCCAGCGTACCGCTATTCTGGGTATCGACGGCGAAATCCAGCTGAAGAACAAGAAAGTGCGTCTCATCCAGCTCAGCGTAGAGGAAGACGCCTGCCGCGAGGTATCTGATATTGGTCACACCCGTATCTACCGCACCGACCGTCTGGGTATGCCTTTGATTGAAACGGTAACTTATCCTGAAATGATCAACCCTGACGAGGTAGAAGAAGCCGGCAACTATATCCGCTTCCTGAACCGCAGCACCGGCCGTGTGCGTACCGGCATCGGCGCTGGCCGCCAGGATGTGAACGTGAGCTGCAAAGGAGGTACCCGTATCGAGGTGAAGGGTGTTGCCCATACCAAATGGATTCCCGAAGTCACTCACGTGGAATGCTTCCGCCAGTGGGCCCTGCTCGCCATCCGCGACAAACTGAAAGCCCGCATTAAAAAGGAAGACTGGAAAATGGCGTTCACTGAACTGGATCCCAAGCAGTTCCATTTTTATTTCGACCCCATTACCGACGCCATCAAGCGTGGTGAAAAAGTATATGCCGTCAACCTGCCGCAGTTCGCCGGTTTGATGTCACACTTCACCCAGCCAGGTCATCCTTTCTACTGCGAGTTTGCCGACAGACTGAAAGTTATCGCCTGCATTGAGCGTCCCAACATGGCATCCAGCGAAGACCTGGAGGATGTAGTAAGCCGCAGTGTTTTCGAGAAAGCCGCCAAAGCGATGAACGCTGGCGAGAACGACGCCCAAATCATTTTCTGGGCTCCTGAGGACGATGTGAAAACCGCTTTGGAAGTCATTGAAGAGCGCGCGCTGATGACCTTCGACGGTGTTCCTCTCGAAACCCGCAAGGCACTGCCCGACGGCACCACCATCTTCGAGCGTGTGCTGCCCGGTGCCGACCGTATGTATCCTGACACCGACTCGGCTCCCATTCCGTTGCATGCCGACTATATTGAAGAATTGCGCAAAAACATCCCTGACGCTGTGTCCGACCGATACGCACAGATGGTGGCATGGGGTGTACCGCAAGATTGCTTCAAATATATCTTCACCCATAATTTCTTCCCCCTGATCAAGAAAATCGTCACCGAACTTGACTATTGTCCCAAATATATCGGCACCTTCTTCGGCCATAGACTCAAACATCTGCACGGCCAATACGGCCAGATTCCTTTCTGCAAATGCAGAATCTTCGACCTCTTCGCTTTCCTGAAACAAGAAGGTCTGAACAAAGCCATCGCAACCGATATGCTGAAGCTGATGTTCGAGCAGCCGAAGGCAGACTTCACCGAACTGCTGAAACTTACCGGCTATCGCAAGGCTTCCAAAGAAGAAATCCTGAAAAACCTCAGTACGCTGAGCGGCAGTTTCAAACCCATGCGTTCCCGCACCACCGAAGAGGACAAGAGAAACAGCCTCCTCGGCCAAGTGCGCTCAATGGCCATCGGTAACATCTCTTTTTCAGAATTAACCTTCTAACCTCCTAACCTTCTAACCATAATCATTAAACCATAAACATTAAAGAAACTTAACATGGACGACGATAAAAAAACATTCCAAGGATATAAGGGACGCGCCTTAGAGACGCTCAAAAAATATGATGTTCATGTGTGGGACAAAGCTGAAGTGGAGACCACCCGCGGACATTTCTCGGGAAAGATTCTGCCTCGCACGGAAAACACCGACGACATCCACATTGTGATGAAAGTCAGCACCGGCTACAACATCGGTATTGACATCGACACCATCACCGACATGAAGGGCGAGCGCGACCCGCAGCCCGTTTTCAAGATTCCGGAGAAGGAATTCCCTTACACACCCGGTCTGCCTCATGTGAAACTGTTAGGTACCGGCGGCACCATTGCCTCCCGTTTGGACTACCGTACGGGTGCGGTGATTCCCGCATTCTCGCCCGGCGAATTGTATGGTGCCGTGCCCGAGCTGGCCGACATCTGCAACCTGCAAACCGAGAAGGTTTTCGCCGTGTTCTCCGAGAACATGTCACCTGTGGAATATATGGCTTTGGCCAACAAGATTGGCAAAGAAATCGAAGACGGCATTGAGGGTATTGTGATTGGCCATGGTACCGACACCCTGGCCCACACCGCCGCCGCTTTGACCTACATGTGCCAGAATATGCCCATGCCCGTGGTATTGGTAGGCTCGCAACGTAGTTCCGACCGTCCCAGCTCCGATGCTGCTTTGAACCTTATGCACGCCATGACCGCTGCCGGTCACGGCGACATCGCCGAGGTGATGGTCTGCATGTTCGGTCCCACCAGCGACGACTACGGCTTCCTGCACCGCGGCACCCGCGTGCGCAAGATGCACAGCTCTTACCGCTCCACCTTCCGTACCATTGGCGACACCCCGTTGGCCACGGTCAACCGCAAAGACGGTGTTAAGCCCATCAAGGAGGTCTATAACCACCGCCGCAGAGGACAACGCCAGATTGAGGTCATCACCAACTACGAGGACTACAAGCGCAGCCTCGCCAAAAACGACCCCAACGTTACCCGCATCGTGCCCACCTTCGACGACCGTGTGGCCATCCTCTACTACTATCCGGGCATGAAACCCGATGTGCTGGATGCCCTTATCGACAACGGTTACAAAGGTATTGTTTGGGACGGCACTGGCCTCGGCCATGTCAACAAGGGCATGTTCGACGCCATACAGCGCGCCACCGATGCTGGCGTGCACCAGTACATGAGCGTGCAGACCATCTGGGGTTACACCCACATGTTTGTGTATGACACCGGCCGTGACATGATGGCCCGTGGCATCATCCCCGCCGACAACATGCTGGCGGAGAGCTCTTACATCAAGCTCGGCTGGGCGTTAGGACTGACCAAAGACAGCGGCCAGAAGCGAGAGGATGTGAAGAAGCTGATGCTCACCCCCATCAACGACGAAATCACCAAACGCGAACCCTACGACGGCTACCTCGTCTATCAAGGCGGCGTACCCGAGGTGGAAGAGTTTGTGAAGAAAGTGAGGAAATAAAGTGTAGAGTTTATAGTATAAAGTTTATAGTAAAGGCAGCCGAAGGGCTGCCTTTTTTTAGTATCGTAACACCATCTTTATCAAAAAGACATTGTAAACCGTACCAATGCCGAAAAGGAATTCATGGGACTGACAACTTTCGAAGGCGACAGACCGCATATGAAAGACGCTGTCAACGCAAACAAGCAGATTTAAATCTGCTTATTCTTTATTTTTATATTAATTTACTGATTATCAATTGTTTGGTATTATATCTTAAAATAATACATTTATTGTTTGGTTCAAATAAAAATTAAAATATAAAAATTTGGTGGTCGTTTTTATGATATTGAAAATAAAATATTAAGCAGATAGAAATCGAATTATTTTATTATAAAATTGCATTTTAAGAAAAAAATGATTACTTTTGCAGTCTAAATAAACAGCAAAATGTATTATAATGAATTGATAGAAAAACAAGTCATTGGACGTCTCCGGGTGGATAACCCGTGGTGGACAGAGAATGAAATAGCTTCATACTATGCCGAAATGCACCCCCGCTTATATCTGGACATCTTTTATCCACTAGTTGCAGGATTGGATATCCAACGAGCTGTCATCCTAATGGGTCCGCGTCGTGTTGGCAAAACAGTGATGTTGTACCATACTATCCAGCGCCTCATAGCGGAAGGTGTTTCCCCGCAGAATATCATTTACATTTCTGTTGAAACACCTATTTATAACAAAATATATTTGGAACAGCTATTCACTCTGGCAAAGCAAGCATTGGGGAAGACAGACAACAAAGAAATTTTTTATGTCTTTTTTGATGAGATTCAGTATTTGAAAGACTGGGAGATACATTTGAAGTCATTGGTAGACACCTACCATAATGTAAAATTTGTCGCATCGGGTTCGGCGGCGGCAGAATTGAAAAAACGAAGCGATGAAAGCGGTGCCGGCCGGTTCACCGATTTCAACCTTCCTCCGTTGACGTTTTATGAATATGTTCATTTGAAAGAATACGCACAGTTAATGCGCTCCATGGAGATGGAATGGACGGATGGTACTATTATAGGCAACACCACTATAGACATCGCAAAATTAAACAAGTTATTTATTGACTACATCAATTACGGGGGATATCCGGAAGTGGTTTTCTCCCAGCGTATCCAAGAAAATCCAGGTCAGTTCATCAGACATGATATTATTGACAAGGTATTGCTAAGGGATTTACCCAGTTTATATGGAATTACCGATGTCCAGGAGCTGAATTCCCTCTTTACCATGATAGCCTATCATTCGGGAGCACAGTTTTCGTATGAAGGTTTGTCGAAAGATTCCGGCGTTAAAAAAGACACGCTCCGAAAATACATACAATATTTAGAGGCGGCGTTTCTAATAAAGAAAATTCGCCGGGCGGATGACACGGCCAAAGACTATAAACGTGAAATGTTGTTCAAACTCTATCTTACTAATCCTTCTCTGCGTTGTGCACTGTTTCAGCCAATTAATGAATATGACGATGTGATTGGGAATATGGTGGAAACAGCAGTTTATGCTCAATGGATTCCTCGAAATACCAACATCGCATACGCTAATTGGAATGAAGGTAATAAGAAAAAAGGGGAAGTTGACATTGTAGGCATTAACGAAGCGATACAAAAACCGGAATGGGCGGTTGAAGTGAAATGGACAAACAAACCATTCCATAATCCTAGTACGGAACTAAAATCTCTGGAAACTTTTATGAGAATCAACGGTCTGACCCACGCTATCGTCACTTCCATCTCAGAAACAGGGAAAAAGAATGTACCTTTTGGCTACCTACAATTTATGCCGGTAGCTTGTTACGCCTATACGGTTGGCGAAAACACATTGAAAGCCACAAAAATGTCGTTCGGATTATAAAACACACCATAATATGGAAAAACTTCACATGCAAACCCACAACATCGTGGACGAAAACATAAAGAAAATTGCCGAACTCTTCCCCAACTGCCTCACCGAGCGGCTTGATGAGAACGGGAAGCCGGAAGCGGCAATTGACTTCGACCAGTTGCGGCAGGAACTCTCGAAGGACATCGTGGAAGGCCCCGAGGAACGCTACCAGTTCCACCTGGCCCGACAAGCAAATCGCTCGCCAGCATCCCTACTACTTCGTCCTCCGCGACGCCAGCCTCGCCACGGATAACGTAGCAGATAACTTTGAGCAGATTTGGGAGGAGTATTCGAAAGAGACGATACGGAGAATCATTTAAGTTTCAAAATATAGTCAAAATGGATAACACATTACTTACAGCATTAATCGCAGCGGGTTCTGCTTGTATAGGCGCTTTGATCCCCAGTTTATTTTCGTATTTGGGAAAACGAAAAGAGTATGAAACTGATAAAAAAGCCAAGTTGGAAGAGATCCGAAGAAAGGTTTACAATGAATACATAGATGCCCTTCAAGCCATGATTAATGCTGGCAACAGAGATAATTATTTGTCGTTACAGGCCTGCACAAATAAAATTTTATTGTTTGCGGGTCCAAGATTATCCAGTCTTGTCAATCAACATTATAATGACATCGTGCAAAGAACACTTCAAGGAAAACCTTTGACATTAGAGGAACATACAAGATACCAAACAGATATCTTCAATGCAATGAGGGAAGAGTTGGGTGTTTCTACGGAAAAGTTGGAAAAAGTTTCTATGGTACGGGCGGGATTTTAGAATAAACTAATGTTCAAAAAATTTTGTCAGATATGACAAACAATGAAAAGGGAATTTTCTTGAAATTGTTCAATCGTGGTGGATATGTATTGGACTTTTCCTCTGCCGACTTTGACAATTTTACGATGGCAAGTGTTGGAGTCGAACTATGTACCAAATACGGGTTGTCTAAAGGAAAATCATTAAATGCTTTTGTCAATGAGGCTTCAGACGACTTATCTAATAAATTGCTACTTGATTTGTTAGAGTATTATGAAACACAATATCCAAACTTCGAGAGAGAAAGAGACGGAATTAATGATACTTTTTCGTATGGGATTTCCAACGATGTATATGCCAAATATTATGCCCAATGTAAGGGGGTTGCTCAACGAATCAATTCCAATCAGTTTTCTTCTTTCGCAGCAAATTCAGTTAAAGAAGCATTTTCAAGCGAGTATATTAACAAGCAGATGAGTATCATGCTTGATAATCAAGAAACCAATCCAACGGAATCTATAGGGAAAGCCAAAGAACTTATTGAAAGTTGTTGTGAAACTATATTAGAGAAAAGTGGGATAACACCTGATAAAGATTGGAAACTTAATCAGCTTGTTGATGAGACCATGAAACTACTGGAAATAACACATAAACATATTCCTGACACAGCAAAAGAAGCTGGTGCTATAAAAGGAATTCTTGGTAGTCTAAAAGGGATAGCAACACAGATTGCTATAATACGTAATGCCTTTGGAAGTGGTCATGGAAAAAGTGCATCTTACAAAGGTTTGCAAGAACGCCATGCAAAACTGGCAATCGGCAGCAGTATTACATTGGTGAACTTTTTGTGGGATTCGTTTGAAAGAAAAAGTGATAAAGCATGAAATTCAAGTTCAAAACACAGCAATACCTGACCGATGCAGTGGAGAACGCCATAGCGTCGCTGTCACATTTAGTATCCTTGCCTTATGAAAACACTTGACTATTATTTGAATCAGCCCGAAGGGCAGACCTACGACAAAAAAAGCGGTCGTATCGAACCTAAGGCATTGGCCGTCACCATGGTGGCTATGGCCAACGCCGATGGCGGCACCATTGCCGTTGACATTGAGGACGACGGCACCATCAGCGGTATCGACGGGATGACCGAGCATATCAACGACTTGCTGCGCGTGCCGTTCGACTATTGCATCCCTTCGGTCAACGTCCATCCTCAACGCATTCCCTGCATCGACAAAGAAGGAAAAGACAACCATATCCTAATTCTGGAAGTGGAGCAGAGCAGCGCCATGCACGCCACTTCTTCCGATGAGGCCTACTATCGTGTCGGCGACAAATCCAAGAAACTCTCCTTTGACGACCGTATGCAAATCATGCTGGCGAAAGGGGTGCAGTACTATGAGGATTACCCCGTTGCAAGGGCCACGGTTGATGATTTGGATTTGGACTTTGTTTCGAAGTATTGCGAGAGGATTGGTTACAAAAAAGATGCGTTGACTTTTCTTCGCACCAATGGTGATTATATCCTGGTCAAAGATGGCAAGGAACAGATTAGCGGTGCCGCCATACTGTTGTTCGGCAAAGATCCGCAACGCTTTTTCCAGCGGGCCTGGGTGCGCTTCATCCGCTATGATGGAACGGAAGAGAAAGTGGGGCGCGAGATGAATGTCATCAAAGATGTCATTTTCAAGGGTCGAATCTTGGATATGACTCGCGACGCCATCGCTTTCGTCAAGACACAAATCAAGGAACACACTTATTTGGGACCCGAAGCACGCTTCGTAACGGAGGTGGAGTATCCCGAGTTTTGTTGGACCGAGCTGATTGTTAATGCCATAGCCCACCGCGATTACTCGATTCTTGGAACCGACATCCAAATCAAAATGTTCGATGACCACTACACGGTCGAAAGTCCTGGCATTCTGCCCGGGCGTGTCCGCCTCAACAACATGCGCACCACTCACTTTTCCCGCAACCCAAAGATTGCCGCTTTCATGAAAGAATATGAGTTCATCCGTGAGTTTGGTGAAGGTGTTGATCGGATGTATAGGGAATTAGAGGAAGGAGGCTGGCCAAAGCCTGTATTCAAGCAGGATGATTTTATGCTCCGTGCAAGTTTGAATGCAATCGCCATTGCATCGAAAAAGCCGATTGAGTTTACTGAAAATGCACTGAAAATTGCACTGAAAATTGCACCGAAAACAGAGGCTGAAATTATTTCACTGATTCTGGATAAGCCATCGATTTCCTTGGATGATATGGCATCCGCCATACAAGTATCACGAAGGACCGTTGCTAATAAGATTAAAGCTCTCCAGGAGCAAGGAATTGTTATTAGAATCGGACCGGCAAAAGGTGGTCAATGGTCGATTGACAAAGAAAATCTCATACATTATTTTGCGAAATGAAATTCAAATTCAAAATCCAGCAATACCAGACCAATGTGGTGGAAAGTACGGTGAGCGTGTTTTCAATAGTTGAGTTCAATTAAAGTATGATGCTATGAACAAGAAAATTATAGACGACCTGTTGCAATACGGTGAACGCGTAACCTTGGAGTGCAAGAAGGCGGAAACCGCACTTCCAAAGTCTGTTTGGGAGACCTATTCCGCTTTTGCTAATACCAACGGCGGCTATATCATACTGGGTATAGAA